>DHGT01000112.1 GCA_002402905.1 Desulfatitalea sp. UBA4791 | reverse complement strand
GGGCCGCTTGTCCGCCGTTTGCATTTAACTGGCTCTAAGACCGCAGGCTCACGTGGCCCTGGCCACCTGCCCCACCCGGGCCTGCCAAACCGTTGCCATGCGATTTGTTTTATCAAACACCTTCTGGAATGCAGGCCCTTCAAGGTGAATCACATTCAGTTAGAACTGCTGGCGCGACCCGAACAATCCCAACTGAAAGCTAT
Source organism: Desulfatitalea sp. UBA4791 (assembly GCA_002402905.1). GTDB lineage: Bacteria > Desulfobacterota > Desulfobacteria > Desulfobacterales > Desulfosarcinaceae > Desulfatitalea. The sequence continues at coordinate 14,106 of DHGT01000112.1, read as the reverse complement.
TCAGAGTCCGTCCACAAATAGGCAAATTGGGTTGAGATCATGGCCGCGCCGTGGGCCTACTTCGATCCCTGGCGATACTTGACGGCCAGGATGAGCTGATTGCGGAGCATGCTCAGGTAGCGGTGCGCCTCTTCACTGACCGGTTGACCGGCTTGATGGCGGTCGGCATAGAAGGCGCCGATGCAGACGTTTTGTACCTTTATCGGCATAAAGACAAAGGCCGGCGCATCGATGTGGGTGCGATACCAGGCCGGAAGCAGGCGAACGGTTTTGTCATCGTGGGCGTCGGCCACGATCAGATCCTTTCCCGATGCGATCGACAGATTGAACAGATCCCGACCGGAGGGGACCTGAAAGCCGACCTTGTGGGCCAGTTCACCGCTGTTGTGGCCATATCCGAAGCGTATGGTCATCATTCGCCCATCTCCTTCCCGGGCGAACATCAGAGCGCGGTGGAACGCAAGTGCGCGGTAGAGAATTTCAAGACTCATCAAGGCGATGTCGTTGACATCGTAGTCGGCCATCATGGCCTCTGAAATCTCCTGAATACCCGCCAAGATCACGTCCTTGGGACTCAAGGCCGCAGGGTCGCCGCTCTCTTCCTTGAATGCCAATCCATCGGTCAACTGGTGGCTATGAGACTCCGGCAAAAGCGACGCTTCAGCCTTCACATCCGGGAGTTGCGCTTGCGCGGTTTCGCAGCCCCGCGCCAGATGTTGGATAAACGCGCTGTTCTCGATGCTGAAATTCAATGCCTGGGCATGCCGCCGGACGCTGTCGATGGAGTCGAGGACCAATGTCTGGAGTTTCCGCCTGGACAGCTTCACCCTGTCCTTATAGCGGTCGAGCAAGGTTTGCCACTTCCGATCGTCGCCGGTCAACTCCCCTTGCTCGATCAGTTGCCCCAAGGCTTTCACGAAACCCGACACCACTCGCAGTTGCGTGGGAGCCTTGCGCCGACCGCGCCAATCGTCCGGGGTCAGGGGCTGCAATCCTTCGCAAATTCGATCGGGAAAATTCCATTGCCCGGCCACGGCCGTTCCCAGCGCTTCGTAGGTCACCCCGCAGGCCGCTTTGACCGCCTTGGCTTCACTGTGGCCGTGGGCGGCCACCCAATCCACGACCTTCTGATATTCATCGGGCAAATAGTAAACCATCACCAGCTTGCCCAATTGGCTCAACATGGCGCACACGAACGCCTCTTCCGGGTCGATGGTCCCATCCGATCCCGCGATCTCCCGGGCCACCACCCCGGCCCAGAAAGAAGCGATCAGCGTCTCTTTCAAATCGGCCGTATGGGCCTTGCCCTGGAAATGGTCCAGCAAGGCCAGGCTGATGGTGGCCAGGCGCACCCGCTCGTAACCCAGCACCACCACGGCCCGTGTAATGGTGGTCACCTTGCCGGCGACCAGGCCGTAGTAGGCCGAGTTGACCAACTTGAGCAGCTTGTTGGTCAGAGCGTAATCGTTGAGGATCAAATTGGCCAGGTCTGAGGCATCGCTGGCCTCCTGGCAGAGGGATAATTTCTGATTGATCTCAACGAGATACTTGGAAATACTCGGAAACTCCTCGGTCCGCCGGATGCGTTTGAGCATACGCGTCAGCGGAGTCTCCGGGGGTTTGTCACCTTTTGCCGGCGCGTCCGACCCGGCCATGACGCTTTTCTGTTTCACTGCCATCGGTATTTTCTGATCAGCATATTTGCCTCGGGTATATTTACCCGGTAAATGGTTCGACTATCCGCCGGCCGGCTCATGACCTAAAGGCGCCCGACCGCCATCACCGGCAACCTCATCTATTACATATCGGCCGATTCGTTTGGGAGTTGACCTCTTTCGCAGGCACCCGATTCAACACCGCCCTGGCGGCCCGCCATGGATTGACAACGCGGGCCACTGTGGCCATTTTCACAACACCGCGTGTTTAAATGCCTTCCGTGAAAGCGAGGGATCCCATGCTCACCGATACCGGGATCACAAACGAAAACGATCTGTTGCAAAAGATCATGCAAGGGACGGCCGGGGCCATCGGCGCATCGTTTTTCCGCGCCCTGGTCAAAAACCTCAGCCGCGCCCTCGGCACCCACGGCGCCTGGATCACCGAATACCGGCCGGATACCGGGCGTCTCCATGCGATAGCCTTCTGGATGGGCAACGGTTTTGTCGACCACTACGAATATGATCTGGCCGGCACGCCCTGCGAGAACACGATCAAAAACAAGACCCATCTTCACATCCCGGACAACGTGGTCCGGCTCTTCCCAGACGATCCCGATCTGGCAGCGTTCAAGGCGGTCAGCTACATGGGCTTTCCATTGATCGGCCCGGACGACCAGGTCCTGGGCAACCTGGCCGTCCTGGATACCAAGCGTATGCCCGAGTCCTATCGGAACTTGGCCCTGTTCCGCATCTTTGCGGCCCGGGCCACGGCGGAAATGCTCCGCCTCCGGGCCGAAGCCGGGATGCGTGCCCGGGAGGAGACCCTCTCCGGCGTTTTCAACGGGGCCATGGACGCCATCGTGGAGCTGGACCATGCCTTCCACATCGTGATCCTCAACCCGGCTGCCGAGCGCATGTTCGGTTGCGGCCGGGATTCATGCAAGGGAAGGTCCTTCGGGCAATTGATCGCAAAGGGGGACTTCCAACGATTGCAGCAAATCGTTCGCAAACTCGATGTACACAGCGAAAGCGAACGAAGCGTCTGGATACCCGATGGCCTGGCTGCCCTGGGCCCGAATCGCCTTCCCATTCGCACCGAAGCGACCCTCTCGCAAATCGAGATTCACGGTCGCCCCGGTTATGTCTTGATTCTCAGGGACGTGAACGAACGCTTCGAGGCCCGCCGGCAGATCGAATCTCTCCGGGACGAAGCCGCTTACCTCAAGGGTGAAATTCAGCAGATCTACGACTTCGGTCAAATCATCGGCGATAGCCAACCCTTCCGGGAAACCCTCGAACTGGTGGCCGAAGTGGCGCCCACCGATTCCACGGTCCTGATCATCGGGGAGACCGGTACCGGCAAGGAGCTGATCGCCCGGGCCATCCATGCCGCCAGTTCCCGCAAAGAGGGCCCTTTGATCACGGTCAACTGCGCCGCCATACCGGACATGCTCATGGAAAGCGAATTCTTCGGCCATGAAAAAGGTGCCTTCACCGGTGCCACCCAGCGCCGGGAGGGTCGATTCGGCCTGGCCGACCGCGGCACGCTTTTCCTGGATGAGGTGGGTGAGCTGAACCGCGAGCTGCAGGCCAAGCTGCTACGTGTCTTGCAGGAGGGCGAATTCACACCCGTGGGTGGTTCGAGCACCCGCCGGGTGGACGTGCGCATCATTGCCGCCACCAACCGCGACCTCTCCCGCGCCGTCGGCGACGGCCGCTTTCGCACCGACCTGTTCTACCGCCTCAACGTGTTTCCCATCCGCGTACCCTCCTTGCGTGAGCGGGAGGCCGACATCGGCCTGCTCGCCGAACACTTCGCCACCAAATACGCCGCGCGAATGAAACGGGTCATCGCGCCGTTGAGCACCGAATTTATCGAAAAATTGAAAGGGTACGACTGGCCCGGCAACGTGCGCGAGCTGCAGAACGTCATCGAACGCGGCGTGATCACTGCGCGCCACAGGCATCTCCGGCCCGATCCGTTGCTGCCCCAACGCCCAGCGCCGCCGCCGGACTCCGCACCGCCCGCCGACGGCCGGTCCCATCGCCGGGTGAGGACCGTGCGCGAACTGCGCGAGCTGGAGCGCGGCAACATCCTGCTGGCCATGGAAAAGGCGCGATGGCGGGTATCCGGTCGGGACGGTGCGGCCAGGCTCCTGGACATGCCGGCCTCGACCCTGCAGTCACGGATGAAAGCCCTGGGCATCCAACGGCCGCCGCGGCCCAACGGTTAACGATTTCTCGTCAAACCCACTCGCGAAATCTCGCCACTCACGACATTCCGTCACCCAGGCCACCGCTTCCGATAACCCGACAACTATCCAATATAATTTGGTTTTACTACATATCGGCCAATTGGCACGGCGAATGCTCAGGAACATCGTCAAGCGTAAAAAAAGCAGTCCAACGAGCAACCTCACAAGGGAGGAATAGAATATGAAACATACAGCCGTCAAAGCCGAAAGGCCGAATGTCGTCAATGGGGTCAACGTCGATGAATTGTTCGGTACCATAGATGCCGTCAAATCCGCACCGGTGATCGCCAAGTTCAAATTCAAAGCCGACAACCAATGGATGGGCGGCGGCCACAACCGCACCACCATCAAACACTTCTACGGCACCCAGCAAAATCACCAGCACCAGGAACCTTTCTCGCTGGATGCCGACGAACCACCGATCCTGCTGGGCCGGGACATGGGGCCCAATCCCGTGGAGTACGCCCTGACCGCTTTGGCCGCGTGCGTCACCACCTCCATCGTCTACCACGCGGCGGCCAAGGGAATAACCATCCGTGCCATGGAATCACGCCTGGAAGGCGATATCGATCTTCAGGGGTTTCTGGGGATTCGGGATGATGTGCCCCGTGGATACCAGGAGATCCGGATGTACGTCACCATCGATGCCGACGCATCCCCCGAAAAACTTGCGGAGATCGTGGCGCTGGGACCGCAATACTCGCCGGTTTTCGACACGATCACCCGAGCCGTACCGGTGAAGGTGCAGCTGGAGAAATAGCGATGGTTTTCATTTGCAACCCATCCCGCGGGCATGGTATGGGGGAAAACCTATCTTTTCAATATAATTAAAAATATGGCCCATCAAGGCCCGAATTGAAAGATAAGGTCTTGTATTCAAAGGGCTCTTTTAAGGGCTACAAAGGAGAAAAAAGATATGACATCCAAAACCAATCAACTCAAGATGATCCGCAAGCACAAGAAACGCGCCCACAAGGCCAACCGCAAGGCCGATCAAAAACGGATCATGCGCAATTATGCCGTGATTCACGGACAACCGGCAGCGGAAAACGATGTACCGGCAACGCCTGCAGTCTGATCTTACGCTTCAGCCGGATCGCATGCCCACCCAACGGCCGCTTTTCCTCAAAGCGGCCGCTCTTTATTCGGGGGTTGACTCCCCGCCGCTTCTTCAGCACCCGCACGCCGATTCTTCAGCATGGCCAGCAGAGTGGCGCCCAGTCCAAGCAAAATTTCGTCGATGAAGGGAATGGCGTCCGGTACGACCAGATCGGCCAGGAAAAGGATGCCCGTCAGCGCCAGCAGCTTGGGAAAGCGCAGTCGTGCGGCATAATTCAGCAGCCGTTGGATGGCAAAACCGCCCTTGGAAGTTGCGTTCATCGCCGTCGTCCGGTCACTTTCTATCCGCGGAGGTAGACCCCTTCGGGATATCGGACGTGAACATGCGCGGCACGATCCACGCCAGATTGGCCAATCCCTTCAGCCGCTTGCCCACTCCCCGGCCGTAGCGCATCTCCAGGATACCGCGCAGGCCGCGGTAGACGGCCGGTCCATGGGGATGCCACCAGAGGTTGCGCCGGACACCAGGCAGGTAATCGTGCACCAGGCACTGCACCTGGGTCATCTCGGCCATGCCGACCGCACCGTGGGTACGCCCCAGGCCTGACTGCTTAAAGCCGCCCCACGGCGTTTCGGGCAGGCCGTGGCTCATCAGGTGGTCGTTGATCATCACCACTCCGGCCCGGATCTGCCGGGCCAGGCGCTCGCCCTCCCGGGCGTCGCGGGTCCAGACGCTGGCCGTCAGCCCCAGGTCGCTGTCGTTGGCCAGGGCCACGGCCTGGGCCATGTCCTCCACGGCCATGACCCCCAGCACCGGGCCGAAGGTCTCCTCACGCATGATCGCCATGGTGTGGTCCACGGCGGTCAATACCCGGGCCGGCATGAAGTTCCCCCGGGCACCGGCCGGCGGATCGGACTGGGCCGCGACCACGGCGCCGGCTGCTACGGCCGCCGCCACCTGCTGTTCCACCGCCTGCATCTGCTTGACGGTGGTCATGGCACCCAGGTCCACCTGGTGATCCGTGTCCACGCCGATGCGCAAGCGCCGCACCGCATCGCCCAGGGCTGCCACGAACGGTTCGTAGACCGAACGGTGGACATAGATCCGCTCCACCCCGCCGCACGACTGGCCGCAGTTCTGCAGACCGCCCCACACCGCCCCGGCCACGGCGCGCTGCAGGTCCGCATCCGGGCAGACCAGCATGGGATCGTTGCCGCCCAACTCCAGCACCAGGGGCGTCAAGGTTTCCGCGGCCAAGGCCATGAGTCGCTTGCCCACCGGCACGCTGCCGGTGAAAAAAAGCTTGTCCACGCCCGCTTCCAGGAAGGCCGGGCCGGCGGCGCTGCCCTGCATGTTGATGTGGGTGAACAATCCGCCGGGCAGGGCCAGGGCATCGAAACAGCGTTCGATGGCCCGCCCCACCAGCTGGGTTTCGCTGGCCGCCTTGAGGATCACGGCATTGCCGGCCAGCAGGGCCATGACCACCTCGGAAAAGGGGATGGCGAAGGGATAGTTCCACGGCGAGATGATACCGATCACACCGTAAGGCACCCTCGCGATTTTGGCCGCCTTGTTGGCCATGAACAGGGTGCCGGGCAAGAGCCGGCGATCCTTTAGAAATCCGTTGGCCTTGCGGCAGTAAAAACCCGCCGCCAATGCGGCCGGCAGCACTTCAGCGGCCAAAGCGTCGGTGCGGGTCTTGCCGTTGTCTTCGGCAATGATCCCGGCCAGCTCGTCGGCATGCGCCGTCAACCAGGCGCTCAGGGGCTTCAGGCGTTTGGCCCGCTCTTTCACCGTCAGGGCCGCCCAGGCCGCCTGGGCCGTGCGGCCCCGTTCCACCGCCCTGCGCACATCCGCAGCCGTGTTCAACGCCGACCGGCCGATCTCCTCGCCGGTGACCGGCGACACACATACGGTTTGCCCCACGTCCGTTGGGTCGTCCACCACGTTCGCTCCTTTTTTAATGGGTTACCACAACCGCCAGAAGATACGATCTCCGCGCTTTTCGGCCCGCGCCTTCTCCATGTGCCGCAGGGCGGCGAATTCCCGCTGCAGATCCTCGACCGAAAGCTTGGCGCCCAGCCGGGACAGAAGATCCTGGGGCGTCAAACCGCCGGTATCCTCAAGGATGGCGACCATCTCCTTCTGGATCGGGTTCAGGGTGCTGTCGCCGCCCATGTGCTCTTCGAAGGACTTGGCGCTGTATACGGCCCAGGGGTCGCAGGTCTTCATGGGAGACAGGGCTTCCATGCAGCAATCCTCACACAAGGTGCGCCCCAGGTGGTCGTGCTCATCCCCGGCCGGGATCTCGGCTTGACACATATCACATTTCATAATCTATCTCCTTTCTTACTGCAAATTTCGACTCTATTGTAATGTTCCGGCAACCGCTTGGCAAATCGAACGACACCTCCTACCCCAAAAATCCCCTTGACTTACCGGGCGTTGCTTCATAAAGGCTGGCAGTTCCAGGCCATGGTTTGGCCGCACCGCTTCCGCCAACAGGGTCCGGAATTCCGCCACAGGGAGGATATCCATCTGCCGATGAACGGTTCACCCCTCATCCGCCTGCAGCAGGTGTGCAAACACTACGGCGATCAGGCCGCCCTTAGCGACATCAGCCTCGACATCTACAACGGCGAATTCCTCACCATCCTGGGCCCCTCGGGGTGCGGCAAGACCACCCTGCTGCGCCTCATCGCCGGCTTCGAGCCGCTCACCGCCGGCCGCCTGCACCTCAACGGCCGCGACATGGCCGACATCCCCCCCGAAGGGCGCGAGGTCAACACCGTCTTCCAGAGCTACGCCCTCTTTCCCCACATGTCGGTCTTCGACAACGTGGCTTTCGGGCTGCGCATGCACCGCCAGCCGCCCGGCGACATCGCCCGGCGCGTGGCCGTGGCCCGCGCCATCGTCAACCAACCCCTGGTGCTGCTGCTCGACGAACCTCTCTCGGCCCTGGATTACCGCCTGCGCAAGCAGATGCAGCTCGATCTCAAGCACCTCCAGCGCCGCCTGGGCATCACCTTCGTGCTGGTGACCCACGACCAGGAGGAGGCCTTTTCCATGTCCGACCGGGTGGTGGTGCTCAACGCCGGCCGCATCGAGCAGACCTGAAGAACAGCTTCGCCGACGGCGGCTACTTCACCGGCACGGTGGAGGAGACGATCTACAAGGGCGCCACCTACGACGTGGCCATCGTGCTGGACAACGGCCGCCAGATCCGGGCCACCGAGTTTTTCAACGCCGAGGACGCCACGGTTTACTTCCGCGCCGGCGACCGCGTGGCCGTGAGCTGGATCGAAGGGTGGGAGGTGGTGCTGCCCCATGAAGGATAGCCGCTTTTTCAAACGCCTGATCATCGCCGCCGTGCTCGTCTGGATGGCGCTCTTCGCCTTTGCGCCCAACCTGCTGGTGCTTCTGGCCAGCCTGGGCCGCAGCGGCGACACGGCCTTCGTGGTTCCCGGTCTATCCCTGGACGCCTACCGTCGCCTGCTCGAGCCGGTCTACGGCCAGATCCTGCTCTCCTCGCTCTACCTGGCCGGCGGCGTGACCCTGATCTGCCTGGTGTGCGGCTACCCCTTCGCCGCCATCCTGGCCCGCACCCGGCCGCCCTGGCGCGGGTGGCTGCTGCTGCTCGTGGTGATCCCCTTCTGGACCAACTCTCTGGTACGCACCTATGCGATGATCGCCATCCTCAATGCCAACGGCATCGTCAACCGGATGCTGATGGCCACGGGTCTGGTCTCCGCACCCCTGCCCCTGATGTACACCACCGGCGCCGTGCTGGCCGGCCTGGTCTACACCCTGCTGCCCTTCATGGTGCTGCCCCTCTACGCGGCTCTGGAGCGCCTGGACCCGCGCTACGTGGAGGCTGCCCCTCACCATGCCGGGCATCGTCTCGGGCTGCATGCTGGTCTTCCTGCCGGCCGTGGGCATGTTCTACGTGGCCGACGTGCTGGGCGGCGCACGCACCATGCTGCTGGGCAACTTCATCCGCGACCAGTTCCTCACCAGCCGCGACTGGCCCTTCGGCGCCGCGGCCAGCGTGGCCCTCACCCTGGTGATGGGCCTCATGCTGCTGCTCTACTGGCGCAGCAACGTACGCCTGGCACGCAAGGAGCTGGCATGAAGCGCCCGGTCAAGATCGCCTATGCGGGCCTGGTCTACCTCTTTCTCTACCTGCCCCTGGTGGTGATGGTGATCTACTCGTTCAACGCCTCGCGCTTTTCCATGCGCTGGAAGGGCTTCACCCTGCAGTGGTACGACCACCTGCTGCACAACGCCACCCTGCTCCAGGCCGCGGCCCACTCCCTCTACATCGCCTTCCTGGCGGCCACCGCGGCCAGCCTGGTGGGCACCATCACGGCCCTGGCCATCTACCGATGGCGCTTCACCGGCCGCAAGACCATCCACGCCGCGCTCTTCGTCATGATGATGTCGCCGGACATCGTCATCGGCATCTCCCTGCTGGTGCTCTTCATGGCCCTGGCCCTGCCACTGGGCTTCTGGACCCTGCTCATGGCCCACGTGACCCTTTGCGTGCCCTTCGTGGCCATCACCGTGCACAGCCGGCTGCACGGATTCGACCCGCACCTCATCGAAGCGGCCCGTGACCTGGGCGCCGGCGAGGCCGAGGTGTGGCGCCACATCGTCATCCCCATGACCATGCCCGCCGTGCTGGCCGGCTGGTTCATGAGCTTCACCCTCTCCCTGGACGACGTGATCATCTCGTTCTTCACCACCGGACCGACCTTCGAAGTGCTGCCCCTGCGCATTTACTCCATGGTGCGCCTGGGGCTCAAACCCGAAGTCAACGCGCTCTGCGCCGTCATGATTCTCATCACCGCCGTCGCCGTGGTGGCGACGCAAAGTCTGTTAAAGGAGCGAAAATGAAACGATGGATACTGCTGTTGTCGGCAATGCTGATCGTGGAAACGGCCTGCACTGCCGGGGCCGCCGAAAAGAACCTCTACATCTACTGCTGGTCCGAGTACATTCCCGAAGCGGTCATCGAGCGCTTCACCGAAAAGACGGACATCCAGGTGCACCTCTCCACCTATGACAGCAACGAGGCCATGTACGCCAAGGTGAAGATGACCGGCAAGGGCTACGACCTGATCGTGCCCTCCACCGACTTCGTGGCCCGCATGCGCCGCGAGGGGTTGCTGCTGCCTCTGGACAAGAGCCGTCTGACCAGCCTGGGCAATCTCGCGCCCCGCCTGCTCGACCGGCCCTTCGATCCAGGCAATGTCTACAGCGTGCCCTACATGTGGGGTTCCACGGGCATCGCCGTCAACACGGCCGATCCGGCCGCGGCCGGCGTGACCGCCTTTGCCGACCTGTGGAAACCCGAACTCAAGGGCAAGCTTTTGCTGCCCAACGATATGCGCGGCGTGCTGGGCATGGGGCTCAAGCGCCTGGGCTACTCGCTCAACGACACCGACCCGGCCCACATCCAGCAGGCCTGTGAGCTGCTCAAACCGCTCATGGCCGGCGTGCGCGTCTTCGACTCCGACTCGCCCAAGCAGGCCCTGCTCAACAATGAAGTGCAGGCCGCCGTGCTGTGGAACGGTGAAGCCTACATCGCCGCCGGCGAAAACCCGGCCCTGCGCTACATCTACCCGGCCGAAGGCTTCGCCCTGTGGCTCGACAGCCTCTGTATTCCCAAAGGCGCCGCCAACATCGAAGCGGCCCACCGCTTCATCGACTTCCTGCTGCAGCCCGACGTGGCCGCAGAAATCAGCATCGAAATGGGCTACTCCTCGCCCAACCTCAAGGCCATGGACCTGCTGCCGCCCGAGGTGCGCGCCAATCCCATCGTCTACCCCGGCGAGGCCGATCTGGCCCGCGGCGAGTTCGAGGTGGACCTGGGCGAAGCGGCCCGCGCCTACGACCAGTGCTGGACCGGCCTCAAGGCCGGCAATTGAGGCCGGCCGTGGCCCCACGACTTCAAAAAACAATGGAAGCGTTTGACCATGCCCTCTGACAGCAGCATTTCTTCCGCCGACACCTGGCTGAAGGCGGCGCCCGACCACCCCGCCGCCTCGCTGCTCGACCGCCTGCGCCGCTGGCCTGACCTCGAGCCCAACCCGGTGGCACGCCGAAACGAACGCGATGCCTGGACCTGGGCCGTGGCCGAACGCCGCGCCGCCGGCCGCCCCAGAAGAATCCTCTTCGTCCACGGCCAGCTGCCCGGTGAGACCGGCTCCGGCGTCTACCTGCAGCAGATCGCGGCCGAAGCGATCCGCCGCGGCCTGGATCTCTACGTCCTGTCGGCCGGTTATCACACCCTCACCTCGGCCGACATCCCCGGCGTGCCCGACGAGCGCATCTTCACCTGCCGCTTTACCCCGCCGGGCCAGACGCCCCAAGCCGGCGCCGTGCGCACCCCCATCTCGGGCATGTCGGTAGTCATGCCCTATCCGGTCAAGGCCTACCGCGACCGCAGCGAAGAAGAACTCGTCGACCTGCTCACCGTCTTCGGCGGCCGCCTGGCCGAGCTGATCGCCCGCCTGCAGCCCGACATTCTGCACGTGGACCACCTCTGGTTCCTCAACGGCCTGGCCCGCCTCATCGCCCCCTGGATCCCCCTGGTGGCCTCGTGCCACGGCACGGCCTACAAACTTATCGCGGATGCGCCCCGCTTCCGCGAAGTGGTCGTTCCATGCGTGGCCAGCGCCGACCACGTCTGCGCCATCTCCCCCCAGACCGTGGCCGAATGCGAAGAGGTCTTCCAGGTACCCCCGGCGCGCATCACCATCGAAGGCTACGGCTTCGAACCCGATCTCTTCTACTTCCAGCCCGTGGACCGCGACGACGTTCTGCGGCGCCACTTCAATTACCAACCGCCGCCCGGCAGCCGCCTGGCCGTCTCAGTGGGTAAATTCGTGGACTGGAAAGGCTTCAAGGAGCTGGTCCTGGCTGTGGGCCGCCTGCGCCGCCAGGGCCACGACCTCGCCGGCCTGATCGTGGGCGAAGGCGACCCCGAAAGCCGCGCCGACCTGCAGGCTTTCATCGACGGCCAGGGCCTGACCGACCACGTGCAACTGCCCGGCAAAGTGGGGCGCACCGACCTGCCCGACATCTACCGCAGCGCGGACCTCTACGTCCTGCCCTCCCATGTGGAACCCTACGGCCTGGTGCTCATGGAAGCCCTGGCCTGCGGCACCCCCAGCGTCTTCGCCCGCACCGGCGGCCCGCCCGATTTCGTGCCGCCGACGCTCACAGAAGAAGGCCTGGCCGTGATGGTGGATCCTATCCGGATGGGTGCCGACGGCCAGGTCGATCCCGGGGACCGAAACGATTATGCCCGGCGCCTGGCCGAAGGCATGGCGGCAATTTTGAACAAGCCGATTGCGGAGGCGGATCGCCTGCGCATTGCCGCGGCCATGCAGCACCTGAGCTGGGGCCGGCTGGTGGAGAATCTGATCGGGATTTATGATCGGTTGAGTGTTTTTTAAACCATTACGGGGAGCAAATTATGGCCGTGGGTTGGTCACGGGACGGGGCGATACAGGATCAGATCGACGCCGGCGTCCAGGATGCGGTCAAGTTGGCCCGGAGCCGGCTGCCTGACGGTGAAAGCCTGACGCACTGCGAACGATGCGGGGAAGTCATTCCCGAAGCCCGCCGCAAGGCGATTCCGGGCGTGCGCCTGTGCGTTGCCTGCAAGGCTGAACTTGAAAAGCAGCAGGCGCCACTGCCGGGCATCAACCGGCGAGGCAGCAAGGACAGTCAGTTGAAGTGAGCTCTACGAACCAAGGAAAACAACCGTTCGATACGGCACTGACGGTCACATCAGCCGCCGGCTTCTAAATCATATCAATCGACTTCCATCGGCACCCGCCCATAGCCTTCCAAAGCCTCGGCCATGACCTTGGCGATGCTTTCCATGTGACGGCGCACCTCTGCGCTGTCACGGCCGGGATAATTGCGGAAGGTGATGAGGACGCCGTTGAGCGCGGCGAAATAGGCGTGGGCCAGGGCCCGTTTGTGGCGGCCGGCGCCGCAATGGTCCAGGACGCGCTCGAACAGGTCCAGGACGGAGCGGGCGGCTTCGTTGAGTTTTTCGAGCGGTTGGCCGGTCAGGCGGCCGTCGAGCATGAAGTGGGTCATCATGCGGAAGTAGTGATCGTTTTCGGTGAGAAAAGAGATGAATTCGAGACCGAAGGCCGTGAGGCTGGTGATCTCGCCCTTGGAGATGCGCGCGTCCACCCGCGCGATGATCTGCCGGGTACCGGCCACGAAGGCCGCCACGAAAAGGCTCTGCTGGTCCGGAAAGTATCGGTACAACGACGAGACGGCGATGCCGGCTTCGTTGGCGATGTCGCGCATGCTCACCGTCTCGAACGGTTTGCGGCCGTAGACCCGCTCGGCGGCGCCCAGGATGACGTTCTGGCGCTCGCGGCGCTCCTTTTTGCGCTGAAGGGCGAATGTGGTCGCTGCGGTGGCCATCTCGGTCTATCCCCGGTCTTCCACCATGGCGGCCGCCACGTCTTGATAGGCGTGGTAGAGCCGGTGGCAGAATCGATCCCAGCGGGCACAAGCGTCCAATCCGGCCGGGCTCATCTCGAACAGACCGGGACCGGAAAGAATTGCGGTGATCTCCTGTTGCAGCTCCTTGACAACCTCCTCGGGCGCACCGGCAAGGATGCTGGCGACGAAACGATCCGGCGCATACCCGGCCGAAGCGTTCTGCAGGTCGCGGTGGATCTGGGCCAGCAGCACGTTGCGCGGCCCTTCCCACAGCTCGTTGACCGCGGCGTCCCGATAGAGGCGGGGCAAGGCGGAAAAATCCTCCATCACCCCGTGACCACCGAAAAGGCTCATGGCCAGGCGCAGGACGTCGGGGGCATCGAAGCTGGTGGCCATCTTCTGCAGCATGATCAGCTCGCGGATGTTGAAGCGCCGCTGCTTCACATCGTCGGATGCCTGCGCATCGGAGGTGCCGGCGAGACCGCCGGGCAGCGCCAGGATGTCGCCGTAGAGCCGGAAAGCGCCGGCCAGGGTGCGTTTGGCCGTCTTTTCGATGGTGGCCAGCTGGACGGCCACCATGGGCATTTTGCCGATGGGAAAGCCGAACGCCTCCCGGAAGTCGCAGTACCGGGCCGCCTCGCGCCAGGCGCGCATC
>DHGT01000107.1 GCA_002402905.1 Desulfatitalea sp. UBA4791 | reverse complement strand
CCACCATCCCCTCTCAGAAAACGTCCCGTTGAACGTGACGAACCGGGAACCCAAACTATCCTGGGCGTTTATTTCAGTCGGCGCCAACCTCGGCGATCGGTTGCGCAACTGCTGCCTGGGCATCGCCGCGCTGTGCGCCCATGACCGGGTGCGGTTGGCGGCTCGGGCCCCGTTCTATGAAACCGAACCGGTGGATTATACGGACCAGGACTGGTTTTTGAATACGGCCATCAGGGTCTGGACGCGCCTGGCGCCGTTGGATCTGCTCAGCCATATGCAAGCGGTCCAGGCAGCTTTAGGGCGACAGGCCGGCGGCATTCGGTTCGGGCCCAGGACACTCGACCTGGACGTCATTTTTTACAGTGATCTTATCCTTCAGAGTGAACGTTTGATCCTTCCCCATCCACGCTTGCACAAAAGGCGCTTTGTCTTGCAACCCATTTGTGATATAGACCCGACTGTTGTGCATCCGACGTTGGGTCTGGATGTGAAAACGCTTTTAAATCAAATACCTGAAGGTGATCAAGCCATCCGGCCATGTTCGTTCGACTGCTCATCTTTCTCATAATCGGTATGGTGGTTTACCGGGCGGCCAAGACATGGTTCGGCGGCGCCACCCAACGACAGGTGGGCAGACCCGGCAACTTGCCCCAGCGGGCGGATGACGCCTTGGTTCAGGATCCCCAATGCGGCGTCTACCTGACCCGCAGCGATGGCATTGCGCTGAATATCGACGGGCAGGTGCTCTATTTCTGCAGCGAGGCCTGCAAGGAAAAATATCTGGCCGGTAAGACGGATTCGGTCTGATTCATCATGAATATCGGACGGTTGGGTAAAAGCCCAGCGTCAAAAAGGAGCTGTTAATGAAATTTTTTATCGATACCGCCAACATCAAAGAGATTAAAGAGGCCCATGCCATGGGCATGGTCGATGGTGTCACCACCAATCCCAGTCTGGTCGCCAGGGAGGGCCGGGATTTCAAAGAACTCATCACCGAAATATGCAGCATCGTGGACGGCCCCATCAGCGCCGAAGTGATCGCACTGGATACGGACGGCATGGTCCGGGAGGCGCGTGAACTGGCACAGATCCATGACAATATCGTGGTCAAAATCCCCATGACCACCGACGGTCTCAAGGCGGTGCGCATCCTCAGCGACGAGGGCATCAAAACCAACGTGACCCTGGTTTTTTCACCCCTGCAGGCCCTGATGGCCGCCAAAGCCGGCGCCAATTTCGTCAGCCCGTTCGTCGGCCGGCTCGACGATCTCTCCCACGAAGGCATGCTGCTCATCGAACAGATGGTGGAAATATTCGCCAATTACGCCTTTGAAACCGAGATCATCGTCGCCAGCGTGCGCAACCCCCTGCACGTCCTGGAATCCGCCCTGCTGGGCGCCGATATCGCCACGATTCCGTTCAACGTGCTGAGTAAGCTGGCGTCCCATCCATTGACGGATAAGGGCATCAAGGCATTTCTGGATGACTGGAACAAGGCAAAGAAGTAGCATTTACAACTTAACGCGGTGACAAAGAGGGACGGCCATGCGCCCCCAAGATCAATTCAAGCGGCTTTTAGGCGATCCGAATGCATTGACCCTTTTTCGTGTACTGACCGTACCGTTGGTGGTCTTGCTGTTGCTCGTGCCCAACCGCTTCACTTGTTTTTTGGCGGCCCTGCTTTTCAGTGCAGCGGCGATTACCGACTACTTCGATGGCTTTTTGGCCCGCCAAAAAGGCATGGTGTCCAACCTGGGGAAGGTCATGGACCCGGTGGCCGATAAATTGCTGGTGTCGTGCACCTTCATTATGCTTACGTCGCTAGGCTGGGTACCGGCCTGGGTGGTATGTATCATTATCGGTCGTGAGATCGCCGTAACGGGACTGCGCAGCCTCATCGCCCAGCACCAAGAGGATGTGTCGGCCTCTAACCTGGGCAAGTACAAGACCGGTTTTCAGATAGCCTCCGCCATTCCGTTGCTGTTCCACTACCCCTATTTTACGGTGGATCTGCATGCCATCGGCATGTTTTTCCTTTGGGGGGCCACGATCTTTACGGTGTGGTCGGGCGTCGATTACTTCGTACGCTTCCGGAGATTGCTGCAGTCGTAATTTTTTGTTGACAAACGGGTCGCAGATCGTTAAATACCCGTTTTCATGCTGAGCGGGAATAACTCAGTGGTAGAGTGCGACCTTGCCAAGGTCGAAGTCGCGGGTTCAAATCCCGTTTCCCGCTCCATTTTTTTTTGGCGGCATAGCCAAGTGGTAAGGCAGAGGTCTGCAAAACCTCCATTCTCCGGTTCAAATCCGGATGCCGCCTCCATCTTTCTCCAATAATCGCGGATCGTGAATCGATCCGCTTTTCTTTTTGCAGTGCTTCAAAAGGGCTTCATTTTATCCTCTTCGATTTGGCCGCTTTATACCTCTCATCGACCACATTCTGAACCCGCAGCTGATCGCTGATGCGATTGTGCATATAGTGATCAAGGAATTCAGAGGCCTTTTGGGGAATTCGTCAGGCAAGTGTCCCGGATTGGAAAAGGGGGGGGAGACCAAACCAACGAAAGCTGTTTGGGCATTACTTTGCCATAGGTTTCGTGCACGATCATTACGCGGCCGGACGCAGGTGTGCAAGCTACCAATCCCAGCGGTATGGATAGTCCATCTGTGCGGCGATCCGTTTGCGCGCATCGGTGCCGGCCAATTTTTCAACGAGATACAAGCCCAGGTCGATGGAGGAAGATACACCGCCGGCAGTGATGATGCCACCGTCATCGACCACCCGCTCGCAAACCACCTCGCCGCAGTAGGGCGCCAGCTGCTTGTAGGCGTTTGGATGGGTGGTGGCCTTATGGTTTTGAAGAAATCCGGCCGCTCCGAGAAGAAGCGCGCCGGTGCATACCGATACTTTCAGTCGCGCGGAGCCGGCGGTTTTCAACCCGTCGACAAACATGCGGTCATACTGCAGATCCCGGGTCCCAAATCCGCCGGGAACAAAAAGCATGTCGAAAGCGTTCAGGGACCCGCCTACAGTGTCCGCCGTGATGTGGAGCCCGCGATCATCGACGACCTGCGGGGCGGTCGAGCAGATACGCCAATCAAAGTCGTCCATGATCTTCATCGATTTAAGGCGTGTGACGGGGTCGTAGAATCCGATAAAATTCAGAGAGGTCATTCGGTCAAAGATAGCGAACGCGGCTTTCATGATAACTTCACCATTCACCTTGTCGGGGCAGGGCGGGGCAGCGCGTCGGTAACGGCCGATGGTTGGCCGTGTAATCGGCATCCTGGAGCGGCGACCGTCACTCGATCACGGCGCCGCGCCAGCCAAAGGCCCGGGCGATGGCCGCATCCAGGACATCGGGGTAATCGCGCACCATCACCCGGAGCCAGTGCTCGCTTCGTTTTGTCTCCGGCGGCCGGGACCGTCTTGGC
>DHGT01000089.1 GCA_002402905.1 Desulfatitalea sp. UBA4791 | reverse complement strand
GGGGGCGTGGATTGAAACCCGCCAACTGCACCGCCCTGGCCGAAGATACCCAGTCGCCCCCCGCGCGGGGGCGTGGATTGAAACTTAATCCCGGCCTCGAGCGCGGCCAGCTTGACGGCGTCGCCCCCCGCGCGGGGGCGTGGATTGAAACATGGGTCGCCTGCCCAGCGGCGACTGGCCAAAGGAGTCGCCCCCCGCGCGGGGGCGTGGATTGAAACCAGTGGGCGCTGGTCGGCCTGCATCGGCTCTGGGAGTCGCCCCCCGCGCGGGGGCGTGGATTGAAACTTTCCCTACCAGGTGCCTGTGGAACCCATCGACGACGTCGCCCCCCGCGCGGGGGCGTGGATTGAAACCAGTGGGCGCTGGTCGGCCTGCATCGGCTCTGGGGTCGCCCCCCGCGCGGGGGCGTGGATTGAAACCAGACCTGGATGACGCCATCGAGCAAGAGCTGGCGTCGCCCCCCGCGCGGGGGCGTGGATTGAAACAACGAACTGGTGGAGGACGTGCGCCACCGCGGCAGTCGCCCCCCGCGCGGGGGCGTGGATTGAAACGTTGATGGGACGAAGTATTTGTTGACCGCGTTTAAGTCGCCCCCCGCGCGGGGGCGTGGATTGAAACTCCAGGTCACGGCCGAACCTGCGGCTTTGACCGCGTCGCCCCCCGCGCGGGGGCGTGGATTGAAACTTGGCGCACTGCCTCTGCTCGCGGCACCTGATGTCGCCCCCCGCGCGGGGGCGTGGATTGAAACACGAATTTTTGTGGTCATGCCGGTGCTCACGCGGATGTCGCCCCCCGCGCGGGGGCGTGGATTGAAACGTTAAAAACACCTCCGTCCAGGCCGACCCGACGGCCGTCGCCCCCCGCGCGGGGGCGTGGATTGAAACTTTTTTGTGGTTGCGCCATCTCGGATCTGCAAAAAGTCGCCCCCCGCGCGGGGGCGTGGATTGAAACTCCATAGCCGCCGACGGTCATGGTTGCATGGGGGTCGCCCCCCGCGCGGGGGCGTGGATTGAAACGAATATTTCCATAACTGATTTCCTGCCTGTTTGATGTCGCCCCCCGCGCGGGGGCGTGGATTGAAACCTCCACGCGGCCGTCATCGCCACCAACGGCGATCGTCGCCCCCCGCGCGGGGGCGTGGATTGAAACATTGCAGCATTCGATCACCAACGGCCACACCTGGGTCGCCCCCCGCGCGGGGGCGTGGATTGAAACTTTATCCATTTGCGCCTCAGCAATGTCCGATTCCGTCGCCCCCCGCGCGGGGGCGTGGATTGAAACCATTTTTCGTTGCAGATTTGCCCATCCGCACGGTAGTCGCCCCCCGCGCGGGGGCGTGGATTGAAACATCGACTACGATGTGGATGTGAAGCTGGCCAAGCGTCGCCCCCCGCGCGGGGGCGTGGATTGAAACCCTTGATCAACGTAAGCAGACAAAGCGCTGAGGGCGTCGCCCCCCGCGCGGGGGCGTGGATTGAAACACCCATGGCATCACGGCGGCCAAGATCTCCTTGCCGTCGCCCCCCGCGCGGGGGCGTGGATTGAAACTTTGGGCATCCCTTTGAGCTTGCCCTCCAGGAAGGTCGCCCCCCGCGCGGGGGCGTGGATTGAAACCTTACCCATATTGGCTCATCAATAGCGATATCAGGTCGCCCCCCGCGCGGGGGCGTGGATTGAAACGGCAACTGCAGATGCCCAAGAGGCCCGGTCGGACCCGTCGCCCCCCGCGCGGGGGCGTGGATTGAAACCTTACAGGTATCGTAAAGCATTCCGGCAGGGGAAGTCGCCCCCCGCGCGGGGGCGTGGATTGAAACCATATCCCGTTGGCGGCTTCGTAGACCTCTTGACGTCGCCCCCCGCGCGGGGGCGTGGATTGAAACAAAACCAACGCCGGTTCGTTTGGCGATACAGATCGTCGCCCCCCGCGCGGGGGCGTGGATTGAAACAAGTTTGCGCTTGACATCAAGTTTTTGGTGTGCGTCGCCCCCCGCGCGGGGGCGTGGATTGAAACATCGCTGGATGCGCTCAAAACGCCGTTTTTGAGGTCGCCCCCCGCGCGGGGCGTGGATTGAAACGTTTCTGAGCTGCCGATTGATCCAATGTCGCCCGTCGCCCCCCGCGCGGGGGCGTGGATTGAAACATGTGCCCGCCTGGGTGTCGCCCTTTGTCGACATGTCGCCCCCCGCGCGGGGGCGTGGATTGAAACGAGGCCCAGGGCGTCACCGTGGAAACCATCGAGGTCGCCCCCCGCGCGGGGGCGTGGATTGAAACAGCAGGACAGCACTTCCGAACAGCAAACACCAGCGCGTCGCCCCCCGCGCGGGGGCGTGGATTGAAACGACTGCAGATGCAAAAAGAATCGTCCTACCTTGGTCGCCCCCCGCGCGGGGGCGTGGATTGAAACAAGCTGCTCCCGCCCATCTTATCGGCCGGTATGAGTCGCCCCCCGCGCGGGGGCGTGGATTGAAACGGTTACCTTAGAATTTTTATGTCATTGAGCAGTTGTGCGAGTTCAGCATGACGGATTGGCTCCGGCATGACCCTGTTGTGGATTGTATCGGTTGATGGTGAAGGGAGGATTAAAATTTCGAAAAATCCGGTTCACGCTTGGCGGCAAAGGCTTCGAAGGCTTCGCGGGCCTGGGGGCCGGTCATCAGCTTCGCGAACATGGCCCCGTCGGTCTGGATGGCCTCGCGGACGTTTTGAGCCGTGTAACCTTTAATGAGTTGCTTGGTGGCCATGAGGCCGGCCGGGGATTTGCGGGCCAGGCGGCGGGCAATCTCCATCACCTCGTCCATCAGGGTATCGTCGGCGATGACCCGGTTGACGATACCCAGTTCGCAGGCCTTTTCCGAAGATATGCGTTCGCCGAGCAGAAAGAGCTCCGAGGCGCGCTGGCGGCCGACCAGGCGTGGCAAAACGTAGGACGAACCGAATTCGGGACAGAGGCCGAGGTTGACGAAAGGGGTACTGAAGACGGCGCTTTTGCCGGCGAAGACCATGTCGCAGTGCAGCAGCATGGTGGTGCCGATGCCGATGGCAAAGCCCTGCACCGCCGCAATCAGGGGTTTGCGCAGGGAGATGACCGCTTCGAAAAAGTCGGCGCTGGCCGAGGGCACCTCGGCGCTCGGATTGGAGGCGCGGGCCATGAAGTCGCCGATGTCGTTGCCGGAAGTAAAGGTGCCCCGGGTGCCGCACAGCACCACGACCCGCACGGCATCTTCCTGGTCGGCCCGCTTGAAGCCTTCGGCCATCAGGGTGTACATGTTCTGGGTAATGGCGTTTTTCTTTTCGGGCCGGTTCATCTGGATGGTGAACACCCCATTTTCCTGGCGGGTGATGATTTCCTGGGTCATGTCGGATCGCTCCTTGGTCGAAGGGTTTTTACCGCTTTAATAGCGGCTTTGGTGCTGGATTTCAATACGCCGGACGCAAAAGGGCAGCCGTTTCCGGCTGCCCTGTGGATCTGGTGCGTTTGCGTCCAGGGGACGGGACGCTGCTACGCTTCTTTTTTGGGCGCCAGGGCTTCGCGGTCGCCGCCGCTCATCCCGGCGATGTATTTGACCACCTTCTTACGGGAGTCGATGTCGTATTGGGTCGTGATGGCGATCTGCTCCATGATGGGCGAGCCGCCGCCGTGGAAACCGCCCACGTTGTGGATGCCGCCCTTGGCCGAGCAAAGCACGTCGCCCAGGTAGCGCCAGAACTGGGCCTGGTCTTCCACCGGCATGTTGGGATTGCGCTGGGTGTATTTGAGCAACAGGTCCCGGGTCTCGGGATTGGTGAAATCCTTCTCGTGGGGGAAGGTGGCTACCACGCCGCCGGCGATGTCGCACAGGATTTCGGCCTCTCTATAAACCGCCTCGCCGGTCAGGCAGCGGCCCACGTTGCAGTAGATCGAATGGGGGATATAGGAACCGGGACCGTAGGGCACCAACCCCTTGCCGGGCATGTAAACTTTGGGACCACCCAGATCCGAGGCCGTATAGCCGGCGGCATATCCCAGTTCCGTGACCATGATCAGTTCGGCCAGCTTTTCGCGCACGTGGGAAGTCTTGTGGACGTTGTTGACTTCGGCGGCCAGGGCCGCGGCCCCCATCACCACGTCGCCGATGGCCGGCTTGCAGCCGGAATAGGAGTGGCGATGGAACAGGGCAAAGAGCAGGGCCAGGATGCCGCCGTGCTGATATTCTCCGGCCAGAAACACGCGTTCCCAGGGGATGAAGCAGTTGTCGAAGATCATGTAGGAATCGGTCGAGGCCGGCACCCAGCCGCGCTTGAAGTGCTTGCGCTCCCGGAACCGATGGATGGTGGCCACCTGTTTCAAACCGTCCCAGTCGCCGGGAACGGCGAACGAAACGGCGTAATCCTTGTCTTCGGGGCGCAGGGAGCGGGTTGGCACCACCAGCACTTCGTCGGACACCGACGCTTCGGAGATATGCAGCTTGCAGCCTTCCACCACGATGCCGTCCTTGAGCCGCTCCTTGATGTAGACATAGGAACCCGGGTTGGGTTGGTCGGCCGGACGGCGCAAACGGTCGCCCTTGACATCGGTCTGGGCGCAGCAGGCGATGAGGTCTTCCTGCTGGAAGCGGGTCAGCCACTTTTTGAAATTTTCATGGTAGCTGGTTTCGCCGTTGTTCATCTTGTCCGCCTCGTAGGAGACGTTGTAGATGGCGTTGGTGGCGTCGATGCCCATGCAGCGCTGGATGCAGCCGCCCACCTTCTGGCAGAGCATGCGGGTCATGTCCTGTTTTTTGTGCAGGTCATCCTTGTTCTGATGGATGTGGGTAAAGCGGTTGATGCGCTCGCCGGTCAGATGGGAAATGGCGGTCATCAGCTCCTGGTTTTCGGGCCTGGCGGCTTCGTCGTAAGTGGTGCCGATGTTGTTGATGCATTCCATCTGCAATTCGTCGGTGCGGTCGATCAACTGGCCGTCGAAATAGATGTTGCGTTTCATCTTGGCCAGCGCGTTGATGTAATCCTGTTTTGTCCTCATGGGCTCCTCCTGCCCGGATGTACCGGTAGTGATTGGATTTATGATTCAGGTGCGACTCTCTTCTAACAAGCGGGTTGTGGCGCTGTCAACAAAAAGAATCGAACGCTCGTTCTATTTTTGGTGGGTTTCGCCAGTTCGGCAAAAGAGATCGAGGGGTTTATTTTTTGTCCAAAGAGTTTAACTTAATATGCGTTGGACGTGTACGAATTTTCATAAGGAGAATGGAATGGCTGAATTCGAAAATGTCATGGCCGTATTCAAACTGTTGCCCAAAACCAATTGCCGCAAATGCAACGAGGCCACCTGCCTCGCTTTCGCCGCCGCGGTATTTCAGGGAAAACGCCCCTTGTCCGACTGCCCGTTTGTGCCGCCCGAAGATCTCGAACGCTTCGGGGACCAGGCACCCGGCCGTAAAGACCCTCGTGAAGAACTGGCAAATACCCTGGCCGGACTGAAGAAACAACTCGCGGGCGTCGACCTGGCCAAGGCGGCAAAAAAAATCGGCGCCGATTTTTCCAACGGACGCCTCACATTGCGCACGCTGGGCAAAAATTTCAGCGTCGACGCCAAAGGCAATTTTTATGGGGAAATTCACATCCACCATTGGATCGCAGTACCGGTTCTCAACTACATCATTCAGGCCGGCGGCGTGACCCCGTCGGGTAACTGGGTGCCCATGCGCGAGTTGCCCAACGGTAAGGATTACTACCGTCTGTTCGGCCAACGCTGTGAAAAGCCGCTCAAGCGTCTGGCCGATACCTATACCGACCTTTTCGAGGACCTGGTTCACCTGTTCAACGGCCGCCGGGTGGAGAACCATTACCAATCGGATATCTCCCTGGTGCTCGACCCCCTGCCCCTGCTGCCGGTCCTGATCTGCTATTGGAAGCCGGAGGAAGGCATCTCTTCGACTCTCAACATCTTCTTCGACGACACGGCCGAAAAAAATCTGAGTATCGGATCGATTTATACGCTGACGGCCGGTCTGGTGGTGATGTTTGAGAAGATTGCTCTACGCCACGGTGTGAATTAGTCCGTGCCCATCCCCAAATGGCCAATTGGCCTATTTGTGGACGGAAAGGATTTATTCAGCAGCCTAACCCGCGGCCACCAGGGCCACCTGTCGGGCCAGGGCAGTTGCCTCGAGATTGACGCCGACGCGCAAGGCCTTCAACCCCTTGACGCTGGGCAGGTCTTCCAGTTCGAGCGGCTCGATGTCTTCGAGCAGATGTTCGTTGGATTGCAGATAGTGCAGATGTTGTCGCATCTCTTCGGCTTCGTGCGCGTGGGCATAGACGATGGCGATACGCCCGGGCTGAGTAAGACGCTCGCCCGTGCCTTTGACCACCGCTTTGTCCAGCCTGGACTTCACGATTTCGTGGCGAACGTCGTAGGCGCCGTCCACATCGAAACGTTTTTCATCATACCGGAACCGGATGGACAACGGCGTGGTGCTGTAAAAGATCAGGTGACAGGTGTCCAGGGGCACCGACAGTTCGGGCTTGGTCTGTTCCGTGTGCCATGCCATGCCGCAGGCCAGAATCAACTGCCACAGGATCAGGTTCTGGAGGTGAAAGGCGGTGAAGTGGGCATCTTCACGCATAGACTGCCCCAGATAGATCACGTAATCCAGCCCGTCGGTCTGATGCTTTTCGAAGTAGTGGGGATACTCTTTCTGCGCAGCAGCCTCGGCCTGCTCCAGGTAGGTGGACAGACGGGCGTTGAGCAGGGACACGCTGGTCTCGTAAGCCTGGCGCTCCTGGTAGACAAAGCCGTGCTGGGGGTCGAGGGCGCGCCGGTAACTCTCCACGGCCTGGGCCACCCGGGGCCCGATGCGCAGCAATTCTTCGAAGGTCGGTTCCGCCTCCTGCTTGAGAAAAGTGATCATTTCACTTTCGGCGCCGGTGGGCAGGCCCTGGCGCAACTGGTCGATGCGTTGCGCGATGCGATAGTCGAACTGCTGGATCAACGGCCACGACTTGATCTGGCCGGCACGTTCAAATACCTCCCGGGCCAGGCGCAGCTGTTCGGTCAGATCGGCCTGGATGCTCCGGCTGCGCGCTTCGGAAGAGCCGCGAATGTCGGTCTGGCCGAAGAGGGGAATGACGTCCTTGAATACGATGGGTTCGAGTTCGGAGGCCTCCCCCATGTGGCGCCGCTCCAGATGACTGAAGGCGGCTTGGCGGAAACGCCATTCCACCGATGAATGCAAGGCCGTGCACTTCTCCTTGATGATGGCCTGCACCTCGTTGTGGATATCGTCCACGCCGCGTTTGAGGGCCATGGAGAAAAGCGGGACCGTGGGTTTGATAAGAAGCTTGTCCATGGCATCGAAGTCGTTGGGCCGGGGTGAGAGGATGAAAAAGGTGCCGATGATGGTTCCCTGGTAAAGCAGCGGCACGATCAGGGCGGAGCGAAAACCGAGATCGAGCAACTCCTGTTCGGCCGGCGAGAGGCGTTGCCCGTCGGCCAGATTGGGCACGATGAGCATGTCGCGTTGATTGACGGCCCGAAGCCACATGGAGCCCTGAAGATCGGCCACGCGGACATGGTTGGAGTTTTTGAAGATGCAGTTGGCGGCGGAATGCTCTTCGTCGTTGACCACCCACACCTGATCTCCGTGCAGGGCGCCCAGGCCGGCCCGCAGGTCCGGCCGGCCGAACAGAATGCGCAGCCGCTGCTGCAGACGCCCGAAGCCGCCCGAGCAGAAGATGGTCTCCTGGTCGATCAGCCCCCTCTCCAGGTCGGCCAGCACCTCCGATTGGGTGATGTCCACGGCCCGGATGACAATAAAACCGCGGAACTCGACCCGCTGGGCGGGCACCAGGCGCGCCAGCACTTCGGGATCATCGATGTTCTCCAGTATCGCCGTTCGGTCCCTGGAATCCAATGGTTCGGGCCGCCCCTGGGTGACCACCTGCAGGAACTGCCAGTCGGGCAGCATTCGGTAGTGGCGATCGAGGCCGGTCTCCGGGTCCACGATGGTGCGCACCACCGGTATGCCGCGGCCCTGGACGATGCCGTATACCTTGTCGAGAATGAGCCAGAAGGCCCGCAGGCGCTGGAAAACGTCGGTGTCCACCTGGGGTTGCTTGAGGGTGCCGCGCATGCGCCCATCGTCGGACAAGAAATAGCGTTCAAACAGGGGCGTGTAGAAAAACGGCCGGTTGTCCAGCGGCGTCACGGCGACGGACAGGTCGCTTTCCCAGGTCGACGAGGGAAAAACGGCGGTCATCAAAGGCACCAGCTGCGCCAGGTGCTGCCGCATCTTGGCCGGATCCAGTTCCTGTCCGCCGATGGCGTCGTTCGCCTCCAGGTGGCCGGCGGCCGCCTCGAACATCGACGCGGTATGCGGGCACATGGGCACCACATGGTTCCGCCAGAAGTCGAGCAAGGGGTCCAGGCTCAACACCGATCTGAAGTCATGGGCCGTCGGGTGCCCGGTTGTCATGGCGCGCCTCCTGTTGTTGGATCATCCTGGGGTGTGGATGATCATTCCTCCGTTTTGGTGTGATCTTCGATCTGGCATGTGTTTTTGTGCGACATGCCGCAACAGGCGCAATCCCCGGAACACCCCTCGGTGTTGCTGTTCTTGACGTTCTTGTAAAAGCGCCGCACCAGGTAATACCCGGCCAGTGCGACGATGAGGATGACGATCGCGGTCTGCATGGCACCTCCTCTAAAAACCGGCCAACCGGCCGACCTGGAACACGGCCACGGATAGCGTAAAAGCCAATATCGTGTTGAAGACCATGGAAAAAAGACCCCACTTCCAGGAACCGGCCTCCCGCACGATGCACACCAGGGAGACGAAGCAAGGGGCATAGAACATGACGAAGATGATCAGGCTCAACGCGGTCAATGGCCGCCATTGGGGCGAGCGGGCCAGGGTCTCGGAAAGCGAGCGGCTCTCTTCGGGATCGACCGCTCCCAGCGAGTAGGCGGTGCCCAGGGTGGCCACGATCACCTCCTTGGCCGCGAAGCCGCCCACCAGGGCGATATTGGTGCGCCAATCCAGGCCGGCCCAGCGGCTCAGGGTTTCCAAACCCGTGCCGACCCGGCCGGCGATGGAGTGTCTCAGGGCCGCCTCGGCCTCGGCCGCCTCGATTTTCAGCAGCTGTAAATGAACGGCACGGGCGGCCTCCGACAGGTCGGTCCCGTCTGCCGCGGCATCGGGTTCGCTGGCGATGGAGGCCGGCTGCGCTGCGCGCAAGGCCTCGCGCTGGGCATCGAATACGGCGGTCTGGTCGGTCGGCAGGCGGGGAAAGGTCATCAGGGCGAACAAGATGATCGAAATACCCAGAATCACGGTGCCGGCCTTTTTGATGTACTGCCAGGTTCGCTCCCAGGTGTGGATCAGCAACCCTTTGAAGGTGGGCAGACGGTAGGGGGGCAGCTCCATGACAAACGGCGTCGATGCACCCTTGATCACCGTGGTGCGCAGCAGCTTGGCCACCAACAGGGCCCCGATCCAGGAGACGATGGTGATGGCGAACATCATGAGCGCCTCTTTTTCCGCGAAAAAGGCGGCCACCAGCAATGCGAACACCGGCAGCTTGGCGCCGCAGTTCATGAACGGCACGGTGAGCAGGGTGGCCAGGCGCTCGCGGGGGGATTTAAGGGTCCGCGTGGCCATCACGCCCGGCACCGCGCATCCGCCGGCAATTCCCCCCGAAACGATAAAGGCCATCACCGAACTGCCGTGGAGCCCGAAGGTGCGGAACACGCGGTCGAGCATGAAAGCCACCCGGGCCAGGTAGCCCGAGTCCTCCAGAATGGCGATGCCAAAAAACATGAACATGATCAGGGGCACGAAACCGAGCACCCCGCCAACGCCGTCGATGACCCCCGATATGATCATGGATTTGAGCAGGCCGTCGGACATATACGTGTCCACCATCCCGCCCAGCCAGCCGAACATCGCCTCGGTCCAGGCCACCGGCACCTCGCTGTATGTAAATGTAAAATGGTAGAGCCCCAACAGCACGCCCAGCATGATCAGCGGGCCGGCGAAGCGGTTCACCACCACCTTGTCGATCTTATCGGAAACGAACAAGCGGTTGCGGTCGCCGCTGTAGCTGATAACGCCCTGCTTGAGCACGGAGCGGATATAACCGTAACGGTAATCGGCGATGATGGCCTCGGGAAAGCTGTCGATGGTCAACTGGAGGTGATTGGCGACCTCTTGAACGATGCCTTCCAACTTCTCGGCCGTCTGGGCATCGCGCTGCTTGCCGAGGCAACGAATCTGCTCGTCGCTTTCCATATACTTAAGGGCGAGCCAGCGGGAGGGATAGGTATCGGTCATGAAATCGGCTTCGCGGATGATGGCTTCCATTCGATCCAATCCGACGTCGATATCCGGCCCATAGGAAATCTTCAGTTCGGTTCGCCCGCCTTCCTTTTCAAGCACCTGGCGCGCGGCCCGGATCAGATCCTCCTTGCCCTGTCCGCTGCGGGCCATGGTCGGCACCACCGGAACGCCAAGCAAACGCGAAAGGGCCTCGTGGTCGATCTTGATCCCGCGGCTGTAAGCCATGTCGATCATGTTCAAGGCAATGCACACCGGCATGCCCATCTCGATGAACTGCAGCGTCAGGTACAAGTTACGCTCCAGGTTGGAGGCATCCACGATATTGATCACCACGCCAGGCTTTTCATTGATCAAAAAGTCACGGGCCACCACCTCCTCGAGAGAATAGGCGGTCAGGGAGTAAGTTCCGGGCAGATCGACGATGTTGAACCTGTGGCCGTTGAGGCGGTAGATGCCCTCTTTCTTCTCGACGGTCACGCCCGGATAGTTGCCCACGTGCTGACGTGCCCCGGTGAGGCTGTTGAACAGGGTGGTTTTGCCGCAGTTCGGGTTGCCGGCCAGGGCGATCATGGCTTCCATGTTAATCGTCTACCTCCACATCGATATAATCGGCTTCGCTGTTCCGTAATGTTAAGGTGAATCCCATCAAACGCAAGGCCACCGGGTCATACAGCGGCGCCCGGCCCTGGACGGTGATGCGGGTGCCCGGCACCAGCCCCATATCACGGATGCGACGCCCCAATTCACCGGCCGCGGTGATGGCGGCAATGGTCCCGGACTGTTTGGATCTCATCTGTCTCATATTTACTCTCGGCATATCGCGCCTCCCGAAAATCTGCATGGTTCTGGAAAGTTTGGGAATGTTAGCTATACCTAACTTTCAGTGTTGTCAACACGTTTTTATTGTGTAACCTATTTTTTTAACTTTGACTAATAAAGACAGGGATGTTATTTTCAGGCCAAATTGAAAGGAGACAGGATGTCTACAAGCGACGATCTTTCCGATAGCCTGGAAAATTACCTAGAGGCAATTCTGGAACTCGAAGAGACCCAGAAAGTCGCCAGAGCCAAGGAGATTGCCGATCGCTTGCAAATCCAACGGGGCTCGGTCACCGGCGGTCTGAAAGCCCTCTCGGAAAAAGGGTACATCAACTACCAGCCCTACAGTTACATTACCCTGACGGCCAAGGGAAAACGCATCGCCCGCGACATCGCCCATCGTCATGCAGTGATCAAGGAGTTCCTTCTGAAGGTTCTTCAAATCGACCCGCTGACAGCTGAAACCTCGGCCTGCAAAATGGAGCACGCCATCGATCCAAAAACCATCGAACGCCTAGTCTGCTTCATTGAATATATTTTTACCTGTCCACGGGCGGGTCAAGATTGGATTCAGTCATTTCTGAACTACTGTGCCGGCGGCAATCGCCGACAGGCCAATTGCGACCAGTGCATCGAAGCGCTCAGGAAAAACCTCGCCAGCCCGGAGTGATGCTCGCCCGCCCCTTCTTGAGCCAAACGATTCCAACAAGCAACCATAAATACTATTCGTCGTCGAGAAACCCGATATGTACCTTGCCCGAATCAAAAAGCAGGGGAAGACCCACTACCTGATCCGCCACTCCTATCCCGAAGGTGGCCGGATGAAAAGTCGCGACCTGTTCGACCTGGGATCGGACCCCTCGCGCCATATCGTCTACGTAGGCGGCAACGGCTACTATTATGATGAAGCCGTGCTTGACGCCCTCGAAAGTGCCGGCATAGCGGTCGACTCCGATGACCTGGACCGAATTTTGTTCGACTTTCTCGAGCCCCACATTCAGCGGGTCATCATAGGGTTCGATCGCAGCCGGCGGCAGACGCATCCACCAGCGGCCCTGACCTCTTCCCAGACCCCGTCGCAACCGATTCATCTTTTCGACAAGCGCCGCTACCACTACCTGCGTTTCGGCCACAGTGAACAGCGCCACATCCACCGCGTGCCGGAAAAAGTCTTCCGGCCGCTGCACGCCAAGTCCCGGGACGAGTTGGAACAGTACTTTCTGGCCGAGGAGCGCGCCCTCAGGAACCACCAGCGCGCTCTTTATGTTTCGGTGATCTTCGAGCTGAAACGCTTTGCCCCGGAAGAGTCGCCGGACCGGTCACTATTAGAACAGATGGACGCCTTTTTCACCTCCCGACTGTGCCGCCTCAACGCGGATCCGGGGTTCTGGGAAGACGCGGCGGAACCCAACGGCCTGCGCGAGGACCTGGTCAAGTATGCCATCATGTATTTCGATTACCAGGCTCCCCACGCATCGCCTTGGCAGGCCTATGTGGAGGACTTTATCCGCCGCCACCGCGTCTACCATCCGCCACGCAGCGTGCAGATCAAAATCGAAGAGGCCGGCCGCTTGTTCGGCATGCCCTGGAAGGAGCTGAAAACCATCGACCAGGCGTCATTGACGCGCCTGTACCGCAAGCTGGCGCTCAAATTTCATCCGGATCAGGGCGGCGACCCGGAGGTGTTCCGCAAGTTGAGCGACTATTACCAGGTCCTGTCCAAAAAACGGCGTTGACAAAGCCGCGACCGGGGTCCAAATAGGGACGGCAGTGGATTTCCAGAAAATGGCGTGTGGGGCTTGTAGAATGGTTTCTTATAGAAAGGTTCATGGATGAGTGCGAATGCGAATTTGATCCTGATGGCCCTGTTCGGCGTACTGGTCGGTATCGGCGCCTCTTTTTCGGGACTGGGCGGCGGCTTTCTGATGGTTCCCCTTCTGCTGTTCATGGGGTATGCGGCACAAAAAGCGGTTGGCACCTCTTTTCTGGCGATCCTGGTGATCTCCATCTCCGCGCTCGTGGCTCACAACAAACTGGCCAATGTCGATTACCGGGCCGGAATCCTTCTGGGGGTCGGTGGCATCATCGGTGCCCAGATCGGCGCGCGGCTGGTGGAACACGTCACCACGGCCAATTTCAAAAGGATTTTTGCCGTCATCCTGGTGGGATTGGCAGCCTACATGTTTTTCAAGAAGTGATCGATCAGCGCCCGATTTTTCCATCGAGCGCCCGGCGCAGATAGTCCCGCTCCGCCCTCGCCTTGCGCAGGGCCTCTTTGATCTTTTCCTGATCGGCCGGAGGGCCGACGGCCAATCTATGTTCGAGATCTTCCACGACCTTTTGCTGACGGTAGAGTTCTCGCGCCAGTAGTCGGATGGCCATAAGGCTGACACCTCGATTCAGATGTTGCGGATCCGGTCGACCTCTTTTTCCAGGGGTTCCAACCGCTCCTCCTGGCCACGCGACTCGAACTGCTCCTTGAGGGCGTCGAGCTCTCGCTGGATGCGCGGCAACCATTCGCGTTCGATCTTGTCGCGGGCGCCCTCGCCGGCGCGCTCCATCTCCTCGGCCCAATCCTGCAGGGAACGCTTCAATTTCTTGTAGGCATCGCTTTCCGGTATGCCTTGAACATCGCGGCTGAACTTTTCAACCTGTTCCTGCAGGAACTGCAGGCCGGTTTCCATTTCCCGTTTCCAGCGCGCAAACACGTCTTGGGGTCCGGTTTCGCCGTTCACCGTGGCGCCATCCTCGAGTCGCTTGCCGCCGGTGGCGACCAGATCGATGACGATGGCCTGATGTCCCTGCCGGCCAGGGTCTTCCGCCACATAGAACCGCGAATGCTCGGTGAGGGCATGGGCATACCCTTCATCCACCTCGAGAGCGACCCGGTACGTGCCTTCCGGCCGGTATTCGATGGCGGCCACCTTTCCGGCCGGGTTCCCTTCAAACAAGACGCGGTCGTCCTTTGCCAATCCATTGAGATTGTCGAAATCCACATCGAGGTGAATGGTATCCTGCCAACACCCAACGAAAAAAAGGGTGAAAGCAAGCAGACCGACCCATCGCGCGACCGGGTGGTATTCCCATCGCTTATGTTTACTGGAGATCACGCCATGTGTTGGCATGTGCGTCATGGTTTTGTTCTCCTCGTACGGACGGCGTTAACCTCGATGGACAGGCCCAAACAGGGCAAAGTTTTCATACGTCTCATGATGCCGGCCACTGGCGATTCTTCAACACTTCAAACGGGTTGCCGGCACGTTGGGCTGGACACCCGCAAGGCCCTTGATTCAAATCCGCGCCGCATTGGGGGCACAGGCCCTTGCACGACTCGCTGCACAGTGGTTTGTAGGGAATGGAAAGCACGATCTGCTCCTGGATCGCATCCTTGAGCTCGATGGTATCCTCCCTGAAAAAAATCAGTCCAATCTGCTCGGCGGTCAGCTCCACCTCGTCTTTTCCTCCCGAATGCACGTCCGTTGGGATCTGGCGTGAAAAACGCAATCGAAATCGATGCCGCAGGTCATGGTCGTAGGTTATCAGGCAGCGACTGCAGGTCAACCGCACCGTGGCCGACACCACGCCGTCCACCCGGATCAATTCCCGCTCGCGCAGCACGTCCAGCTCGATGGCGATGGGAGTATTGAAGAGGCACTCCCCCTGCTCTTCCATCTCCTTGATCACCGGGAACGCTCTGGCCGGTTTGAGATAAGACAACACTGTACCCTGTGAGGGGATATGTTGGACCTCGATTTTCATGGCACCGCTCCTCGATTTCTCGTTTGGCCGGTCGCCGTCGATCGGCATGGGCCATTGCCATTGGCTGAATCTAAAACCCCCGACCCTCAAATGCAAGAGCGTTTAAGGGGCGATCGTTGTCAGCGGGTGTCCCATTTTTGACGCCGGTAGACGATAGCAGACATGCAAAAAAGAGAAAAATCGGCGTCCATCGGGAACTTTTGGGAAGTCCAGGAATCCAGATCACTGGTATGCTATTTGCTTTGCTTGGCTTTGGTAGCATCAAGGCAAGCAATCCTGCCGGATTTCGTTAAAGGTGACTCGACATGAATTCAAAATTTTTCCTACGGACACTCTGCGTCCTCCTGCTTCTCGTTTCCTCCGCTATTGGGACGGCCACCATGGGGACGGCCTGGGCATCTTCCGACCCCTTTCCCATACCCGACGCCATTGTTCCCAATGTTGACTTCTGGACGCGGGTCTATTCCCAATACTGCTCCGACCAGGGGATCGTGCACGACAACCTGCATATGGACATCGTTTACGAGATCATCGAACTGATCCCCTATGACGTTCCCGGTGCCAGCCGAGTCAATCGCAAGCGCATGAAACTGGCGACGGATAAATATCAGCACATTCTAAAACGCCTGGCCCACAATCCCCGTACACCGGACAAAACGTGTCGTCGAGTGGCGGCATTGTTCGACCACCCTGACGATGCGGGTCAATTCAGATCCGCAGCCGGGCGGGTGCGCTGCCAAATCGGTCAAAAAGACAGATTCCAAGCCGGACTGGTGCGTTCCGGTGCGTATATCGATCGTATCCGGGAGATCTTCGTATCCCACGGTCTGCCTGACGATCTGGCCTACCTGCCGCATGTGGAATCGTCCTTCAACATCAATGCGTACAGCAAATACGGTGCGGCCGGTATGTGGCAATTCACACGTTCCACGGGCAGACGCTTCATGGAGGTCGGCTATGTTCTCGACGAAAGACGCGATCCGATTTTAGCGACCCATGCGGCCGCACAACTGTTGAAGGAAAACTACGACAAGCTGGGGAGCTGGCCCCTGGCCGTGACCGCCTACAATCATGGCGCCGCAGGTATGCAGCGGGCCAAGGCGCTGCATGGGGATTTCGAGACGGTCTTCCAATCGTACCGCAGCCGTTCATTCAAGTTCGCTTCCCGGAATTTTTATGCCGAGTTCCTGGCGGCCCGCCAGGTGGCATCAAACTATGAAACTTATTTCGGGGCGCTGGATATGGATGCACCGGTACCGGCGCGCACGCTGAACCTAAAGGGCTACGCGGCTTTCGAAGATCTGTGCCGCCATTTCGATGTCGCCCCCGAAATTCTCAAACAGCTGAATCCCGCGCTTCGCCAGCCGGTTCTCAGCGGACAAAAATATGTGCCCAAGGGCTATGCCCTGCGCCTGCCGCCGATCGGTTCTGACGATGCGGCATACATGGCCGCCCTTCCCGAAAGCCTGTTCCAGGACAACCAGAAACGCAGCCTTTTCTATACGGTGCAGCGCGGAGACACGGCCAGTAAAATCGCCCGTTTGCATCGCGTCCGGCTCGACGATTTGATATTGGCCAACAATCTGAATAGCAGGGCCACGATCTACCCCCACCAGACCCTGCGCATACCGGCTCCGGGCGACTCCCGGCCAGGAAAGGCGGCGCCGGGGGTCGAGGCGCCGGTATCGGTCCTGGCAGCCAACACGCCGATGCCGCCCACCCCTGTATCCGCGACCATGGCGGCCGAGCCGCCGACATCCGCCGCTCCCGAACCGGACCACTATCCGCAGCCCCTGCTTGCCTCCGTCATTCCTTTGACATCGACCGACGCGGAACCGGACGCCGAGCCAACCACAGCCGACCTGGACCGACAGGCCCGCAATATGGAAATCGTGACCGCCGATGTGGCCTTCGAGCGGATCATCCAGCACAAGGGCCAACGGGTGGGCATCATTCAGGTGGAGGTCGAGGAGACGTTAGGTCACTACGCCGAATGGGCCAAGGTGTCCACCCAACAGGTGCGCCACCTGAATGGATGGTCATATGGCCAGGTGCTGCAATTGCACCAGAAGGTCCGCATTCCCCTCGACCGCACGAATGCCGAAACTTTTGAGCAGAATCGCTATGAATATCACAAACGCCTGCAGGAGGATTTTTACGCGGTGTATCGCATCGGCGAGTTGCAGTCCTACCGTGTGCAACGCGGAGACAGCATCTGGACACTGTGCCGCGGCAAGTTCGACGTCCCCATGTGGCTGCTCAAACATTGCAATCCGGAAGTCGACCTGGCCGCCTTGAAATTTCATCAGAAACTGGTCATCCCGACCATCGAACGCGTGTCCGCCACCGATGGGGCACCGGACATGGATGCAGATCCGGACATCTCCCAGGAGGCGGAGGATACCGAAACCGCCCAACCCGGTCAGGTTTGATCGAAAAAGGTCAGGGACCACAGCTGCGCATACGGATCGTGGCGTAGAATGTAGCGCCCGCCGTCATCGCCTTGCACCTTGAAATAGCGATGGTCGGGCGCCAGCCAGCTGTCGATCACCCGCACCACCTCGATGCACCGTTCCGAGAGCCAGAATCGCTTCGGCGTCTGCTCGCCGCGATAACCGCTGTAGCAGGCCACCCGGATATCGTCCATAACACCCCCCGTCTCTTTCGCCGCTTGACACACCTGTTTACAATTATATATTTCTCACCATCTGTCGACCGCTGAAATGTCATTTTATTCAGTGTCCTCCACAAATAGCCAAATTGGGTCCAAAACAAACCCTTTCACAAACGGGATTGATCATCATGCAAGCAGTCTCTATTGGATGGATCGGAACGGGTGTCATGGGCAACGCCATGTGCGGTCATCTCATCGATGCCGGGCACACCGTCTATGTGTACAATCGCACTCGTGACAAAGCCGGGAACCTGATGGAGCGGGGCGCCCGGTGGTGTCCATCCCCCAAGACAGTTGCCGAGTCTGCGGAGGTCATCTTTTCCATCGTCGGCTATCCGAGCGACGTGCAGGAGGTGATCCTCTCGGCCGAAGGCGCGCTCGCCGGGGCCAAAACAGGTGCCGTGATCGTGGATATGTCCACCTCCAGTCCGGATTTGGCCCGCAGGATTCATGAACGTGCACATCAAAAGGGCGTGGCGGCTCTTGATGCCCCGGTGTCCGGCGGCGACATCGGCGCCCGGGAAGCCACCCTGGCGATCATGGTCGGTGGAGACCTGGCGGCCTACGATCGTGTTCTGCCGCTGTTCAATAGCATGGGGCGGCACATCGCCTACATGGGGGGCCCCGGTGCGGGCCAGCATACCAAGATGTGCAACCAGATCCTCATCGCCGGCACCATGATCGGAGTCGTGGAATCTCTTCTTTATGCCCACCGGGCCGGCATGGCTCAGCATGCCATCATCGATGTGATCGGTCAGGGCGCCGCCAGCTCCTGGGCCATCAATCACATCGGCCGCCGCATCGCCGACGGCAACTTCGATCCGGGGTTCTTCGTCAAGCATTTTGTCAAAGACATGGGCATTGCCCTGGACGAGGCGCGCCGCATGAACCTGAGCCTGCCCGGCCTTGCCCTGGTCAACCAGTTTTACGTGGCGGCCATGGCCCAGGGCGAGGAGAACCTGGGTACCCAGGCGCTCTATCGGGTCCTGAATCGTTTGAACCGGCCGACCGCCTGACCGGTAAGAGACGGGAAACACCCCCTTTTAACGGTCGTGACCATCGAGATCGCCGGTCGACCAACGATAAACGCCAATAGCGAAGGTGAATCGACCCCCATGACACATGATCGGCAAGAAGAGCGCCCCCGCGGCCCCTCCACGGCAGCGCCACCCGATCTGCAGCGCATCCGAATGCGCGCCATAGCGATCTCGTTTATGGTGAGTCTCATTCTTTTAGCCGTGAAATTCACCGCCTATCGTTTGACCCACTCCTCGGCGGTGCTGTCCGACGCCCTGGAATCGATCATCAATGTGGCGGCCAGCGCTTTCGCAGGCCTCAGCATTTGGATTTCGGCCAAGCCGCCCGATCCCGACCACCCCTACGGCCACGGCAAGATCGAATACTTTTCAGCCGGATTCGAGGGGGCGCTGATCATGGGGGCCGCAGGAGGTATTTTCTATTCCGGGGTGCGTCACCTGATCGATCCCCATCCCCTGCCAAACCTGGAAACCGGTCTGCTCCTGCTGTTCGGCGCCACGGGAATCAACCTCCTGCTGGGCCTCTACCTGGTCCGCACCGGGCGGCGCACCGAATCCTTGGCGCTGGAAGCCGACGGCAAACATGTGCTCACCGATGTCTACTCCTCGGCCGCGGCCCTCATCGCCCTGGGCCTGGTCTACCTGACGGGGTGGCTGCGCTTCGACGGGCTCATCGCCTGTCTCATCGGTATCAACATCCTCATCACTGGTGGCCAGCTGGTATGGCAATCCTACCGGCGCCTCATGGATGCCTCGGACCCGGCTCTGCTCGATCGGATCGCCACCCTTCTGATCAACAACCGGCGGCCGGAGTGGGTGGATATCCACCAGCTTCGCGCATGGCGGGCCGGAGCCTTCGTCCACATCGACCTGCATCTGGTTCTGCCCGTAGACCTCTCACTAGCAAAGGCTCACCACGAAGCCAAAATTCTGGAATCCCTGCTGGTCGACGCCTATAGGGGCAACGCCGACGTCCTGGTGCACACGGACCCCTGCGCGCCCGACGAATGTCCGGTCTGCCGCCAAGCCTCCTGCGACCTGCGCAGCCTTGACCACGACAACACCAAGGTGTGGCACCGCGAACGCCTGACCCGCGCATCCGCCTCTGACCCGTAGCCTCGGTTCAACGCCGGGAGACGACGGAAAAACTATCCCCCTATCGACCAAAGGAGAGATCATGGCAACCATTTTCACCAGGATCATCAAGGGCGAAATCCCCAGCGACATCGTCTATCGGGACGAGCAGGTGACAGCCTTCCGCGACATCGAACCCCAGGCCCCCACCCATGTGTTGATTGTCCCCAACAAGGAGATTGCCACTGTCAATGATGTGACTCCCGAAGACGAGCAGTTGGTCGGCCACATGTTCACGGTGGCCAGACTCATCGCCGAAAACGAAGGGGTTGCCGAAAGCGGCTACCGTCTGCTCGTCAACTGCAATCGCGACGCCAATCAGGAGGTCTTCCACCTGCACATGCACCTGTTCGGCGGTCGGCAATTGGGCCCCATGCTCGCGCGGCGATAGAAGCAGAGCGTATCGATGAACCGGCGATTGCCCTTGTTGGACCGCAATTGGTGGTCTTTGAGGTTTGTGAATTGTGACGAAGAGGTCGACGGCAGGACGGACTGAGGTTTCGCCTGACGAGCTGCTATTCCGCCTCGCCGGCCTCACGGAACAACTTGACCCGCTCCGGCGTCGGGGGATGGGTGGCGAGATAGCCGGTCCACCCTTCCCTGCCATCGTCACCGGACGACTGGGTCTTGTGTTCTTGGTCGATTCGCGAGAGGATGTCGGCGAAACGCTCGGGCGGCACACCGTGGGCCAACAGGTAGTCGAGGGCATAACGGTCGGCCTCGCGTTCAAAAGCGCGCGAGTAGGCCAGTTCGGTTAGAATCACGGGCAACCCCAGGAACAGTTCGGACACCCCGGACGCGTCGCCGGTCAGCGCCAGAATGGCAAAGGAAAGCATGGAATCCTGAACCATGCGGCGCATGCCGTGCCGGTGCACCACGTGGCCGATTTCGTGGGCCATTACGGCCAGCAGCTCTTCGTCATGGCCGGCCATCTGCACCATTTCATCGGTGAACACGATGGTGCCCCCGGGCAGGGCGAAGGCATTGGGCCCCAGTTTGCCGCCTTTACGAAACTGCAATTCGAGTCCCAGGTCAGGATGAGCGTCGATGGCCGGCCGCAGGTGCCCGCGCACCCGCTCTTCGGTCGCCTGCGGTAGCGTGGAATCAGAAAAGAGCGCCTTGTCCAGAAAGGCCAGGGTCTGCCGATCGGCCAGATCGTACATCGAATCGGGCAGCGCGACCGCCACCCACCCTGCTGCCGCTGGAACGCCAAATTTTACCATCCCGATACCGATCAGCAGCACGATCACGAATGCCGTCAGCACATAACGCTTGCGGGACTCGAGCAGGTGCACCCAAAGGCTCCAATGGTCCCGACGGGTATGCTCGAGAATTCGGTCCACCCCCGCGTTATCGTCGGTTTCCAGGACGGCCCCATCCGGAAAGTTCAACTGCCTGGGCGTATCGGCCAGGCGATCCGACACCCGGAGGTCAAAGCTTTTCCTGCGACAAAGGACCTCTCCATTATCGATCCGCTCGACCTGCAGGGCATCGGTGTCATATACCGTCAGCACCACCTCGGTCTGCGCAGAGCTTTTACCGTCGTACCATGTGCCGCGAATGGTGATCATGGTGGGAGGGCCCTTTTTGTTTACAAACCGAAATCAAAATCCATGAAATCGGACAGCTCGTCACCCAGAGCGCTGGTCTGCTTCAATTCGGCCGCGACGAACTGGGACAGGTCGCCGGCCGGCAGCAAGGCCAGGTGATCGATCTTGTATCGATACGCGCGCACCTGGGCAAAGGGATGAAACAACCCCAGGGTGCAAACGATGGCCAGGGTGTTGGTGAGCAGGATCATGGCAAACGCCTTGATCTTCATGGTTGCCTTGAAGCGGTGCTGGCGCAGAGCGCCGGAGTTGTACAGCAGGTTGCTCGACCGAACGGTGAAATAGGCAAACGCATACAGGTACATGACGACCATGACCAGCAGGGTCACCGGTACGGACAAGGACGGCACCAGCAGTGTGACCGCCGTGACAACGGCAATTACGGCGATCACGGGAATCATGAACATATAGACGATGCGGTAGTAATCTCCTGCGGTGGCATTAAAGGCAAAAGCGGTCGTCCCGTATGCCGAATTTTCCACGATGAATTTTTTCTGACGGTAGTGGGCATAGGGGCCCAGAATGCCGAGGGTCAAAATCGAAAGGAGCGGAAAGAGCACGAAGGCCTCAGCCGCACCCCCATAGGTACCCTTGAAATTGAAACGGATGTTGCGCCAGGCGCTGTTGCGTGCATTGAACGCCAACGAACGCACCACGAGCCAGGGCAGTATGAAAAGAAACACCAAACCAAATCCGAAGCCCGCCGGTGGAAAAATCTGATTGACGACCATGTAAATGGCAAAACCGAGAAAAACCACGATTCGCCCCTTCAATATCTTGGTCGGCTCGGCCAGATAGCGGAAGGTGGCGCCGACCAAGCGGGTGTTACCGTAAAAATATTGTTTGCGGCGCACCTTGGCCCAGGCCGAATAGATCCCCAGGGTGACGATGGACAACAGGACATTGACAATCCAGATTTTGAAATACTCTCCACCGCTGCCCTTGAATTGGAACGGTTCCTGGGATTTGACCGACGGGATGTCCGGCATGGGCGCGGATCGGGAAGCGTCCGGCGCGGAAGGCGGGGCGGGTGGCGCAGGCGGGGAAGGGTCTGCCGCCCCGGATGCCGCGGGTCGAATCATTTGTGCAAGTGGCCGCCAGGCGTCCATGGTGATGTTGCGGACCATGGTCTGCCCACCGATTCGTCCGGATTTGATCAGAGCGGCCAGTTCCGCTTTGCTGATCGGTCCGATCTCCTGCCCACCATCCTTGTAATACCAACTCATTCANNGGCAAACCGGTGCCTTCCCGTCGCAGGAGCAGGAAAAATATATACAAAATCAGTGCCACACCGAATGATGGTAATGGTCTTCAATTCAACCCGAAACATGCCGCCGCATCGACTCGACCAATTACCGGGGGCGTCTCTTCTGGGGCCTATTTTTTTTCCACTTGCCGAATTCGATTTTTCCGGTCCGCAGCCTGAAGTAGATGCGCAAGGGTGTCATGTCCAACCCTGTCTGGCTGCGAATCTGGTTAAGGAGATAGCGCTGGTATGAAAAATGAACCGCGTCGGGGTAATTCACGAAGGCGACGATGGTCGGCGGTCGTTCGGAAATCTGGGTGACATAGTAGAACTTGATCCGTCGACCCTTGTGCAGCGGGGGTTCGGTGCGTTCGGTGGCCTCCTTGAAGACGCGATTCAGCGCCCCGGTGCCGATGCGGGTGGTGTACTGGGCAAACACCTGTTCGATCAGGGGATAAATCTTATTGATGCGCTGGCCGGTTTTGGCCGATACGGTCAGCAGGGGGGCGTGCTGCAGAAACCGGGCCGATTCGTAGAGACGCTGGCCGAACTTGTACGGGGTCACCGTGCGGGCGTCGACCAGATCCCATTTGTTGGCCAGGAATATGACCCCGCATCCGCGTTCGTAAGCGTAGCCGGCCACCTTGATATCCTGATCGGTGATCCCCTGCTCGGCATCGAGCAGGATCAGGGCCACGTCGCAGGCTTCCAGGCTCTGGAGCGACTTGATGATGGAGAATTTTTCGAGTTTCAGATCGACCTTGGCCTTGCGCCGGATACCGGCCGTGTCGATCAGACGATACGTGCGACTCTTCCTTTGAACGACCGTATCCACGGCATCCCGGGTGGTTCCCGGCACGTCGCTGACCAAAAATCGCTCCTGGCCGGTCAGACGGTTGATCAGTGACGATTTACCGACGTTGGGCCGCCCGACCACCGCGACACGAATCTCGTCGGATGCCGCCGGGGCGTCGGCCCGGGGCAGCACGGCCACCAGCTCGTCCATGAAATCGGGCACACCGTAACCATGCTCCGCAGAAAGAGAAAAAAGCCGCTCCACACCCAAGGCGTGGAATTCGTAGAGGTGTGATTCCTGTCCGGGCCCATCGATCTTGTTGACGACGTAAAAAATCGGCTGCTTGATGGTGCGCAGCCATTTCATCAGGTCATGGTCAAAGGGTGATAGCCCGCTTTTGCCGTCGAGCACCATGACCACGGCATCGGCTTCGGCCACGGCATGTTCCACCTGGGCACGGATGTGGGCGGCAAAGAGATCATCGTCTCCGGTCACGAATCCACCCGTGTCCACGACAATAAAAAGGTGATCATCCCATTGCGCATCGCCATAATGGCGATCTCGTGTCACGCCGGGCAGGTCGTCGACGATGGCGTCACGGCGGCGGGTCATGCGGTTGAACAGGGTGGACTTACCCACGTTGGGGCGTCCGATGATGGCGACAACAGGTTTCATGCGTATATTTTAAGATACTTTCTTTATAAAATTGTGGCCAATGCGAGCGCGACCCTGCTATACGGAAAGGCCGCACCAAAGTCAAACCATTACACTGGAGGGGGAGATCATCATGCCTGAATTAGCCTACTTGAACGGCGACATCATGCCCATCGATCAGGCCCGCGTACCGGTGGAGGATCGGGGCTATCAGTTCGGCGATGCGGTCTACGAATATCTGGCCAGCTACAAAGGGCGGCTGTTCGCGATGGAGGCCCATCTGGACCGGCTGGAAAATTCCCTCGCAGGTCTCTCTTTTCCGCCGATCGCCCGCGACCGAATACGCGAAGCGATCCTCACGACCTTTGAAAGAGCGGCCATTCCCCGCGCGGGCGTCTATGTCCAGATTTCCCGGGGGGTGGCACCCCGCAACCATGCGTTTCCGAACCAACCCCGCCCACAAATCGTGATTACCGTTCGCCAGGTGCCGGAAACCCCGGAAAGATATATTAAGGAAGGCATCCGGGCCATCACGGTGACCGACATCCGCTGGGGGCGTTGCGACATCAAAACCGTGCTGCTGCTGCCCAATGTGCTGGCCAAGCAGCAGGCCCTGGATGCCGGCGTCCAGGACGCTATTTTCGTGAGCCCCGAAGGCGTGGTGCGCGAAGCAACGGCCTCCAATCTGTTCGTTTGCAAGGATGGCCGATTAATGACCCATCCGCTGACCCCCAACATCCTCCCTGGGATCACCCGCGCCGTCCTCATCGACATATGCCACGAGCACGGCATGGACGTGGGTGAAGTCTTTTTCGATCGCCAGACAACGATGAACGCCGACGAAGTGTTTCTCACCGGCACGGTCACCGAGGTGCTGTCGGTGGTGGCTATCGACGGCCAGACCATCGGCACGGGAGCTCCTGGGCCTTTGGCGGGCCGACTACGTGCCCTTTTGGAGGCGCGGGCCGCCGGCGGTCGATAGCTTACCCGTGGTTACGCCTTCCGGTGGAGCAATTCGATGGAGACCCCGTCGGGTGCCTGGATGAATGCGATCCGCAGGTCGGGACCGAAGTCCACCGGGTCCAGGGAAAAGGCGACGCCGTTGCGTTTCAGCCGGTCGCAGTAGCCGTCAAAATCACTACTGACTTGAAACCCGAAGTGATCCACTCCCCATTGCAGGCCGGATTTGTCTCCTGCGGATTCGCCGGTGCGCTGACCGCGGATGATGATCGTGGCCCCCTGGAACCGAACGAGCACCTGGGGTGCACCGCGAACCTCGGTCGTGGCCATGATCTCTCCCCCCAGTTTTTCGGCGTACCATTTGGCGGCCGCTACAGGATCCTGGCTGAGCAGGTGGACGTGGTCGAAGGTGAGCACGGGGTTTACCATTGAACTTCCTTTCTTCGAGAGTGGATAGTTGACGGCGCCGTCCGGCAACAAATTTTTACGAATCCGTCAAGTTTTTATCCGATTTAAACGGCCGTCCCGGCCATGGGGGGCCTACGGTCCCACCAGGGTCGCGCCTGCTCCAACTGGCCGGCGAGGCGAAACAAGAGGGCCTCCTCTCCGAAACGGGCCGAAAAGAGCGTGCCGATGG
The DNA here is from genome assembly GCA_002402905.1 of Desulfatitalea sp. UBA4791. Lineage (GTDB taxonomy): Bacteria > Desulfobacterota > Desulfobacteria > Desulfobacterales > Desulfosarcinaceae > Desulfatitalea. The sequence continues at coordinate 31,500 of DHGT01000089.1, read as the reverse complement.
GCAAATTCTCTTTGCTCCAGTACAGCGGCACCGACATGGAAGGCTGGCCGGTGCCGTTGAACAGGCCGGTAAAACCGAAATAAGAAAGCAGACGGGTCAGATACCCGCGCACATCATGGGTGCGGGTGTCAAGATAACCCAGCGGCACCGGCGGCTTGAGCAGCACGGGACTCAGAAGGATATCGTAAGATTGAAAAAACCGGGCGACCTGCCGTCCGGTTTGGTGAATGAATTGAATCGCCTGGATCAAACCCGATGCGCAGCTTTTGGCGCCGCTTCCCACGGCCCGCTGGGTGATGTATTCCAGGTCCTCTTCGGCCAGCTCGCGCCCCAGTTCCTTGAGGCGGACATCCACCGAGGCCGCCGTGTTGGCGTTCATGATGGCGGACGCCGCATCCTGATACCGCTCGCCGTCAATTTCCGGTGCGGCTTCGCTCACCTTGTGCCCGAGCGATTCACACAATCTGGCGGCATCCTCGACGGCGGCGATGCATTCCGGATCGGCCTTGATGCCGTTGAGGGAAGTGACCGTCATGGCGATGCGCAGGCTGCCGGGCGCCTTGGCCACTTCGGATAAAAAGGGCCCTTGGACGGCGGGTGCCGAATAGGGATCCCCCAGGGCGGGGCCGGACGCGATGTCCAGAAAGATGGCGCTGTCCCGGACCGAACGGGAGATGACGTGATCGGTACTCATGCCGTTCCATCCTTCGCCCTGGGGAGGACCGGCCGGGATTCGACCTCGGGTCGGTTTAAGGCCGAACAGCCCGCAGCATGCGGCTGGAATGCGGATGGAGCCGCCGCCGTCGGATGCGTGGGCCACCGGCACCATACCCGATGCCACGGCCGCCGCGGCCCCCCCGCTCGACCCACCGGTGGATCGGGACAGGTCCCAGGGGTTGCGGCACGGGCCGTAGAGGCTCGGTTCGGTGGTGATGGTCAACCCGAATTCGGGTGTGTTGGTCTTTCCGAACATCACCAGACCCGCATTGCGGTAGCGCTCGACCAGGGTACTGTCATAGTCGGGCACGAAATCGGCAAAGAGCCGGCTGCCGAAGGAGGTGGGAAACCCTTTGTAACACAGGCCCAGATCCTTGAGCAAAAAAGGAACACCACGCAACGGACCATCGGGCAGCCCGGCCCGAATCCGGCTGCGCGCCTCATCGTACATGGGCAACACCACGGCATTGAGCTCGGGGTTGCGCGCGGTCACACGCGCAACGGCGCTCTCGAGTAGTTCCATGGCCGTCAGGTCGCCGCTGCGCACCAATTCGGCCAATCCCATTGCATCGTAAGCTTCGAAATCACTCCAATTGCCCATCGTCTGCTCCTTGTTCGTCGGTTACCGAGTCTGGAGACATGATGAAACTACTCCAGGGATACATAGCGCTCTTGTTGAAAAGGGGGGGAACACAATGCGTAGAAGACGAGATCGTCGCGACCCGTGTTCTCGATCCGCTGCCGCACGCCGGCAGGAATGCGCACTACGTCGCCGGCTTCGACCGATACCGGGGGGCCTTCGCCGACTTGGACCCTTCCACGACCGCTGAAGATGATGTAACGTTCTGCAATACCGGCTAATTTATGCCAGGCCGTGACCACCCCCGGCTCCACCCGGGCGCGGGCAATGGACAAATACTCATCTCCCGCATCGTTGGCGACTTCTTTGATGTGGCATCGTTCGTCGGTCAAAAATTCCACCGCATCCCGGCCTCTTTTGATTTCCGCACGCATGGTGGTCCTTTGGGTCCAATTGTTGCATTCTGTAGCCGCGTTGGCAATCAGACTATCATAATGGAAACCGGTTTGAAAAGCAGGCTTGCCCATTTGGAAATGATTTTATATAGATATAAAGTTTTGCATCGGGGTTTGCGTCCGGTCCGTAAACATTCAGCATCAAGGTAACGCGTTGTTATCAAATCCTAAAATTCGCTCCATCGCATTAAAAATTCTCGCTTCGCCGGCCGTCCGAATCGCTCTGCTCACCGCCTTCCTCATGGCCGTCATGACCTCTTCTCATTGTCCCTGGGAGCCGTTGGAAAACGCCCATTACGATCTATGGGCCGGTTATTTCCGTGCGCCCGACGAGCAACCCATCGAAATCGTCGCCATCGATCAAGAGAGCCTCCACAGATTCGGCGATTGGCCCTGGCCGCGTCCGCGGATCGCCGAAATCGTTCGGATTCTATCGACCCACGGAGCGGCGGCGCAAGGCATATGCCTGCTCTATGAGCACCCGGACCAAAACCCTGGAATGCTTGAAATCAAACAGTTAAGGGAAAAAGCAAGTGAACAGAAATGGCCGGGAGGCAAACGCACGGCAGAACTGGTAGACCACTTGCTGGCAGCCGCCGAACGGGATTTGAACCAGGATTCGGATCTGATCACGGCCGTTCGCAGGGCGAAAAACGTCGTGTTGCCCATCCGCTTTTCTTCGAACGGGGCAACCGTTTCGGGAAATGAGACACTGCCAGGTCTCCTGGTGATCAATTCCTTGAACGCGGAAACACTCCCCACCGATGAGCGGAATCACGCTGGTGTGCTGGGTCAAATTTTTGCCGCTACGCCAGGCGCGCTTTCCAGCGCCCAGAGCGTGAAGCAGTCCTTTGACGATCTGGCAAAAAAAGCGGGGGCCCTGGGCCATGTGAACATTCATGAAGATCCCGATGGTGCGGTCAGGCGGGTGCCGTTGCTGGTCGATTACAACGGCCGGCTTTTCCCCGCACTCGCCCTTCAGATGGCCATCAAATATCTCGACGGGCAGCTGTGGGATCTGAAAATCGGCAACGATTTTTTTGGAGAACCTCAACTGAACGTCAAGCATCTGCTGCTGCCGACCGATAGACGCTACCAGATGCTGCTCAACCTGAACCGTGAATGGACGGACAAACGCACTTACACCGCTGCAGAAATACTCGACGGGACTATCGATCCGTCTATTTTCAAGGGTAAGATCGTCCTTTTGGGGCTGACCGATCCTGAAACAGCCCAAACCTATCGTGTCAGGTCCCAGGTCAAGGCGTCGGCGGTTGAAATTCACGCCAACTTGCTGGCAGGAATCTTATCCAATGTGCGCCTGTCCAGACCCCCCTGGGCGCGTTGGCTGGAAATGCTGGCGATGCTCTACTTCGCCTTTTTCCTGGCCTTTGTGCTCCCGCGAGTCAATGCGACCATCGGCGGGGCCATTCTGCTGATTTTTATGGCCACCTGGTATGGCATGGGAGCGATCCTTTTGGTCGGCTATGGCTACTGGGTCAAGGTCGTTGCGCCCGTTGTTCTGGCCTGCCTTGGATTCGCCATCCTTCAGTGGACCAGCATATCCCGCGTCCGGCAAAACGAAAGACTCGAGGCCAACAAGGCGCTCGGCCTGTCGTACCAGGGCCAGGGCATGCTCGACATGGCCTATGACAAATACATGCAGTGCCCGGTGCAGGACGATACGGTCAAGGATCTGCTGTACAACCTGGCCCTCGATTTCGAACGCAAACGCATGTTCAACAGGGCCCTGTCCATATATGAACATATCCGCACGGACGGACCGTTCAAAGACATCGATAAACGCAGTGAGCGGCTCAAGCCGCTGGACAGTGCGATCTCCCTGAACGCCGGGGGTTCCCGTAACGAGGCGCCGTTGATGATCGACGACACCGGTATCAAACCGACCTTCGGACGTTACGAAATCCTGCAGGAAATAGGACGGGGCTCCATGGGGACCGTTTATCTCGGCCGCGATCCGAAAATCAACCGCGAGGTGGCGATCAAGACCTTGGCCTATGCGGAAGTCGCCCCCGACGAGCTGTCAGAAGTCAAGGCACGATTTTTCAGGGAGGCGGAATCCGCCGGCAAACTCGCTCATCCCAACATCGTGTCGATTTACGATGTTGGTGAGGAGCATGACATGGCCTATATCGCCATGGAACTGCTCACCGGCACTGACCTGACCCACCATTGCAAGGTCGGCGATCTACTGCCTTTTGACAGCGTCCTGGATGTGATCGTGGATGTCACTGCCGCGGTTGCTTATGCTCACGCCCAGGGGGTGGTTCACAGAGACATCAAACCCGGTAACATCATGGTGCTGGAAGACGGCCGCGTTAAGGTGACGGATTTCGGCATCGCCCATGTCATGGATGCGTCGCAAACCAGCGAGGGTGTCATTCTCGGCACCCCCAACTATATGTCGCCGGAGCAGGTCAACGGGGAACCGCTGGACGGGCGTTCCGATCTGTTTTCCCTCGGGGTCGTCTTCTATGAACTGCTATCCGGCGCCAAACCGTTCAAGGGAGATTCGATCAGCGCCATTTTGTATGCCATCAACCACAATGCCCACACACCCCTCGCCGAAATTGCGCCCGAGGCACCATCCTGCTGCGAACGGATCGTCAATCGCCTGCTCGCCAAGACGGCCGATGACCGTTTTGCCACGGCGGGTGACCTATTGGAGGCCCTGACGGTCTGCAGGGCCGACCTGATCGATGCGGCGCCCCGGATCGAGACTCCCAACACCCCGCCGGAACCCTGAAGAGGAGAACAGCTATGGCCATACTCGTACTCGTGCACGAAGGGTTGACCATCAAAAAAATTCCTTTGGAAAAGCCGGAAATTCAAATCGGCAGAATGGCGGATTGCGACATTTTTCTGGATGATAAGCTGGCCAGCCATAAACATGCTCGAATCACGATGACACAGGACGCCGAGCAGCAGGATGCGGTGGCATACTACATCGAGGACTTACAGAGTACGAACCACACCTATGTGAACGGTGAGGCGGTTGCCCTGAAGCGTCTGGACCACAACGACATCATTCGAATCGGCAAGCATGTTTTCAAGTTTATTGACGAAACAGAGGCGTTGGCCGATAAAACCACCAAGCTGCACAAGAGTTGGATCCCGGGCGTTTACTACACAAAAGATTGACCGCCCTGGCCGGCACCGCACCTCCTCTCCAAGCCACCACCCCACCTTCGACACACCCAAGGGGCCCTGCGACGCGGCTTTATCCCTTGATCACCCGAGGGAGCAGCATCTGGTGCTGGGGACAAATCGATTTGGGGTTCTGGTAGGCCGCACCGGCGAAGGCTTTCAGATAGCTTCTCAACTCGGTCATCTTGGCGATCTCGTCCACCATACCTTTACGCGCGCAGTAGATCGGCCGTGAATTGTCGTAATAGGACTTGACCATCTCGTTCATCTTCTCGATGACCGGCTGGAGTGGCCGGCCGGCCTCCTTTTCTTTCACCAGGCGGCGGGAAAAACTTGCGGCCGCGGCTGTCTCTCCATGCATCACGTATATCTCGGTGGTGGCCGTCCCCAAAGTAAAGGCCGTATGCCGATTGGCCGTCGGGCCGCCCATGACATAGTGGGCCGCGGCCGTGCCCTTACGCAACACCACCAGCAGCATGGGCACCCCGGTCTGTTGAATGGAGTAGACCAGAGACTGGCCCAGTCCGAGCAGTTCCGCTTTCTCGGCGATATCGCCGACGTCGATGCCGGAAGTGTCCTGGAACCAGATGATCGGAACGCGATCACGACCGCAGAGGGTGACGAATTCATTCATCTTGATGAGACCCTGGCGATAGAGCTTGCCGCCGATCCCTGGATAATCGGCATATTCGGGATAGTTCTCCCCGAGCCAGCCTTGCCGGTTCCCGATAACACCCATGAGGAATCCGTCCACCTTGACCAGGCCGGTGTAAATTTCCGGACCATAATCGGGTTTGAACTCCAGGTGCTCGCTGCCATCGACCAGGCGCGCCAGCACCTCATCGAAACTGTAGATCTGCTTCTGGTTGAAGGGGACCAGCGTGTATAAATCACTGGCCGAAAACCTCGGCTCCATGGGATCGGCGACCCGGAAAAACTTAGGCTTGTATGCCGGAATATCCCGCATGAACTCCTTGAGACCATCAAGCACATCGGTTTCGGTTTCGTATTTATATCGGAAAAATCCGGTCGCATCGTAGTGGACATCGACACTTCCCGGCGGTTTGACCTTGAATTGCTTTGCGGCGCTGATCAATTGTTCGGCGCCCTCTTCGTCGAAGTAGCCTTTCGGGGACATGCCGCTGAGAATGCCGCCGCCGCCCACGGCGATATTGCAATCTTTATGGGCGAAAAGAATCGTGGGGCTGATGCCCTGATATCCGCCGCCGGCTGGGTTTGTGCCGTAAATACCCGCCAGAATCGGTATGCCCAGCTGATTCATCTCGGCGTGACGGAAAAAGGGCGTGCCGCCGCAGCGCCGGTTGGCATAAAATTTTTCCTGTTCGGTCAATTTCACGCCCGAGCAATTCACCAGCCACACCAACGGAATATTCAACCGCGTGGAAAGATCGGTCACCCGAAGAATGTTTTCGTATTGGCCCGGCAGCCAGGCCCCTGCCATCACCTTGTTGTCGAATCCAATGATCACGGCCCATTTACCCGAGATCTTTCCCAGTCCATCAATGACATTACTCGTCCCCTCGATGTTGTCTTCGGGGTTGAACAAGGTATGCAAAGGGCACCATGTACCTGGATCCAAAAGGTAATCGAGTCTCTGAAAGACGGTCAGCTGCCCCCGCGCATTGATCTTCTCAGCCGGGAAACCGGCGCTTTTCACCTTGTTCACGGCTTCATCGACTTCAGCTTCGACCTGCTTGATCTTTTCCAAATTCTCTTGGCCGCTTTTGAGTTGTCCGGGATTCAATGCCTGTCCGAAAGTCGTCATTTTTTTAAAATAGGGTCTCATCGCTATCGTCTCCAGCTCATCTTTGGATTGCCGGCAACATGCACGGCAATCGTGGTATCCAAAATGCCCAAGACATCGGTCAATGCTCGGATGTCTCTACTTTCACTGTGCCAAAGGCCAAAGCCCCTTATCGACGAGGACACCGCGGAGGACTTTCAGTGCCATATTCACCGTCGGAATCCCTGCATAGGTAAATGTTTGGAAAATCACTTCGGCGATGTCGCGTGGCGTGCATCCCACATTAAGAGCCGCAAGGATGTGAAGCTTAAGTTCTTCGCTTCGCCCGAGAACGGTCAACACCGCAACGGTGACCAATTGGCGCGTCTGGTGAGAAATCTTCTCGCGACCGTACATTCTTCCCGTTATGAAAAGGGACAGCTGTTTGCCCAATTCCGGGTCGAAGGCGCGCCACAGATCAAAGGGTTTCTCCTCGCTGACACCTTCGAAATAGAGCGCCGCGACCTCCTGGGTCCTCTTTTTGACATCTTCATCCATGCATCAAAGCCTTTTTATTAAATAATTTTCATTCAGTTGATATCCATCCGCCAATGCTGCGGATCACCGGACGCATCGAGACTCAACGTTTCGAGCTATCCACCCAAATAGGCCTCCTTGATCTGGTTGTCGTTGATCAGGTCGCTGGCGGGGCCATGCAAGACAACGCGGCCTGTTTCGAGCACATAGGCGAAATCGGCGATTTGCAAGGCTGCCCGGGCGTTCTGTTCGACCAGCAAAATGGTCATTCCCTCACGGTTGAGACGTTCGATGGTATGGAATATCTCCTGCACAACGATCGGCGCCAATCCCATGGAGGGTTCATCCAGAAGGAGTAGCCTGGGCCGCGTCATCAACGCACGGCCGATGGCCAGCATCTGCTGCTCTCCACCGGAGAGTGTACCTGAAATCTGTCTGGCCCGCTTGGATAAAATTGGAAACAACTCGTAAATTCGTTCGATGCGGTCCCTGATTTCTCTCTTGTTGCTGCGCCTGTAATACAAGTAGGCCCCGAGATGGATATTATCCTCTACCGTCATATGGGCAAAAATCTGCCTTCCTTCGGCCACCTGGGACAATCCTAAGGATACAATACGGTTCGCAGGCATGTCGACGATGTTTTTTCCCTGGAACAGGATGCGACCGGAACGGTGGTTGTTCAAACCCGAAACCGCCTTGAGGAGTGTGGATTTACCGGCTCCGTTGGCCCCAATAATGGACACCACCTTGCCTTCCGGAACCTCGAGCGAGATCTCCCTGATTGCGGCAATCGCGCCATACCCGGCGGTCAGATTTTGAATTTCAAGCATCATGGGTTGATGTGCCACCGCGCTGTTTGATGATTTCCCCAAGGTGTTGTCGGTTCTTGTCACGTGACCTGATTTTATACGACCGCAATGCTATCCCCCAGATAGGCCTGGATAACTTTAGGATTCCCCCGGATTTCCTCAGGCGTGCCTTCGGCGATCTTTTCACCATAATTGAGCACGGTGATCTGATCCGAAATATTCATGATCACCTTCATGTCATGCTCCACCAGAAGCACCGTGATCCCCTTGTCCTTGATCGCCTTGATCAGTCGGGCAGCCGTTTCGGTTTCGGTTTCATTCAGCCCGGCTGCCGGCTCATCCAGGCAGACCAGCAGTGGGTCGGTGGCCAGCGCACGGCCAATCTCCAAAATCTTGCGCTCCCCCAGGGGAAGACTGTCGGCCATGCTATTCGCCTTGTCGGCGAGACCAACAAAGTCCAGCAACGCCATCGCATGGGCTTCGATCGCTGTTTCCTGGGATCGAATGGCGGGTAGGCCCAAACCGCATTTAAAAAAAGAGGTGCTGATATGCAGGTGGCGCCCCACCATGACGTTTTCGATAACCGTCATGTTGTCGAACAGCTCGACGGTCTGGAAGGTGCGTGAAATTCCCAGTGCCGCAATTTTGTGCGGTTTCTGACCGCTGATGACATGACCGTTGAAGCGAATGGTGCCTTCTGTGGGTGAGAGCACACCTGTGATCAAGTTGAAGAGGGTCGTCTTGCCGGCCCCGTTGGGTCCGATGATGGCCCTGATGGTGCCTTTGGCGACACGGAGTTGAATATTCATCAATGCCGTCAATCCACCAAAGGCCATGACCAGATCTTCGATTTCCAGCAAGTGTGATCTATGCGGCTCAGATGCCATCGGCACCTATCTCCTCACGCGTTGTGCAATCCTGCCGGGAAGCCCGACCAATCCCTCCGGCAGATAAATGGTCACCATCATTAGGACCAGCCCGTAAACCACGATTTCGTACTCTCCGAATTGGTGAAGCCACTCGAAGCTGAGAAAGGCGAACAACACCGACCCGACCACGGCACCCCAGATCGTATGCATGCCTCCCAACGCAATCATGATGACGAGTTTGATGGAAAAGAGCGTATCGAAAGTCGATGGATTGATAAAATTCATGTAATGCGCATATAAACTGCCGGCTACAGAAGCGAGAATCGCCGAAAAAGCAAAAACCACGATCTTGGATCTTGATATGTCGATACCCATGGCACTCGCCGCCGCCTCGCTCGCATGAATCGCTCTGAGCGCCCTGCCGGTGGGCGATTGAATCAACCGGATCGTAAAAAAGAAAGCGATGGCTACCACGATCCATACCAGGTAGTAATATTTATGGATCGAATCGAACGAATATCCAAAGATGTCCAAACCGGGTATCCCCCCCATACCATCCGGGCCACCGGTCCATTCCGCTTCTTCTCGAAAGACGATGTTGATAATGATGCCAAAGGCCAATGTCGCCATGGCCAGATAATGTCCACGCAGCCGCAGTGACGGTGCCCCGACAACGACGGCGACCGCGGTGGCCGCTGCACTGCCAATGAGGATGCAGAGCCAGGGATTCAGATTGTATTGAGTCGTGAGGATACCCGAGGCATAAGCGCCGATGCCGTAGAATGCGGCGTGCCCCAACGAGATCTGACCGGCGTAGCCCATGAGCAAACTCATCCCGATGGTCATCAGGCAATAGATACCGGCAAACACCATCAGGTCAGGATAGTGTTCTATGGCCGGCAATCTCTCGGCGACCCATGGAAACAAAAGAATAAAAATCGCCCCGACGCCCATGGGCGCCTTGCGTATCCTCAGCATCGCTAAAACCTTTTGAACTTCGTGACTTCGAAATTTCCCATAATACCACTGGGACGTAAAAATAGAACAAGCAGGAGTACGATCAAAGCATAAGCGTCTTTGTAGCCGGACAACAAAAAGCCGGCCCCGAGAGACTCGATCAAACCGATTAGAAGGCCCCCCAGAACCGCGCCCGAAAAACTCCCTAAGCCGCCAAGAATGGCCGCGCCAAAGCCTTTGATGGCCAGCATGGCACCGCGATCGTAATCCATCAAGGCGATAGGCGTCAGGGTCATGCCGGCAATCGCGCCAATAGCGGCGGAAAGGGCAAAAGACAACAACACCATGTACTGGACATTGATGCCCACCAGCCTTGCGGCATCGGGATTGTCCGCACATGCGGCCATGGCTTTGCCCAAAATGGTGCGGTTGAAGAACAAGGTGAGGCCGATGGTCACCACGACCAGAAAACCGATCACCCACAAATACTGCGGCTGAATGATGACACCGCCCAGTTCGATGGGTGTCCTGCCTGAAAATGCGGGCAGATCATACGGCGATTTCCCCCAGATGAGCATGGCCGTCCCCTTGATGACAATCGAGGCGGCGATGGTGGCGATGATCAATGTCATCACCGAAGGCTGCCGAATGGGTTTGATGGCCAGGCGATCCAACAGCATGCCCGTCAGCGTCACCAACAATACGGCGGTGACGAAGGCCAGAATCATCGGAAGCCCCACGGTGACGTGCATGAAGACCATGATCAATCCACCCAGCATCACGAATTCCCCTTGGGCAAGATTGATGATTTCGGTCACATTGTAGATAATGTTGAAGCCGATCGCCACCATGGCGTAGATCGCCCCGACGGTGAGACCGGTGACGATGAATTGAAACAGTTGGCTGGCAGCAGATATAGTTTCCATCAGTGCATGTGAATTCACGATAGCAATCAAGGGCGGCGCAATGATCGACCACCCTTGATGGTTATTGTCAGATGAGCGGAGTAACGCGCACCCGGAAGCCTTGTCTGCTTCCCTCTGGCGTGGGTTGGCGCCTCCTGACCGGCATTATTTGGCCAAGGCCCAGTCGCCGTCCTTGACCACCACCATTTGAAAGGCCTCCTTGGTCAAACCGTTGTGATCTTCTGGCGAGAAGTTAAACACCCCATGCTGACCGATGAAGCCTTTCTTGTTTTCCAGGTAGTCCCGAATCTTGGCGCGATCCCCCCCAACCGCCTTGAGTGCGTCGACGACAAGCTGAATGGCATCCCAGGCATGGCCACCGAACGAGCTCAAGGGCTCGTTATATGTCTCCGTATAACTCTTCTGATACGCCATGGTCACCTGCTTTTGGGGATGGTCTTCGGGTAGTAGATCAGCGATATTGCAGGCCCCTAAAGGACAGAAAACACCTTCGGCGGCACCGGCGGCCAGCTCGATGTTTTTGCGGCTTCCAAAACCGTGGCTCTGGAAAAAAGTAATGGGGGTCATTCCAAGATCCCGCCAATTGCGCAACACCGTTACCTGCGTGGGACCGACGGACCAGTTCACGATGGCCTGGGGGGCCAGACCCTTAATTTTGGTGAGCTGGGCGGTCATATCGGCATCCTTGGGGTCGTATTTCTCATCTGCTACGATATCCATTTTATAAGCCTGGGCCAAGCGTAGCAATTCGTGCCGACCACTGGCCCCATAACCATCGGTGACGGTAAGGATCGCGATCTTATGGATGCCCATGGATTGCATTTTGGTGTAAATGGCCTCGACCGCCAGGCTGTCGGATTGGGGCGTTTTGAAAACCCACTTATTGGGCTTTCCGGTCTTTTCGTTATAGACGATTTTATAGCTGGCGGCACACGAAACCAATGGCGTCTTGAACTTTTCGAAAACCGGAATGATGGCGACGCTCAGTCCGCTGACCGAGGGACCGATGACCGCGACAACCTTATCCTGGCTGATCAGTTTCTTCGCATGCAAATTGCATTTGGTAGGATCGGTTTCGTCGTCATAGACGATGAGCTCTATTTTCTCACCGTTAATCCCCCCGTCCCTGTTGATCTGATCCACCACCATCTGAGCGGTTTTCTTCTCTGGATCACCTAGAAAAGAGGCGCCGCCGGTGACCGAAAATATAGCTCCCACCTTGTAGGTTGCCAATGCCGGTTGAATCGAAAAACCGAAAATCACTAGACCTGCCAGTAAGGCCATCGCCGACTTTTTAACCATCATTCTTCTCCTTCATGTTGAGGGTCTCTTCAAATTCTTTGAAGAATTTATTCCGCTCTTTCCAATCCGGCCCGAAACGCTTGCTGAAAAGATCCCCAAGCTTTTCGAAAAGACGCCCCCATCTGGGCTTGCTTCCTGTCAAGACAATGTCTGCCAGGTAGTCATCCAGGTCACTCATCTTCTCTTTGGGCAGAAAGCTCACGGCACCCAACCGGATGGATTTTTCCAGGGCCTGGGGAGTTAACGCGTAGGCCGTCAGCATCACCGCAGGAAAACCCCGCTTGACGGCCATCTTCAATAGCTCGAATCCATTGACGCCCATGATGTCGAAAATAACGATATCGTAGGTGAAACTCATCAAATATTGGCGGGCAGTTTCGAAATCACGCGCTTTGGTAATGTGGCAGGTATCCAGTATATCCGCTACGGTATCGAGCACGTCTGGTTCATCATCAACCACCAGCACCACTTTATCTTTAAGGATATGGGATGGATCCATTGAAATATCACTCCGTTGAACTGCCGCCGGGCGCAAGTGGTCTGATTGCATGGATCGTGATGGTTTAGCGCAAAAGGGTGGCATAATCAACATCCAATTCCCGGATCATTTCCCGCTACTTGTGACGAAATGGCCATGGCTCATGGCATGGAGAACGGTTGTCGGCAACTGGATCGCCCCGCACATCATTGTACCGCCAGGCCCCAGACGACCCGTCATCTTTCAAATCGCAGCCGGCTCTGCACCCGACCGGACAGGGCCGTCAGGGTGGCGCTATGGCTCTCCAAAGAGAATCTTCAGCAAACGGCCATTCTCTCGAAGGATGACCGTGTCCTTGCCGATACGGACAATAAAAAAACCCTCCACGCTGCCACCTTCGCGAACGATGTGGTTGTTAATCACGGCCATGCGTTCGGGAGGTTCCTCGGCCCAGGCAATCGCTTGAACCTCCAGACGGCCATCGGTCATTCGCCGTGCTGTTGCGTATGGATCCGCCCCATTTTGGGCAGGAACAGAAGGCGCCTGCGGCAACGGTGGGTTGTCCGGTTTCTCCATTCGCTCTCCGACGATCGACGCTCCCTGGCCGGCATTCTCCTGGGGACCGGTGACGGTGATGCGTTGCTGTGGGTTTTCTATAGACGATGGACCGGTATGCGGCGGTTGCCCAAGTGACTCCATCGAGCCGGATGGTTCATCGCTGCCTGGGGGCCGCTGCGACCTGATGGCTCGGCCCTCCAGCGCATCCTTTAAAACCATAGAATTTTTCTCTGGTGTAGATGCCGGTGCAGGGGAAGCGGAGGGGATGGCGGATTGGGCCTTCGACGCGTCCGCAGGGCGGAGATCAGACCGCTTATCAACGGCTTGCCGGGCACCGTCGGTCATCTGAGGGGGCTGCCGCTGGATGAACGAAACAACGATCATGACAGTTGCCAACAATAACAAAACAATTACGATCCATGCCCATCGACGATTTGGGAAAACACCAAAAATCTTTTTGCGGCGCAGTGATCCCTGGGTGTTGAAAGCAAGCGGCGCGGGAAAACCCTCGGCGCGTCCGAGGGCCTGTTCCGTCTCCAACCGTTTCAGCGCTTTTAAAATGGTACTCACTCGCCGCCGGTCTCCTTTTCCATGCTTAATTGCGGATATTTAACCGCTTGCGCCTTTTGAATCAGCAAAATTTTGGTCAACGGTCCAATCAGACCATCGGGTTCGATAAAATGACGCTTCTGGAAATCGAGAATCGCTTGTTTGGTATGCGGGTCAAAGACAGGACTATCACCGATCTGATCATAACCGATGTTCCTTAAAAGCGCTTTGATGGCATGAACGGCTTTCGCCGGTGCGCCTTCGGTAATCAGGGCATCGAATCCAAGGATGTTTTTCCATAAAACATAGGCACTGCCCTCTAAAAGTGGCATCAGACCTTCAAGGTTGGTCTCGATGGCAGAAGGGGCGCCTTCGATCCTTAACAAGATGCCTTTCTCGTCCCACCTTTCCAAGGCAGCATAGACGAGTTGCTCGGAGTTTTTCTTTTTTAAGGCCACAATGGCCGGCAGGTTCAATCGCCTGACCAGCGTCCAATCGGAATCAATGGCATGCAACCGTAATCCATATTGATGGGCGGCAATATCGAAGTAGCCGGTGTCCTCGACTTGGGATGGCAGTTGCGCCTGGTTGGGGTGCGGTTGCTCCCATAAGGCCAACAGATGAGCCAGTGCAGCGAAGCGGCTGCTTTGATGATCCAGCAGTGCCAAGGCATCTTGAATGGCGTTGTGCGGATGGGCACGCGTAAGCTGTGGCTCGGGCGCGGCTGAGGCCATTGCAGGTTCCGACGCGGGTTCTGGGGTTGGCGGAATGCTTAATGGTGTGGGTTCATCGATCTTGTAGGTCTTGGTGGCGTCTCCTGCTTCACCAAACGAGGCGTCGCGATTCACCCTCGTCGAATCAACCCGGTTCGCCGTAGTATGATTCGGAACGAACAGGTTCACGATCTCTTGCCGGTTAAGATAAAACAGGCTCGCGACAGCAAAAACGACCAAACACGCGAGAGACCAGGCCAATATTTTGTTAATCGGATGATGGCTTGGGGGGCGCCCACGCATCGTCAGCTCTTGGATGGCCTTTCCGGCGATGGCTCGTGTAACTTTCGGCCGCTCCATGCTGAAAGCGGTTATCAAGGCTCTGTCGCAGGCGATGTTGATCATCCGCGGGATGCCTTTTGAATATTTGAATATCAAGCGACAGGCAGCCGGGGTAAACAAGGTCAAATTACGTTGGGCCGCGATATGCACCCGATGATGAATATAATTGGCCGTTTCATCGAAACCGAGCGGTGACAGGTGGGCCGTTAAAGATATGCGCTGTGCCAATTGACGCAGCTCGTAGGAATCGAGCTTATCGCTCAATTCAGGTTGCCCCACCAAGACAATCTGCAACAGTTTGCTGCGAGTGGTTTCCAGATTCGACAGCATTCGAACCAATTCCAGATTTTCAATGCTCAGGTTTTGGGCCTCATCGATGAGCAGGACGACTTTTCGCCCGTCTTGGTTTTGTTGAATCAAGTAGGCATTGATCACATCGAGCAACTGTTTCAAGCTGGCTTGTGGGATACGAATACCGAATTCATTGCATATGGTTGTCAACAACTCCACGGAGTCGAGCGTTGGCTGAAAAATATAAGCCGAGGAGGAATTCTCATCTAATCTTTCTAAAAAATTACGGCACAAGGTGGTTTTGCCTGTACCCACCTCACCTGTAATCACGACGAAACCCTCGCCCTGATCCATTGCGTAAGTCAAATGCGCAAGGGCAATCTCATGCTGTTTGCTCAAATAGAGATAATCAGGATTCGGCACCAGCTTGAAAGGCTTTTCTTTTAATCCGAAATAAGTCTGGTACATGAAATGTCCGTCCCCAGCGAGGCTGTCCTTAACGTATCTTTAATGTATATCCCAAACAATTCACTGGATTCAACCCCTCAAATTGGGCGATAGGATTTGTAGCCGAACCGTATCCATTGAATTCGATGCCGCTTGGAGATGTGGTCAAATTTACCTACCATCGATCAATCATTGGGGCAGGTACGAAGGGGGCAGGCTCGATGGATCTGTAACGGGTCACGGACGTTGCCGTCAAAACTAAAAAGGGCTTTTCCCTGTCTGAATTCAGGGGAAAGCCCTCATAACACATATGTTCAGGCAATTATTCCTGCTTCTTGGTAACTTCCTCAGCATCTTTTGATTCAGCGTCAGCCTGTGGGGCTTGCTGATCCGTTTCTGCTTTTACCGGCGAGGCCTCGACGGCATCGGCGTTGCCTTCGCCAGTCGGCTCTTCTGTTTCTTCCGGCGATGTAGAGGCTTGATCAGCCGGAGCGGCAGCCGACGCTTCTGCGGTATCCTCTTTTTCTGGTTTTACCGGCTCAGGTTGTTGTACTTTTTCTGGTGATTTGGACTTTTTCTTTGCTTTTGGCTTGGCTTCCTCTGTCGAAACCAGCTCTACCAATGAAACGGGTGCTGAATCACCAGGGCGGGTACCGATTTTAACAATTCGGGTATAGCCGCCGTTGATTTTTCCAAACCGCTTTTCGGCGTCTTCAAATAGCTTGTGTACAACGTCTTTTTCGCGCACAATCGCCATTACTTGCCTGCGTGCATGCAGATCGCCGACTTTAGCTAAGGTAATAATATGGTCAGCCCAACGGCGCAATTCCTTGGCCTTTACGTCGGTGGTGCGTATGCGCTCATATTTGAACAAGGAGGTCACCATGTTACGAAACATGGCCTGCCTGTGGCTGGTGGTACGGCCGAGCTTGATTCCTGATTTTCTGTGTCTCATGGCAACTATAACTCCCCTTCTTCTTCTTCTGCCGTATCTTCGGGTGGCGGTACGAATCCATCGAGCTTCATACCCAGCGTCAACCCCATCTCTGTCAAAACTTCTTTGATTTCATTTAAGGATTTTCGTCCGAAATTCTTGGTTTTAAGCATCTCGTTTTCTGTCTTTTGTACGAGTTGGTAAATTTTATTGATTTCTGCATTCTTCAAACAATTGGCACTTCTCACCGATAATTCGAGTTCGTCGACACTGCGATACAGGTTGTCATTAAATTCAACCAGTTCATCATCACTCATTTTCTTGCTGCTATCAGCTTCGACGTCCTCGTCAAAATTGATAAAAATCGATAATTGGTCCTTGAAAATCTTTGCCGCGTAGGCCA
This sequence comes from Desulfatitalea sp. UBA4791, assembly GCA_002402905.1. GTDB lineage: Bacteria > Desulfobacterota > Desulfobacteria > Desulfobacterales > Desulfosarcinaceae > Desulfatitalea. The sequence goes on along the minus strand of DHGT01000089.1, from coordinate 14,721 downwards.
CCGCATCTTCGGGTGACACACTCCCATCCGTCCATACCTCAAGGGTCAACTTGTCATAGTCTGTACGTTGTCCGACACGGGCATTCCCTACAACATAATTCACCCGTTTAATCGGCGAGAAAACCGCATCGATGGGAATCGTACCGATTGGTGCCTCTTCTTCTTTATTGGCCTCAGACAGAGAATAACCTTTCCCGCCCTTGACCATCATCTCCATGACCAACTTCCCTTCGGGAGATAGACTGGCGATATGTAAATCAGGATTAAGTATTTCTATGGCCCCGTCCGGGCTTACGAATTGCCCGGCAGTGACAATGCCTTCTCCATTCGCTTTGCAGGTCAGTTTGCGCGATTGGTAATCTTTTGTCTTCAAACGCACTTGCTTCAGATTCAAGATGATTTCAGAGACATCTTCTAAAACGCCAGGAATAACACTGAACTCATGTTGAACGCCGTCTATCCTTACGGATGTAATTGCAGCGCCAAATAAGGAAGAGAGGATGATGCGCCGCAGCGAATTACCCAAGGTCGTTCCGAAACCTCGCTCAAGCGGCTCGCAAACGAACTTGCCGTATTCATTCGTGCTGGATACCTGCACCTTTTCCGGCTTTATCATCTCTTGCCAGTTGACGTACATAAGTTCATTTGATGGCATACCCATTCTCCAGCCTGTAAAATATTAAAAATTTGATGCCGAGCTCGAAGTAAATTATCTATGATTTTTCCTACGAACCGATAAATTACTTGGAATAGAGCTCAACGATAAGCTGTTCCTGCATCGGCATGGTCAAATCATCGCGGACAGGCAGGTTCTTGACAACGCCTTTCATTTTGTCCTTTTCGAGATCCAACCACTGGGGGACGCCTCGCCTGACGACAGCCTCTACCGAATCACAAATCGCCTGCACTTTCTGGCTTTTTTCCCTGACACTGACGACATCGCCGACAGCAAGCAGATAGGAGGGGATATTCACCTGTTTTCCGTTGACCAGAAAATGATTGTGCCGGACAAAATGTCTACCTTGGCTTCTCGAGTTAGCAAACCCTAAGCGATAGACCACATTATCCAGTCGCCTTTCCAAAAGTACGAGCAAATTGGTACCCGTAATCCCTTTTTGACGATCTGCTTCGACGAAACTCAAATGAAACTGCTTCTCGGAAAGACCATACATCCGTTTGACCTTTTGCTTCTCTCGCAGCTGAACGCCGTAGTCAGATATTTTTCCACGACGACGTTGTCCCTGTTCTCCGGGGGCATAACTGCGCCTGTCGAACGCACATTTATCTGAGTAACAACGATCACCTTTCAGGAACAGCTTTAAATTTTCCCTTCGGCATATTCTACATACCGAACCAGTATATCGTGCCAATATTGCCTCCTTATAGCAATGGAACGGATTTGGTGTACTGCGATATGGTTTTCAGACCAAATCTCAATTTGGTGTAATTATACCCTTCTACGTTTCGGAGGGCGGCAGCCATTATGGGGGATGGGGGTCACATCCCTGATCATCGTAACGGTGAAACCCGCGGCCTGTAACGCCCTCAGTGCGGACTCGCGGCCTGCACCTGGACCTTTAACGTAGACTTCAACATTCCTCATGCCGTGTTCCATTGCTTTTTTGGCTGCATCTTCCGCAGTCACTTGGGCAGCAAAGGGCGTGCTTTTCCGAGAGCCCTTGAACCCCATAACGCCGGAGCTCGACCATGAAACGACATTTCCGGTCGCATCCGTAATGGTAATAATGGTGTTATTGAAGGTAGATTGAATATGCACCACACCATTGGCGATATTTTTTTTCTCTTTTTTCTTTGTACGGGTCTTTTTTGGCATCTGTTACATCCCTTAACGGTTAGCGTGCTACTTCTTCTTTGCCGCGCCCTTTTTCTTTACCGCCGAGCGTTTGGGACCTTTTCTGGTCCTCGCGTTTGTACTGGTACGTTGTCCATTAACCGGCAATCCGCGTCGGTGCCTTAAACCTCTATAACACCCCAGGTCCATGAGTCGCTTAATGTTCATAGACACTTCGGTTCGCAACTCGCCTTCTACTTTAAAGTTGCCGTCAATCACCTTACGGATATCATTGACTTCGGTATCTGTGAGATCGTCAGTAAGCGTATTGGGGTCAATGTTGAGTTGTGACAAAATAACATTCGACCTCGACCGACCAATTCCATATATGTAGGTCAGCGCGATCTCGACCCTTTTGCGTCTCGGTAAATCTACACCCGCAATTCGTGCCAAAGCGAATCCTCCTTCAAATAAGGCTTTTAACCTTGTCTTTGCTTGTGTCTTTTGTTTACACAGATGATCCGCACAACGCCCTTGCGGCGAACAACTTTACATTTACTGCAGATCTTTTTTACTGATGCCCTGACCTTCATTGTTCTTAGCTCCTATGTTGAGTGCGCCTTTAAATCCAGCGATATTCAGTCACAGTTTCATCACCGGTCGATGGATGGTCTATTTCGACCGATAGGTAATTCTTCCTCGGGTGAGATCATAAGGTGAAAGTTCAACCGTTACTTTGTCTCCGGGAAGGATTTTGATAAAATGCATTCGCATTTTTCCACTGATGTGGGCCAGGACCTGGTGTTTGTTCTCCAGCTCAACCTTGAACATTGCATTCGGCAATGTCTCCAGCACAACACCTTCTACTCTTATTGGTTCTTCCTTGGCCATGGTCCCCCCCCTGGGTTGCCGATTTACCTATCGATAGAATTTAAATTTACGAAAATGTTCGTATCGATCATCTTCGGCCTCGCATGGTGCCTTTTTTTAAAAAGCCTTCGTAGTGTCTCGTCAGCATATGCGATTCCATCTGAGCGATGGTATCGATGGCCACTCCGACGACGATCAGTAATGCGGTACCTCCGAAATAGAACGGTACATTGAATTGTGCAATCAAAACAGTCGGCAACACACACACTGCAGAAACATAGATGGCGCCACCCAACGTGATTCGGGTCAAGACGCGATCAATATAATCCGCTGTCCGTTTCCCGGGTCTGATGCCGGGTATGAACCCGCCATTTTTTTTCATATTATCAGCGACATCTACAGGATTGAATGTAACGGCCGTGTAAAAGTAGCAAAAAAATACGATAAATCCTACGAATACGATGTTGTAATAAATCCCGCCGGGCTGAACGGCGTCCGAGATGCTCTTGAGCCACCCCACCTCGGCAAACTGGGCAATGGTCGCGGGAAACATCAAAATTGAAGAGGCAAATATCGGAGGTATGACACCGGATGAATTAATTTTTAATGGTAAATGGGTACTTTGTCCCCCATACATACGCCGTCCCACGACTCTTTTCGCATATTGCACGGGAATACGCCGCTGCCCCTGCTCGACGAAAATAATGAATCCGATGACGGCAATCATCAATACGAGCAAAACGATGAGACCAAAAATGTTAAACTCTTCTTGTTGGACCAACCTGAAGGTATTGCCGATCGCAGCCGGCATGCGAGCCACGATGCCAGCAAAAATAATCAGAGAGATTCCGTTTCCAATCCCTCTTTCTGTGATTTGCTCACCCAGCCACATAATGAAAGCCGTTCCAGCTGTCAGGGTGATCACGGTCATCAATCTAAAGTCCCAGCCTGGATCGAAGACGACCCCCACACCTGTTGGTGAAGATTGCCCTTCCAACCCCACGGCGATGCCAAATCCCTGAATAATGCTGAGAAGAACGGTTCCGTAACGGGTATACTGGGTAATCTTTTTTCTACCTTGCTCACCTTCTTTTTTCAGCTCTTCCAGGTGAGGTATGACCACCGTAAGCAGCTGCAAAATAATGGATGCACTGATGTAGGGCATGATGCCAAGCGCAAATACGGATAATTGCTCCAAGGCACCGCCGGTGAACATATTGAATACGCCGAATATAGTCCCTTGCATGGACGCGAAAAGATCCTTGAGCGCACCCGCATTGATACCCGGCGTCGGCACATAGACACCGATGCGATAAACCGACAGCAGTGCCGCAGTAAAAAATATTCGCTGCCGCAACTCAGGAATTTTAAAAAGATTACCGAAACCGCTACCAACCATTTAGATGACCTCTACGGAGCCGCCGGCCGCCTCGATTTTATCTTTTGCGGTACGGCTGATGGCACTCAATTTAACCGTTAGCGGAACGCGAATCTCTCCCTGCCCCAAAAGCTTGACACCATCCCACCGGCCCTTGACGAGCCCATTGCGCACCAGCGTGGCAGAATCTACCACAGAACCGGAATCGAAACCTTCCAGGTCTTTCAGATTGACGACTGCCATCTCTTTTTTGAAGATGTTGGTAAAACCTCTTTTGGGGAGTCTTCTATGAAGCGGCATTTGGCCACCTTCGAAGCCAGGCCTGGTCCCCCCGCCTGAACGGGCATTCTGGCCTTTGTTTCCACGCCCAGCGGTCTTACCTTGCCCGGACGCCACGCCTCTCCCTTTCCGCTTGCGATTTTTGGTCGCTCCTTTGGCGGGTTTTAACTCATGCAACTTCATTATCTTATCTCCTCAGCCGTAACCAGATGCGACACTTTTTCAATCATGCCCCGGATCGCCGGCGTATTTTCCAGCTGAACTGTTTTGTTGATCCTGGTGAGCCCCATACCGCGAAGCACTTTACGATGCTTCTCTGGTCGGCCGACCATGCTTCTTTTAAGGGTGATATTGATTTTGCCAGACATGTCGTTAATCCCCTACCTTAAATCCTGTTTCTGCAACCCGCGTCTTGCGGCAACCTGCTCCTCACTTTGAAGCTGTTGCAACCCTTCAATGGTTGCCTTCACAACATTATGCGGATTGTTAGTCCCCATGCACTTGGTCAAAATATTCTGAATACCCACCGCTTCGAGCACAGCCCTTACCGCGCCACCCGCAATCACGCCGGTACCTTCGGATGCTGGCTTCAACATGACCCGACCTGCACCGAAGCGTCCGACCACTTGAAAGGGTATGGTTCCTTCCTTCAAAGGGACGGTGGTCATGTTCTTCTTAGCCTTCTCGACGCCCTTGCGAATGGCCTCGGGCACCTCACCGGCTTTTCCGAGTCCGCAGCCGACACTTCCCTTGCCATCCCCTACGACGACGATGGCACTAAAACTGAAGCGACGCCCACCTTTAACAACCTTGGCGACTCGACTGATATGCACGACCTTGTCAATTAATTGGTTTTCATCGACATCTTGTTTATACAAGGGCTTGCCTCCTTATAACGTTATGCCCATCGGCTAAAAGTTGAGTCCCGCTTCACGCGCACCATCTGAAACGGCCTTGACCCTGCCATGGTATAGGAAGCCGTTGCGATCGAATACAACCTGCTTGATTCCCTTTTCCAAGGCGCGCTGTGCGACCATTTTGCCGACAAATACGGCAGCCGCTTTTTTGTTTTCAAATTTTGATTGTTCTTTAAACGCGCTTTCGACACTCGACGCCGCTACGAGGGTTACACCCGCAGTATCATCCACAATTTGCGCGTAGATGTGCCTCGCGCTTCGAAAAACCGAAAGCCGCGGGCGCTCCATAGTTCCCTTCATTCTTTTTCGAATTCGCGCCTTTCGTTTCAATCGGGCGACTTCTCTTTTACTTGTCGAGCTCATGTTGATCCCCGTTAAGATCTTAGACCATGAAGTGCGTCTAATGAATATTTGATGTTAAGTGTCCATTCATCCGAATTTGACAACTATTTCGTACCCGTCTTTCCGGCCTTGCGTTGAATATACTCTTCTGCGTACTTGATGCCCTTGCCTTTGTATGGCTCGGGTGGTCGCAGTTGGCGAATTCTTGCGGCCGTTTGACCCAGAAGATGTTTATCAATGCCGGCCAGTTTAACGATATTGTTTTTCTCTACGGTTGCCGAAACGCCGTCCGGCAATGGAAAATCGATGGGGTGTGAATATCCGAGATTGAAAAGAATGCTCTTGCCTTTAGCCTCAGCCCGATAACCGATACCATTGATCTCCAGCACGCGTTCGTATCCCTTGCTCACACCGGTAACCATGTTATCCAGCAAACTACGGGTCATGCCCTGCAAGGCACTTGCCTTGCGATCTTCTGTCTTGGAGACCACCTCTATCCGGTCTGCCTCAATTTTGAGATCGATATCCGGATGAACCATGTGAGTCAATTTGCCATTTTTACCCTGAACCGTCACCATACCATCTTTGAAATTGATGGTGGTCTTTTCGGGCACGGCGACTGGCTTCTTTCCTACTCGAGACATCTTTCCACCTCTATGTTCCAGCTCTATGCGTCAAAAATTTCTCTTTAACTCTCCCGACAGGGAAATATGAAATATGGCATCGACCCAATCATTTTGGCAATATGGATCAAGACCGTGTTGGCATAATCCGAATCAGAAAATTGTGCAAAGAATTTCGCCGCCGATATTGTCTTTCCTGGCCTGCCGATCGGTCAGAATTCCTTTCGAGGTAGACAAAATCGCGACTCCCAGTCCATTATAGATTGGTTTAATGTCATTTGCGCTGGCATAAACCCTGCGTGATGGCTTGCTGACACGATTCATTTCCAAAATCACATGGGACTGGTTATCCCCATACTTCAAATAGATCCGCAGTATACCTTGCTTGCCGTCTTTGATGAATTTATAATTGCGGATGTAACCTTCGCTCTTCATCACTTTCGCAAGTTCTGTCTTTAATTTTGAACCGGGGATATCCACGCTGTTCAATTTTGCCTTCCCGGCATTACGCACCCGGGTGAGCATGTCGGCAATTGGATCGGTGATCGCCATTTTACTCTCCGTTTAACTCAAATTCGTTGCCTGATTTACGTTATAAGGAGGTAGTCATCCGCATGGGGGTCCTACCAGCTTGATTTCACTACTCCCGGCAGCTTACCTAAAGATGCCATATTACGAAAACAGATGCGGCATATGCCAAATTTGCGGATAAATGCACGCGGTCTCCCGCATAACGGACACCGGTTGTATGCTCTTACGCTGAATTTAGGCTTACGCTGCGCTTTCATGCGTAATGATGTCTTGGCCAAAACTCCCTCCTTAGAACCTTCTTATTTTCGAAAAGGCATCCCCATAAGGGTCAACAGCTCGCGTCCTTCTTCGTCGCTATTGGCAGTGGTTACGATGGTAATATTCATTCCTTTGATATTGTCGATTTTATCGTAATCGATCTCAGGAAAAATAATGTGTTCTCTGACTCCGAGCGAATAGTTTCCAGCGCCATCGAAAGCTTTGGGCGAAATCCCCCGAAAGTCACGAACGCGGGGCAAGGCGACGTTAATGAGTTTGTCCAGAAAATCATACATTCGTTTGCCACGCAGCGTAACCATGCAGCCGATCGGCATTCCTTCACGAAGCTTGAACGCTGCTATGGATTTCTTTGCCCTGGTGACTACCGGTCGTTGCCCGGCAATTGCCATGAGCTCCTCTACTGCGGAATCCAGAATCTTGATATTCTGAATGGCCTCTCCCAGCCCCATGTTCAAAACAACCTTGTCAATCTTCGGAATCTGATGGACGTTGGTATATTTGAAATTTTCCTTAAGCTTGGGCGCTATTTGCTCTTGATATTGTGTTTGAAGCTGTGACATTCCAATCCTCCGCGAGATGACACCACCTTTGAGGACGCTTAGGCGTCAATCTGCTCATTGCACTTGCGGCATATGCGAACCTTTTTGCCGTCATCGAGCCGTTGCATTTTCACACGAACCGGTTTTACACACTTGTTGCAAACCAACATAACATTGGACCAATGCAATGGGGCCTCACTTTCTACGATCCCGCCTTGCCGGTTTTGAGCAGTTGGACGCTGATGTCGTTTTGCAATGTTGACATGTTCAACAAGGACACGCTCATTTTTTCGGTCGACTTTAATAACCTTGCCGATTTTTCCTTTATCCTTGCCGGCAATGACCTTGACCTTATCGTCCTTTTTTAGACTACATTTATATCGCTGCATAGGGCTATACTCCGTCGCTATAAGACCTCGGGGGCCAGCGAAACAATCTTCATAAAGCGTTTTGCACGCAGTTCCCTGGCGACAGGGCCAAAAATACGCGTTCCCAAGGGTTCGCGCTGATTATTAATAAGCACCGCGGAATTGTCGTCAAAACGAATGTAGGATCCGTCCGGACGCCTGATCTCTTTAGAGGTTCTCACTACGACAGCTTTATGGACGTCCCCTTTTTTGACCTTGGCGTTTGGGATGGCGTCCTTAACCGATACCACGATCACGTCGCCAATGCTGGCGTATCGGCGACGCGACCCGCCCAACACTTTGATGCAGTACAACACGCGCGCTCCGGAGTTGTCTGCCACAGTAAGTCTGGTTTCGCTCTGAATCATTTTCTCATTCCTCTACTGTTAGACCGCCTTCTCAATGATCCGGCTGACACGCCAACGCTTGGTTTTACTCAAAGGTCGGGATTGGGTAATGAGCACCCGATCGCCGATTTGGCACTCGTTGTCTTTGTCGTGAGCCATGTATTTATGCTGCCTGCGGATAAATTTCTTATACAATGGATGCTTGACCAATCGCTCAACAACCACAACCACTGTTCTATCCATCTTATTGCTGACGATGGTTCCCGTGACCTGTCTTTTCATTCCACGTGTATTCATTATATGCGCCCCTAATTATCCATCTGCTTGGGGTTACGCGCCATCTCTCCCAGAACCGTGAAGATACGCGCGATATCCTTTTGGATCAACTTGATTTTACGCGGATTCTCAAGCTGCCCGATACCATGTTGAAACCGCAGATTAAACAGCTCTTTCCTCAGATCGGTTAACTTCTGCCGCATTTCGTCCTTACTGAGCGTTCTGATATCTTCAACTTTCATATCACTTCGCTCCTCTCTACAAAACGTGTTTTGACGGTCAGCTTATGTGCGGCCAACCTCAATGCCTCTTGGGCCATTTCCCGCGATATGCCGGACATTTCGTAAAGCACCCGTCCTGGTCGAATCACCGCTACCCAACCCTCGGGAGCGCCTTTACCTTTACCCATTCGAACTTCGGCCGGTTTCTTGGTTACAGGCTTGTCCGGAAAAATCCGAATCCAAATTTTCCCGCCACGTTTCACATGGCGAGTCATGGCAATACGCGCGGCTTCGATCTGTTTGGAGCTAATATAACCGCAATCAACAGCCTGCAATCCATATTCACCGAAGTTGAGAGTCGCCCCGCGTCTGGCTGTTCCTCTCATTTTGCCTTTTTGTTGTTTGCGAAATTTGACTTTTTTTGGGCTTAACATAACTCCCACTCTCCTGGTTCAGGATGCCTTGCGGTCGCCCTTGCTTTGCGCCGGCATATGAACATCGATATTAGAGCCTTAGCTCTCGGGTTGCTGGTCTTCCTTCTTGAGAATTTCACCTTTAAAGATAAAAACCTTGACGCCGATGGCGCCATAGGTCGTTCGGGCCTCGGTAAAACCGTAATCAATATCGGCTCTCAGGGTATGCAAAGGAACCCGGCCTTCACGGTACCATTCTGTACGGGCCATTTCAGCTCCCCCCAAGCGCCCGGAACAGATGATTTTGACCCCCTGCGCGCCGAACCTCAACGCCGAGGTGACGCCACGCTTCATGGCGCGCCGGAAAGCAACCCGTCTTTCGATCTGCATCGCCACGTTTTCAGCTACCAGCTGTGCATCGATCTCGGGCTTACGCACCTCTTGTATATCGATTAGTACTTCCTGGGAAACTTTCTTTTCGAGCTCTTGCTTGAGCCTTTCGATTTCTGAGCCCTTTTTGCCGATGACGATGCCGGGTCTAGCCGTGTAGATTCTAAGACGGATGCGCTTGGCCGAGCGTTCAATTTCGATCCGTGAAATACCGGCATGAAACAATTTTTCTTTAACAAAATTGCGTAGTTCAAAATCCTGTTGGATGTAATCGGCGTACTTTTTGTCCGAGTACCATTTGGATTCCCATGTTTTGATGATACCCAGCCTTAATCCTATGGGGTTGACTTTTTGGCCCAAGCTGTTTCCTCCTCTGAATGACGACTATACCTCGGTCAATACGACCGTCACATGACTGGTGCGTTTGATGATGCGGGTGCCGCGCCCTCGGGCTCTTGCCCTAAAGCGTTTAAGGCTCGGACCGACATCTGCGGTTAGATTGCCAACGATCAAATCATCGATGTCGAGGTCCGGCACCTGATCTGCATTGGCGACAGCCGAACGCAACACTTTCTCAACGATACCGGCTGCCTTCTGAGGCATGAATTTAATCGTAGCCAGAGCCTTTTCTACCGGTTTGCCCTTGATTGCATCACTGATGAGCCTGACTTTTTGCGGTGAGATGCGCACATATTTGGCAACTGCTCTTACCTCCATGATCCCTGCTCCTTAAATCCTTGCCTATTTCTTTTTGGATTTTTTATCTGCGGCATGTCCATAAAAGGTACGGGTCGGCGAAAACTCACCCAATTTATGCCCGACCATGTTTTCAGTCACAAATACGGGAAGAAATTTTCGCCCGTTGTGAACCGCCAGCGTCAGTCCGACCATTTCCGGAATTATCGTAGAGCGGCGTGACCAGGTCTTAATCACCCTGTTACTCCGGCTTTCTTGTGCGATCAGGACTTTGCTCATTAGATTGTCTTCTATGAACGGACCTTTTTTCAATGACCGTGGCATATCTTCTCCTGTACATCCCGCAATTGGTCTAAACTTAATCGTGTCTTTCGTGTATTACTTTGAAATCTCAAGTCAATTTGACTATTTCCGGCGCTTTACAATATACCGGTCAGTGGCCTTGTTGTTTCTCGTCCGGTACCCCTTTGTCGGTATCCCCCATGGCGTACAGGGATGGCGCCCGCCCGAAGAACGCCCCTCGCCGCCGCCCATGGGGTGGTCAACCGGGTTCATGGCAACACCGCGCACCTTGGGTCTTCGCCCCAGCCATCTTTTTCGTCCGGCCTTTCCGATGCTTAGGTTTTCATGCTCAACGTTCCCGAGCTGTCCGATGGTCGCCTTGCATTTCAACAGCACCATGCGAACCTCTCCGGATGGCAGTTTGACTAAGGCGTAGGGGTCTTCCTTTGCCATTAACTGTGCAAAACTGCCGGCACTTCGAACAATCTGTCCCCCTTTGCCCAACTTCAGTTCGATGTTGTGGATCTGGGTTCCCAAGGGGATGTTGGATAGTGGCAGTGCGTTACCGGGTTTGATATCCGCCTCTGGTCCCGACATGATAAAATCACCGACGGTGATTTTGGCAGGGGCCAGGATGTATCTCTTCTCACCGTCCACATAGTGAAGCAATGCAATCCGGGCGCTGCGGTTTGGATCATATTCGATGGCAGCAACCTTTGCCGGGATGCCGTCTTTATCGCGTTTGAAATCGATAATACGGTAATAACGTTTGTGTCCGCCGCCTCGCCATCTGGCCGTGATGCGACCGTTGCTATTCCGGCCGCCGCTCTTCTTAAGGATTCTTACGAGGCTCTTCTCCGGTGTTTTCTTTGAAATTTCTTCATAATCGGAGAATGTTTGAAATCTTCTTCCAGCGGATGTCGGTTGAACTCTTTTGATTCCCATTTCAGTGACTCCTAGCCTTAGGCCCCTTCAAAAAACTCTATGCGCTGGCCGGGCATCAATTTAACGACCGCCTTTTTCCAGTTACGCCGCTTTCCGAGGATACGTCCACGACGCTTGAATTTTCCCTCTACATGCATGGTCCGTATGTCGGCCACCTGGACGTTGAATATCTGTTCTACGGCACGTTTGACCTCAATACGATTGGCGCGGCTGTCTACCTCGAAAGTGACCTGGTTGTATTGATCTTTTTGTATATTGGTTTTTTCCGTCAAGATCGGCCGCTTGATGATATTGTAATCAATCATTTGAGCAATCTCCCTTCGATGCCCTTTATGGCACCTTCAAGCAGAACCAACTTTTCATACTTGAGAATGTCATAAACATTTAGCCCTTCACTACGCATCACCTTCACGCCGGGGACATTTCGTGAAGAAAGCTCCAGTGTTCGATCGGGTTGATCAATAACGATCAACGCGTTGTTCGCCTTAAGTGTATTGACGGCCGCAAAAAAGTCTTTGGTTTTGATTTGTGCAAGTTCGAATTTATCAACAACCATCAATTCGTCTTCCTTAAACTTGCAGGTCAATGCCATCTTCAAGGCAAGCTTCCGAACTTTTTTTGGCACTTTTTGCTCGTAAGAGCGGGCGTGCGGTCCGAAAACGACACCTCCACCACGAAGCAATGGAGACTTGATATCCCCGCGGCGGGCGCGGCCGGTCCCTTTCTGTCGGTAGAGTTTGCGCGTGCTTCCCTTGACATCATGACGGTTTTTTACCGTTGCCGTACCGGAGCGCTTCTTGGCCAATTGTGCCTTGACCACTTGATGCATGACGCTGCGCTTTACCTGTACATCAAAGATTTCATCCGGCAAGTCGGCCTGGGATACTTTGTCACCCTGAATGTTTAGAACATCTACTGTTGCCATACGATTCCTCATTGAGGGCCTTTATCACATGTTACGGCAAACAAAACGCTTTACCGAGACATTATTTGTTCAGGCCATCCTTATTTCTTTTCGGAGAATTTTGGCTTTCGGATCATCACCAACGCTTCCCGATGACCGGGTACCGCCCCTTTGACCAAAATCAAATTCTCTTCCGGGCGAACATCAAATATCTCCAGGTTGCGGACAGTATTTCCTTCTCCACCGTAGCGCCCCGGCATTTTCTTCCCTTTAAAAACTCTCGATGGCCATGCACTGCACCCGATGGATCCAGGAATACGGTGGCACTTACCACCATGGGTAGCACGTCCTCCGCCGAAGCCATGACGCTTGATGACGCCCGAAAAACCGCGTCCCTTGCTCTTGCCAATGACGTCGACTTTTTCGCCAATCGCGAACAGATCGGGGCCGAGGCTCTGTCCCAAGGAAAAGGCTGCAGGGTCATCCACTGCGACTTCTCTCGTGTAATCGAAGCATTGACCGCCGCTCTTTTTGAAATGCCCTTGCTGCGGTTTGTTGGTCCTTTGAAGCTTCTTTTCTTTAAAGCCCAGTTGGAGCGCGTTGTATCCGTCGGTGGCCACGGTTTTGATCTGAGTGACCACACAGGGACCCGCAAGAATCACAGTCACCGGAATGTACCGCCCGTCTTCCGTAAAGACACTGGTCATTCCCAGCTTTTTACCAATCAGTCCTTTGCTCATGGCTTTTCATTTCCTAAGCTACAGTTTGATCTCCACATCGACACCCGGCGATAGGTCGAGTTTCATCAGCGCGTCCACGGTTTGCTGAGTCGGCTCCAGAATATCCAACATTCGCTTGTGGGTTCGCATCTCGAATTGCTCTCGAGATTTTTTATCGACGTGGGGTGATCGAAGCACACAAAACTTGTTGATTTTCGTCGGCAAGGGAATCGGTCCCACCACCTTGGCACCCGTTTTTCGCGCGGTGTCAAGAATATCCGTTGCAGACTGATCCAACAATTTGTGATCGTATGCTTTTAGCCGAATTCTGATTTTAGCATTCATTATCATGGGTTATTCTTTCTTACTCAATAATCTCGCTCACCACGCCGGCGCCGACCGTACGTCCACCTTCGCGGATGGCAAATCTCAACTCTTTTTCCATCGCGATCGGCGTAATCAACTCGGCCGTGATCGCCACATTGTCCCCAGGCATCACCATCTCTACGCCCTCGGGCAAATTCAATATCCCCGTCACATCCGTCGTCCGAAAATAAAACTGCGGCCGATACCCATTGAAAAACGGCGTGTGCCGCCCGCCTTCTTCCTTGCTCAATATGTACGCCTCGGCCTTGAACTTGGTGTGCGGCGTAATCGTGCCCGGTACCGCCACCACCTGGCCGCGCTCTACCTCCTCGCGCTTGGTCCCGCGCAACAACACACCAATGTTGTCACCAGCCCTGCCCTCGTCCAACAGCTTGCGGAACATCTCCACGCCCGTGCACACCGTCTTGATCGTCGGCCGAATCCCTACGATCTCAACGTTGTCTCCTACTTTAACGATGCCACGCTCCACACGTCCCGTCACCACCGTGCCACGACCCGAGATGCTGAACACATCCTCGATCGGCATCAAAAACGGCTTGTCGATGTCTCGCTTCGGCTCCGGAATAAACGTGTCGATCGCTTCCATCAACTCAAAGATGCACTTGGCCTCCGCACTGTCCGGATCATCGCTCTCCAACGCCTTGAGCGCACTGCCCCGGATAATCGGCGTGTCATCCCCTGGAAACTCATACTTGGTCAAAAGCTCGCGCAGCTCCAGCTCCACCAGCTCGATCAACTCCTCATCATCGACCATGTCGCACTTGTTCAAAAATACCACAATGCGCGGCACACCCACCTGACGCGCCAGCAATATGTGCTCCCGCGTCTGCGGCATCGGTCCGTCATCGGCCGCCACCACCAGAATCGCACCGTCCATCTGGGCCGCACCCGTGATCATGTTCTTGATATAGTCCGCATGGCCCGGACAATCCACATGCGCATAATGACGGTTCACCGTCTCATACTCCACGTGCGCCGTCGATATCGTGATGCCGCGCTCTTTTTCCTCCGGCGCCTTGTCAATCTGGTCAAACGGCACAAACTCCGCCATACCCTTCAACCCGTTGTGCTTGGTGATCGCTGCCGTCAACGTCGTCTTGCCATGATCAATATGGCCGATCGTCCCTACATTGACATGTGGCTTCTTTCTCTCAAACTTTGCCTTCGCCATCTCGTCCCTCCCA
>DHGT01000163.1:5329-5590 GCA_002402905.1 Desulfatitalea sp. UBA4791 | reverse complement strand
CGGTGCCGCCCAGGGTGAAGCTGGGGCGGATGATCAGCGGGTAGCCGATCTGCTCGGCGATAATGCGTGCCTCCTCCATGGTGGTGGCGAAACCGCTCTCCGGCAGGCGCAGGCCGATGCGCTCCATGGCCCGGCGGAACTGATCGCGGCTTTCGGCTTTTTTGATGGCTTCCAGAGAGGCGCCGATGAGCTCCACGCCATACTCTTCCAGGACCCCCATTTCGGCCACCTTGACCGCGGTGTTCAGGCCGGTCTGGCCGC
>DHGT01000163.1:0-5196 GCA_002402905.1 Desulfatitalea sp. UBA4791 | reverse complement strand
TCGCAGGCCTGGCCGATGATGATGGGGCCAGCCCCGATGATCAGAATTTTATGGATGTCGGTGCGTTTGGGCATGTCGTGTCGCTAATTGATCCTATGGTTTCAGTTGGCTCGGGTCCGCTGGCCCGGGTCAGCGGGGCGCGGGTCAGTTGGCTCGCGTCAGTTAGCTCGGGGCACCGCTGGGAGCTGCCGCACCTGTGCCATCATGCGGCTGAATTCGGCAAACAGGTAGCGCGCATCGTGAGGTCCGGGAGAGGCTTCGGGATGGTACTGGACGGCCAGCATGGGTAATTTGCGGTGGCGGAAACCTTCCAGTGTGTTGTCGTTCAGGTTGATGTGGGTCACCTCGATCAGGTCCGGGTCCAGGGTTCGGCTGTCGACCGCGAATCCATGGTTCTGGGAGGTGATCTCCACCTTGCCGGTGAGCAGGTTCTTGACCGGATGGTTGATGCCCCGATGCCCGAACTTCAGCTTGTAGGTCCGGGCGCCCACAGCCAGACCGAGAATCTGGTGCCCCAGGCAGATGCCGAACATGGGGCGATAGCCCAAGAGCGCCCGCGCGGTTCGGATGCCATATGCCACCGGTTCCGGATCGCCCGGGCCATTGGAAAGAAAGATGCCGTCCGGCGCCATGGCCTGGATGGTCTCCGCGTCGGTAAAGGCAGGCACCACCACGATCTCCAGATCGTGGACCGCCAGGCAGCGCAGGATATTGTACTTGATGCCGAAATCGATGGCCACCACGGACCGCCGGGTGTCGCGGAGGCGCCAGATGCGTTCGTCCAGAGGTTCGCGCCGGGTGTCGATGGGGGTGGGCCGGCCGTCGGTCCATCGATAGGGATGCTTACCGGTGACCGTAACGGCCAGGTCGAGCCCCGCCATGCTGGGCAATGCGCGGGCTTTTGCCACCAGGCCCTCGCGGTCCGACACATCGGTGGAGATCACCGCCCGCATGGCCCCGGTGTTGCGGATATGGCGGGTCAGAGCGCGGGTGTCCAGGGCCTCGACCCCCAACACGCCGTTTTGGGTCAGATAATCGGCCAGGCTGGCGTCGGCCCGGTAGTTGCTGTATGCGGATTGATACTCGCGGACGATAAAGCCCGCCACCTGCACCCGGTCGGATTCCACATCCTCCGGGTTGACGCCGTAGTTGCCGATCAACGGATAGGTCATGGTGACCAGTTGGCCGCTGTAGGAGGGATCGGTCAGCACCTCCTGGTAGCCGCTCATGGCGGTATTGAAGACCACTTCTCCGCCGGTTTCACCGGGACCGGTGAATGAACGGCAATCGAAGGTGCGGCCGTCTTCCAAAGCCAAAATCGCTCTCATATGCCTCAAACCCTTTTCTGAACTGCGCCCAATATCCTATTCGGGCGTCAAAAAGCAACTCAAGATATGCATCCGGACGGCAAAGGCGCAACCCGAGAGCTCCCTTTTTGTCGGGATAGGTCCCACGTGCTACTCTAATGGCGCGTTTTCGATCAGATTCCATATACCGCATGGACAGGCCCCGGCGCAGAAGGCGCATCCAATGCATCGATCGGCGGCCACCGTGTATTCGAATTTGCCATCCGGGGTCTGAACCCGGCTGATGGCGTTTTCCGGGCAGACGGCCACGCAGATGCCGCAATCCCGGCATTGCCCGCACGAGGCACATTGGCTGCCACAGTGGTTCATGTTCTCGTAGGTGACGATACGCGGGTCGTAATACTCCAGGCTGACCCGGTGGAGGTCGATGACCGTGCGCGGATCGGCGGTGGGTCTTCGGCCGGCCGCCACATCATCGATGATCCGTGCCGCCCGGCGGCCGGCGCCGATGGCATCGGTCAGCAGCCCTGGACGTACCACGTCGCCGATGGCAAAAACCTTGCGATTGGAGGTTTGGTAGTTCTCGTCGACCTTTACGAAACCGCGCTCGACGGCAATGTCCTCGGGCAGAAATTCCAGGTCCGGGGCATCACCGATGGAGATGAAGACCGAGTCCGCCGGAATCACCTCGCCGGTATCCAGTTCGACCCCCTTCCTGGTGATGGCCCTGGTGAAGACCGGCCAGCGGAATTTGGCCCCGACCCGTTCGGCCTCCTCGCGCTCCTTGCCGAACGAGGCCGGCTCCTGCACGTCGAGGAGCAGGATCTGCTCGGCGCCCAGGCGGGCGGCTTCTGTGGCCACATCGCACCCCACGTTGCCGGCGCCGATGATCACCACCCGCTTGCCCACCCGCGCCTTGCCTTTCTTGGTCGCCTGGAGGAAATCGAGCGCCGTGGTCAGCCGCTCGTTGCCCGGAATGGGCAGGGTGCGCGGCTTCTGGGCGCCGGCGGCGATCACGACAAAATCGTAATCGGCGATCAGTTGATCGGTGTCCGCCTTTCTCAGGCGCTGCTGCAGATGGACGTGGGGAATGATCTCGGCCATGCGGTCGATCTCTTTTTCCAGCACATCCTTGGGAATCCGACTGTCGGGAATCGACGCGCTGATTTTGCCGCCGAGCCGTTCGGCCGTGTCATAGACCACCGCTTCATGTCCCTTGAGGCGCAACTGCCAGGCCACCGAGAGGCCCGCCGGTCCGCCGCCGACCACGGCCACCCGTTTGCCCGACAGGGGCGGCAATTCAGGCGTCCGGGCGGCCACACTGGCCTTGCCCAGCTGGGTCACGTCCACCGGTGTCATGAAGGCGGCGTTTTTGGTGCACGACTGCATGCACAGGTGGGGGCACAGATAGCCGCACACCGTGGCCGGAAAGGGCGTATAGGCCAGGGCCATGTCCACCGCCTCGTCGATCCGCCCTTCACGCACCAGCCGCCAACGTTCCTGTACCGGTATGCCGGTGGGGCAGCTGGCTTCGCAGGGGGCCTTGTATTTATAGTTTTCCCACACCGGAACGAAGCGGCGCAGATCGCCCCGGGTGATCAGCGGTATGGGACTGCGGTCCAGGCTGGTGAGGTCGCCCACCAATCCGCCCTTGCCCAGTTCCTTGTCCCACACCTCCTTGTGAAACCCCTGCATGGGGCGTTTGGTCCGGGCGATGCGCTCCTGGGGCGCACGGGCCTTGAGGCACTGCCAGCGGTCCTTTTCCGACATCAGGGTATATAAAAATTCATGCTGCCCGATGGCTTCGAGAAACCGCCGCAGCCCCTGCACCAGCCATTGCCACTCCTCGGCATCGATGGGGGCGAGCCGGGCGTCGGTCTGGCTGAAGCCCATGTGGGGTCCCCGGAAGAAGACCTTGCCCCCCACCATGCCCACCAACGGCCGGTAACCCAGCACGTTTTTGGGATTCTGGGCGTTGTGGCCGCAAACGACCGCTACGCCGCCGGCCATGAATTCTCCGAAGTAGTCCCCCACCGAGCCCAGGACCCACAACTCCGGGGGCTCGAAACGCGGGTTCTGCTTGGTCATGGTCATGCCGCGCGCGCCGATGTTGCCGGCGACATAGACTTTGCCCTGGGCCATGGCATTGGCCACGCCGTTGCCGGCATTGCCGTGAACCACGATTTCGGCCCCGGCATTGAGCCAGCCCACATCATCCGAGGCAGGCCCCATGACGTCGATGCGGGTGTTGGCCGATCCCATCGACCCGACCCGCTGACCGGCCGGCCCTTCGATGTGGACGTGCACCTTCTGGTCCCCGGCCCGCCACAACCGGCCGCCGATCCCATGCTGGCCGTAAGCGGCCACTCGCAAACGGGTCTGCCCCTGGGCAACGGCCGCCTGGATGTTCTCTTCCAGCACCCGCGATTCGATGCGGTTGCCGCTGGCGTCGCGGCCGGGGATGATATGATAGTTTTTAAGGTTGGTGTTCATTGTGAAAATCCTGTGAAATCAGTTTTAAGTTTAAAGTGTTAAGTTTTAAGTGGTGGTATGGTGCCTATTTTTAAATGACGAATTCCTTCGCTTTAAACTTTAAACTTCCAACTTTAAACTCTTCCATTTTTTGACGCGTGCCCACCAGTTGGAATTTCGAAAAATGGCAAGCCCGATCCCGATTATACGACATACTTGATTCCCAGCCGCTCGGCCGCATGATAGTCGCCGATGCCCAGGGCGTCGGACATGCCGATGGGCAGGGTGGTCGAGCGGCCCAGGGGCGCCACGATCTTTTTCAGCTCCATGTCGAAGGCCAGGAAGGCATCCACCACCCGTTCGGCCACCATGTCCACATCCAGGCGGCGGTACAGTCTCGGGTCCTGGGAGGTGATGCCCTTGGGGCAGCGGCCGATGTTGCAGATGTTGCAGCGGTCGCTTTCCGATCCCAAGCAGCCGGCCGCCGCCTGCATGATGTATTTCCCGATCTGCACGCCGCTGGCGCCCAGCATGATCAGGGCCGCGGCGTTGGCCGCCAGGTTGCCGTTCTTGCCCACCCCGCCGCCGGCGAACAGGGGAATCTCGTTCTGTTTGCCCAGCTTGGTCAGGTTGAGGTAGGCGTCCCGGATGTTGGTGGCGATGGGGTGCCCCATGTGGTTCATGGAGACGTTGTAGGCCGCCCCCGTACCGCCGTCTTCGCCGTCGATGGCCAGGCCGGCCGCATAGGGATTGCGGGTCAGGTTGTTGAGCACCGCCATGGCCGTGGAGGTGCCCGATATCTTGGGGTAGACCGGCACGCGGAAGCCCCAGGCCATGTACATGGACTGGATCATTTTGGCCACGGCCTCCTCGATGGAGTACTTGGTCTGATGGGTCGGCGGGCTGGGCAGGCTCACGCCCACCGGCACACCGCGGATGGCGGCGATCAATTTATTGACCTTGTGCCACATGAGCAGGCCGCCGTCGCCCGGCTTGGCGCCTTGGCCGTACTTGATCTCTACGGCGCACGGGTCCTCCTGCATGTCGGGCAGGGCGTGGATGATTTCATCCCAACCGAAGTAGCCGCTGGCGATCTGCAGAATCGTGTATTTGAGGAAGCGGCTGCGCAGCAGGCGGGGCGGACATCCGCCTTCGCCCGTGCACATGCGCACGGGCATGCCCAACTCTTCGTTGAGGTAGGCCACGCCGAGTTGAAGCCCTTCCCACATGTTGGGCGACAGGGCCCCGAAGGACATGCTGCCGATGATCAGCGGATAGATTTCGCGTACCGGGGGTATCCATCCGTTTTCCTTGTAGAACCGGATGTTGTCCTCGGGCGGCAGCATGCGTCCCAGCAGGGTGCGCAGTTCGAATTCGTGCCGGCCGGCGTCTAGGGCCGGGTCGGTCAGCATGGAGA
>DHGT01000094.1 GCA_002402905.1 Desulfatitalea sp. UBA4791 | reverse complement strand
CCGGCATCGGCCGCTCCATGAAACGTCTTCTCGTCCAGGTCCGTGATATTGGTGACATGCAAGACCGAATAACCGCGATAGGCCAGATAGCGATCGACCAGATCGGCAAAGACGAACCGGCGGGCATCGGCCACCTGGGTCGGCGCGTGGGCCGTCGGACCGGTGGTGTAGATCGTGACCCGGTCCAAGCGCTGGGGGGCGAAGATTTCCTTGGTGCGCGTGCGGGTATTGAACAGATTCAGGCCGACCTTCTCGCGTTCGGTAAAAAGAGAAGTGGAGAGATAGCGCTCGCCGCTGTCGGGCAGGATCACGACGATCATGCCCGAAGCCATCTCGGCGGCCTGCCGCACTGCCACGGCCATGGCCGCACCGCTGCTCATGCCCACGAACAATCCCTCCTCGCGGGCCAGGCGGCGGGCCATTTCAAAGGCTTCCTCATCCTCGATGTTAACCTTGACGTCCAGACGCTCCTTTTCAAAAATTTCAGGCTGGTAAGACTCCTTTAAATTCTTGAGACCCTGAATTTTATGGCCGAGATAGGGTTCCACGCCGACGATGCGAATGTCCGGGTTCAACTCTTTCAATCGCCGCGACAGTCCCATCAGGGTGCCCGAGGTGCCCAGGGTGGCCACAATGGCGGTGACCCGGCCGCCGGTCTGTTTCCAGATCTCATTGGCCGTACCGTGGTAATGAGCCTGCCAGTTGGCCTCGTTGTTATATTGATCGGTGATGTAGTATTGATCCGGGAATTCGCGGGCCAGCCGGTAGGCCTCCTCGATGGCGCCGTCCGTGCCGAGATGTCCCGGCGTCAGGCGAATCTCCGCGCCCCGTGCACGAAGGATCTTCTGGCGCTCCACGCTGGCATTTTCCGACATGGTGAGCAGCAGGCGGTATCCCTTGATGGCGCACACCAGGGCCAGACCGATACCGGTGTTACCGCTGGTCGCCTCCACGACGGTCTTCTTGGGGGTCAGTTCGCCGGACCGTTCGGCCGCTTCGATCATGAACATCGCGGCCCGATCCTTGATGGAACCGCCCGGATTCAGATATTCCAGCTTGGCCAGAATCTGGACCTGGGGATTGGGGTTGATCCGCCGGATCTCGACCAGTGGGGTGTTGCCGATCAAATCGAGGATAGTTGAAGATTTCATGGCGTCCAAGGTAATCGTGCGCTTTCACTGCCGTGTCGAACGGGCTCAAGCATCCTGAACTTCAGGATCTTTCAGGAAAAACAGAGACCAACTGCGCCTCGACGCAGCGGGCTACCATTTGCGGGCTTTGCTCGGCCGGGATGATCCGAAACCGATGGGGCTCACGCCGGGCCATGTCGAGGTAACCGTCGCGAACGGCCTGGTGGAAGGCCAGTTTTTCCTGCTCGAAACGACTTTCCGCCGGGGTGCGCCCGCCCCGGTCGATCTCGCGCCAGGCGCGGCCGAGCCCAATATGGGGATCGAGATCGAACAAGAGCGTCAGATCGGGCTGCAGATCATCACACACCAGCCGGTGCAGGGCTCGAATCATCGCCTTGTCCAAACCTCTCGCATACCCCTGGTAAACCATCGTGGCATCGAAAAACCGATCGCAGACCACGACCCGGCCGGCCGCCAGATGGGGCTGGATCACGCTCCGGATGTGTTGCACCCGATCGGCGTTATAAAGCAGCAACTCCGCCGTGGCATCCAGGCCGGCATTGCAAGGATCGAGCAGAACCTTGCGGATCTGTGCGCCGACAGGGGTGCCCCCCGGCTCCCGGGAGGTGACGCACTCATAGCCCCTGGTTTTTAAAAATGCAACGATGTTTTCGAGTTGCGTGCTCTTGCCCGAGCCTTCAATCCCTTCGAGGGTAATGAACATAAATGCCTTGACCCCGCCCTAAGATTTCGAATTTTCCCCAATGTAAAAATGCCGTTCCAATAACCGATGGTAGGCGGTCCAGTTCTCCCCCGGTGCTTCGGCGGCCATGAATTCGCGTATCGCATTGACCCGCGAATCGATTTCGTCGACGTAGTTAAGCAACACCGCCTCGATGGTCTTGGGGGGTTCGGGCGAACCGAATTCTCGCGCCCCGTGATGACTGACGATCAGGTGCTTGACCATGGTGGCCAGCCCGGCAGGGAAATTGGGAATGGAGTCTATTTTTTCGGCCACCATCTGCACGCCGATGACGATGTGGCTGAGCAGGCGCCCCTCGTCGGTGTAGTCGATGCGATGGGTGAACGAGAGTTCCCGAACTTTGCCGATGTCGTGCAGGATGGCGCCGACCAGCAATAAATCCCGATCCACGCCGCTGTAATGGCCGGCCACCTTGTCCGCCAGCAGGGACATGGACAAGGTGTGTTCGAGCAACCCGCCGACATAGGCATGGTGCATCTGCTTGGCCGCCGGGGCGCGCTTGAACAGCTCGACAAACTCGGCATCGTTCCAGAAAGCGTCCATCAAGGCCTTGAGTTCAGGAGAACGAATCGTATCGGTCAGGGCCTTGAGCCGGGCCGCCATCTGGGCCACATCCCGTTTGGTCGCCGGTAGAAAATCGGCCGGCGAAACCGTTTCAGGCGGCACGGATGTCAGGGACTTCACGACCAGTTGCAGGGTGCCGCGATACTCGCTGGCCGACACCTTGACCCGAACGTAGTCCCCGGCCGCGGCCGCTGAAGCGGCCGTGGCCACATCGTCCCACACCACACCCCGGATCTGGCCGCTCCGATCGGCCAGGGTGACGTTCAGAAAGGGATTGCCGTCCCGTTTGTGGGCCATACTCTTTTCGGCCAGCACAAATATATCCTCGAAGGTCTCGCCGGCAACGATATCGGTCACATAGATCTGTTTACCTGTCATGGCCATCCCCCGAGACGGTTATCCTCCATCCACCTGCCATCCCCGCAACTTCTCCAGGACATCGTAATCGGTCATGTCGCAGCGCACCGGGGTGATAGTGATGTATCCCTTTTCCAGCATGGCGCCGTCCGCATCTTGATGGGTATAGGCGGGCTGCCCTTCATATCCCTGCCAATAATAGAGACGGTTGCGGGGATCGTGCCGCTTCTCGAAATATTCGTCATACAGGTCACATCCCTGGCGGCTGAAACAAACGCCGGCCGTCTGGTCCAGCGTCACGTTGGGCATGTTCACATTCAGAAAAACACCACCCGGCAACCCCTTGGCCCGCAGCTGGGGAATCAGGCGGGCGACGAAACGGGCGGCTTCGTCGTACAGGGGATGTTGCTTGCCCTGGGTCGATATGGCAATGGCCGTCACCCCGTAAAGTGCGGCTTCCCTGGCGGCCGCCACCGTACCCGAATAGTTGAGATTGACCCCCACATTGGCCCCCGGATTGATCCCCGAGATCACCAGGTCGGGCGGGGTTTCGAGCAACTCGACCATGGACAGCTTGATGCAGTCCACCGGGGTACCGTTGATGGCCCAACCTTCGTAACCGCCGCTGACCACGGTCTTGCTGGCCCGCAAGGGTTTGTGCAGCGTGATGGCATGGCTGACGGCACTCCTTTCGCGTTCCGGCGCCACCACCACCACGCGATGCTCGGGCGACAGAACGCGATAGAGCGCCCACAATCCCGGCGCCTGAATGCCGTCGTCATTGGTCAGCAAAATCGTCATAAGGTTCAATTTCCGCCACCATCCTCACGTAGATATTGATTTTTCAATACTTCTCGCTCTATATTGAAAAATTTAATTGCAGGCAAGGAGATTTCAACCGTTCCCGATGGATAGACTCGGCGTTTTCATACTCACCGCATGGATCCTTCTGATGGCTTTGCCCGCCGGCCTGCATGCCGCCGAGGAAGAACGCAGCGAGCCTGAGGACCCGGCAACCTGGCACGTCAACGCCGACACCATCCAATACGATCGGGCCAGCGATGAATACCTGGCCACGGGCAATGTCAGCGTGTCGCGGGAGGGACGCACGTTGACCGCGGACATGGTTCGCCTTAACCAGACCAGTAAAGAGGCCTGGGCCGAGGGCAATGTGCGCCTGCTGTCCGGGAACGATGTGCTCACCGGCCGCAAGATGCGGCTGGATATGGAACGAGAGACCGGTTCGATCGAGGAGGGAACGCTGTTTTTCTCCGAAAATCACCTCTACCTGAAGGGTCGTGAGATTCAAAAGACCGGCCCGGAAACCTACCACATCCTGGATGCCACCGCGACGACCTGTGACGGCGACCACCCCGATTGGCAGATCACCGCCAAAGACCTCGAAGTGACCATCGAAGGCTACGGGTTTGCCAAACACACCGCGTTCTGGGCGCGCAAAATGCCTCTGCTTTACAGCCCCTATCTCTTTTTCCCGGTCAAACTCAAGCGTCAAACGGGGCTTCTGGCCCCTGAATTCGGCCTGTCGGACCGCAAAGGCGAAGCCTATCTGCAGCCCTTTTTCTGGGCCATCAACGACAGCATGGACGCCACTTTTTTTGCCGACTACATGTCCAAGCGCGGCACGCGTCTGGGCGGCGAATTCCGTTATGCCGCCGGCGAACGAGCCAAGGGGACCTTCATGGCCGATGGTTTTGAAGACCGAAAAATCGACGACGGTCAGGAGGAAAACAGCGACGAGTGGGGCTACACCGATGATCTCTATCCCAGACCCAACTCCGACCGTTACTGGTTTCGGGCCAAGGTCGATCAAAACCTGCCCCTGGGTATGACGGCCAAGCTCGACCTGGACGTGGTCAGCGACCAGGACTATTTGAAAGAGTTCAAAAGCGACTTTGGCGGCTTTGAAAAAACGCGCGACTACTTCCTCGACCATTTCAACCGCGACATCGACGACTACAACGAAACAGTCCGCACCAACCAGCTCAATGTCAACCGCACCTGGACCGGTTACAGCCTCAACATGGATGCGCGCTGGTACGATGACGTGATCAAAAGGCGCCTGGACGACGATGATGACACGCTGCAGACCCTTCCCCAGATCTCCCTGGACGGCACCAAGAAAAAAATCTACGACCTGCCGGTCTACTTCGATCTGCTTTCCCACTACACTTACTTTTACCGCCAGGAGGGCCTGAGCGGCCATCGCGCCGATGTGTATCCGCGCGTCTATTATCCCATGCGACTCCTGGATGCGGTCAATGTCGAACCATCCGCCGGCCTGCGTCAGACCGCCTGGCAGGTGGACCGGGCACTGGATACCAGGAGCGATGACGATCAGGATTTCTACAGGGCGATCTACGACCTGAAGCTCGATACGAGCACCGATATCTATCGCGTCTACGAGCTGACTTCGGACGGGTGGAATGGTATCAGACACGGCATCAAACCCCAGGTGGTCTACGAGTACATACCGGAAAAGGACCAGGAGCGTTACCCCGAATTCGACAGCCTCGATCGGATCGAGGCCCGGAACCGGATCACCTACGGCCTGACCCAAACCCTCGTGGCGCGCAGACTTAAAGCAGGACCGGCTGATCCTCTGGCGGCGGAAAACGACTATATTCACTTCCTGCGGTTCAAATTGGAGCAAAGCTTCGACATCGATCGGCAGCGGGAAGGGTTGCGCAGACCTTTTTCAGACATTCTGGCCGAGCTCGACCTCACACCGGGGAACTACGTCTCCCTGGATGCCGATGCCTTGTGGCGTCCCTATGACAGCCGCTTTTACGGCTTCAATGCAGGCTTGAACCTGTGGGACGGCCGCGGCGATCGCATCGGTGTAACATACCGTTTCACACGCGAAGAGGCCGCGGATCCGGAGCTGGGCACCGAGGCCGTGGTCGGCGTCAAAAGCATCGACTTGACCGGCACGCTGGTGGTCACCCCCAGTTGGCAATTGAGGGGCAAATACGAATACAACTTCGAAAAAGAGAGAATGATCGAGGCCGGTGGGGGGATTACCTACATGTCCCAGTGCTGGGGGGTTTCGGTGGATTACAGCGTCGAGGAAGAAGAGGACGGGACCAACAACGGCAGCGTCTCTTTCATGGTTCATCTGCTGGGCCTGGGCACCTTTGGCGACCGATAGCGCCCTGCTGCCCCACCCGTCAAAATTGATTGACTTTAATGGTGTTTTCAGTTCTATGGGGACCACTCGCCCCCCAAAGGGACGCCCGGTCATGGTAGGGGCTGTATGGCCACCCGAATCTCGTAGAGGCGGGCTCTATGCCCGACCGTAACACCCGCTCAAATAAATTATATTGGATTATCAGTGTCCGGTTAAAGTTTTACAGATAGTACTCAACTTACAGAAATAATTCAGAAATATAGCCATTTTTATCGTAATCGATTTGAAATTTGCCTCAATGAGCGATACCCCTCCCTGGAGGACAATAACCTTGCGGGAGGATCCTTGTCATGAACAGAGGGAGCACCGTATTCGCTCAAGTTTTGGACAATCTTCCAATGCACCAATTCCGACGGTGCGTTGACCGGTATCAAGGTAACTACCGGGTTCGTTCTTTCACATGTTTTGATCAGTACCTTTGTATGGCCTTTGCCCAACTGACTTACCGGGAGAGCTTACGGGACATCGAATGCTGCCTGCGAGCCATGGATAAAAAACTATACCACACCGGATTTCGTGGTAAAGTCTCCCGTAGTACCTTGGCCGATGCAAACGAGACCCGCGATTGGAGAATTTATCGCGATTTTGCTCAGCTGCTGATTCTGATTGCAAAGGACCTCTATGCCGGCGAAGACTTCGGAGTGGAACTCGATGAAACAGTCTACGCGCTGGATGCCAGCACGATCGATCTTTGTCTTTCGGTATTTCCATGGGCTCGTTTCCGTAAAACCAAAAGCGCCGTTAAGCTGCATACCTTGCTGGATCTGCGGGGAAACATTCC
>DHGT01000009.1 GCA_002402905.1 Desulfatitalea sp. UBA4791 | reverse complement strand
CTGGGTGTCCATACCGCCGGATTTCTCGGGAAGTTTTTTGCCGAAAGTCTGGAGCGGGTCGATAAAGGCGTCATCGAGGCGGTTCAGGCGACCGGCGCAAGCCGGAGCCAGGTGGTGATGTATGCGGGATGGCCGTCCATCCTGCGTGAGGCCATCGGCTACACCCTCTACATCATGGACCGTAACGTTCGCATGGCTTCGGTACTGGGGTTGGTCGGCGCGGGGGGCATCGGCCTCGCCCTCCACGACACGCTGCGTCTTTTCAAATACGGCGAATCCGCCGCACTGATTGTGGTGATTCTGTCCGTTATCCTGGCCTTTGATTATTTCTCAACCTGGATGAGAGGAAAACTCACATGACACATTATGAATCGTACCCGCGCCGCGACTGGCCGCGCCTGCTTTTGGCGTTGCCGCCGCAAAAGGTCATGGAAGCGGCGCGGGAACTGACAGAGCGGTGCCTGGTCGATGACCAGGCCCTGCCGCAATCGGGACTCGCACTGCTTCAATTGCGTGACGGCGCTTTGGCTGAACCCTATTTCATCGGGGAAATTCCGCTTTCCCGCGCCCACGTCACCGTGGTCGACGACAAAGGCGAAAAAGGCGAAGGCGCAGCCCAAATCCTTGACGACAGGGCAAGTCTGGCAAGAGCCATGGCTATTTTGGATGCTGTTCTTGCCAATAAATTGAATGGCAGCGAAAACATCGAAATTTTACTTGAGGAAGGAGCAAGGCGGCTTTTGCGCGATGAAGCTTCCCGCAGCGTGATCCTCAAGCGCACCCGCGTGGACTTTTCCCTTCTCGACGCAACCGGCGAGGACAATGAAATATGAACACTGACTTAAACAGCAAAGCACTCGCCTCCGTATGGGCACCAGCGGCGCAGCAACTCTCTTTTCGCAAACTGATGACCGCCTTCTCCTTCCCTGGCCGTATTGAAACCATGACGCCGGAAATCCAGAACAAGGATTTCACCGTGTTGCGCATGATTTTGGCAACCTTGACCGATGGAGAAGTCACCGTCGCCGACCCTCATCACATGATTGACGATCATGACTGGTCAAAACTTGAAACAAACAGGGAGACACCGGAAAAGGCGCGGTTCATCGTCGCTCGCGGCGACATTGCACCGATGTTTTCTCCCGGCCTCGGTTCTCTGGAATGCCCCGAAACGGGAGCGACCATCATTCTGCGTGTTGAACACCTCGGCCGGGGCGAACCTCTGGTATTGCGAGGCCCTGGAATTCAATCGGTAAAGGAAGTCGCCTGCTCGGGCCTGGGCGCGGCCTGGTTGTGCAAGCGGCAAGAGTGGAATGGCGCGTTTCCCCTGGGGGTGGACATGATTCTCTTCGATGCGTCGCGAGTTATTGCCTTGCCGCGCACCACCCGGATCACGACAAAGGAAGGAAAATCATGGGATATGTAGCGATCAAAGGTGGCGGCGTCGCCATCAAGGGGTCACTGGAAGCGCTTGAAACGCTGCGTGCCGCCGAGGGAGAGCAGGGCGTTCCTCTTTCTCTTTCAGCCATCGAGAATCAATTGCGTCTGCTCACCTCACGAATCGTTTCCGAAGGTGGGCTGTACCACCCGCGCCTGGCCGCCCTGGCGATCAAACAGATGCAAGGGGACACGCTTGAGGCGGCCTTCGCCCTGCGGGCCTATCGTTCCACCAAGCCGCGCCTGATGTCGACGCCGGTACAGGAGACCCGTCGCATGCGTGTCATCCGCCGCATTTCCAGCGCCTTTAAGGACATACCAGGAGGGCAGATGCTGGGGCCGACCTATGATTATGCGCTACGATTGATGCGGATCGACCTGGCGGATGAGTCTCCCGAGGTATTTCGGGAAATCGCCGCGAAGTTCATGGCCGACACTCCGGGCGATGCTTTGCCGGAAACCTACCCCAAGGTTGTGGAGGCGTTGCGAAAGGACGGCTTGCTGCCGGAAGCCCCTGCCCACGACATCGAGCCTTTCGACATCACGAGAGAACCCCTCATTTTCCCCATTCCGCGCTCGGCTGTGCTGTCGAGCATGGCGCGGGCCGAGACCGGATCGCTCCTCGCCCTCGCCTATTCCAACATGCGGGGTTATGGCGACATTCATCCTACCATCGCCGAACTGCGCGTCGGTTATCTCCCGGTTTACTTACCCCATCCGGTAACGGGGGAAGAGATTGAGGCCGGGGAAGTGCTGATCACGGAATGCGAGGTGGTCGCCATGTATGAAAACAGCGACAACAAGAGCAAGCCGGTGTTCACGCTCGGCTACGGAGCCTGCTTTGGTCACAACGAAACCAAGGCCATATCCATGGCGGTACTGGATCGCGCCCTGCAAAAGGGCATGAAGGAAGGTCCGACGAATCCGTCGGAAGATCCGGAATTTGTTGTCCTGCATGTCGACGGCGTGGATTCCATGGGGTTCGCGAACCATTACAAGATGCCGCACTATGTGACGTTCCAGTCGGATATGGACCGGTTGCGCACGACCCAGGCGAAAGCAGAGCAAAAAAGAGGAAATAAAAAATGAACCCATATTACGAACTACCACAGGATGAAGCCGGATACAGCTTTGGTTTCCTGGATGAGTATGCCAAGCGGGAAGTCCGGCGAAACATCCTCAAAGCTATCTGCATACCAGGCTACCAGACCCCCTACGCCTCCCGCGAAATGCCGATGGGGCGAGGCTTCGGCACGGGTGGACTGCAACTGACCCTGAGCCTGGTCGGCTGGGGAGACACCCTGAAGGTTATCGATCAGGGAGCGGATGATTCGGTGAACGCGGTCAATTTACGTCATTTTATTGAATTGACCTGCCCCGGAGTGGACACAACGGAACAGACCCGGGAGGCGACGCTCATCCAATCACGCCATCGCATCCCCGAAAGACAATTGACGAACGCCCAGGTTCTGGTTTTGCAGGTTCCTTATCCAGATCCTCTGGTTGTCGTTGAGCCTTCGGAAGCCCGGCGCAAAATCATGCACGGCGAGGGGGATTATTCACGGCTGCTGACCAAGCTGTACGAAGACATCGTCCGTTTCGATGAAATCACCATCTCGCACCGTTATCCGACGCGCATCAACGGGCATTACGTGCTGGACCCCAGCCCCATTCCACGTTTCGACATACCCAAGCTCAACCAGTCGCCCGCGCTGATCCTGTTCGGAGCCGGGCGTGAAAAAAAAATCTATGCCGTGCCGCCCTACACCAACGCGGAGCCGCTGGCCTTCGACGATATCGCTTTCAGAACCGAGGATTTCACCGACGAGCAGGGGCGGCGGCGATCCTGCCACCGTTGCGGCGCGACGGATTCCTTTTTGGATGAATTCACCCGCGATGACGGCGTGCGAATCTATCAATGCTCCGACTCGGACTACTGCAATCAGGGAATCGTCGCACACATATTATCGGCAGGTGAGGCCGCGCTATGAAGAAAGTTCTTGGAGTAAGAAACCTTGGCAAGATTCATGGATCTGGCTGCTCTCGCTGTCTGGAAAGCACCGGGCCGGAGTCCGGCAGCAATGTCTGCCCGCACTGCGGGTCGGTGGTGGCGGCCGCCGATATCAGTTTTGACCTGCACGCCGGAGAGATTCTCGGCATCATGGGAGAGTCCGGCAGCGGCAAATCGACCATCGTGAAAATGCTTTTTTTCGATGAAGCGCCATCGCACGGCGAAGCCGTCTTTTTCGACAGCGAACGGCAGTGGGACCTCTTCAGCCTGAATGCGGCACAGCAGCGCTGGCTGAGAAACCACCGCTTCGGCATCGTCTACCAGAACCCGCATCTCGGCCTCAATTTCAATTTTTCCGCTGGAGGAAACATCGCCGAGCGTCTGTTGATGAGCGATTTCTCGCACTACGGCAGGATACGCGAACGGGCGCGCAGCCTCTTGGCCCGCACGGAAGTCATGCCCGAGCGCATGGACGAATCCCCGAAAAAATTTTCCGGCGGCATGCAACAACGCGTCCAGATCGCCAAAGCGCTGGCGACCAGCCCCCCTGTTCTTTTCNNCTCGACCTCTCGGTTCAGGCCCGCATTCTCGATCTTATTTTGGAAATCCAGCAGGAACTCGGCACGGCGATGATCGCGGTGACCCATGATCTCGGCGTCATCCGCTTGCTGGCAAGCCGCACCATTGTCATGAAGAACGGACGGGTCATCGAGACCGGGCTCACGGATCAGATTCTCGAAGATCCGCAACACGCCTATACCCAACAGCTCGTCGCGTCCGCATTATAAGGAGTCCCGTGGTGAATACACCGATTTTGACAGTCGAAAAACTAAACAAGAGATTTTTCCTGCACGAGCAGAAGGCGTTCATTCCTTCCTGCGCCGATGTCGACCTGACAGTTTTCAAAAAACAGATGACGGCCATGGTGGGACCGACGGGGTGCGGGAAATCATCCGTGCTGAAGTGCATCTTTCGCACTTATCTCCCGCGTAGCGGCCGGGTGCTCTACCACGACGAGGCGGGACACACCACTGATCTGGCGCAGGCGTTGGATCATCGGATTCTGGAACTGCGGCATTCCGATATCGGTTTCGTGACCCAGTTTCTCCATTGTCTGCCGCGAAAAAAAGCCTTGGATGTCGTCAGCGAACCACTGCTCCTGCGGGGCGGGAAAAAAGAGGAGGCCCGAGACGCCGCCGCGGATCTCTTGCGCCTTCTCAATGTCCCGGAACGCCTCTGGCACGTGCCGCCCGCCACCTTTTCCGGCGGAGAAAAACAACGGATAAACCTGGCGCGAGGACTCATTTCAAGCCCCCGTCTGCTGTTGCTCGACGAGCCCACGGCCAGTCTTGATCCGGACACCACCGAACGTGTCATCGATTTGCTTTCAAGCATCAAAACCAGGGGAGTGGGCATGCTGGCCGTATTCCATCACCCCGAACTGGTCCGCCGACTCGCGGATCATGTTGTTGAATTAAAGTCTCAGGGTACGGAGGCCCTGGGCATGGAGGGGAATATATGATGAAGAGAACCTTGCTGATAAATGCCCGGGTGGTTTTGCCAACCGAGGCGCGTGACGGCGTCGCCGTCCTGATCGAGGACGGGCGCATCGCCGCCCTTGATCCGGACGGAGCGGGAAAAACGGAGATCATCGATCTTGCCGGAAGGATTCTTATTCCAGGCATGATCGACCTGCATTGCGACGCCCTGGAAAAAGAAATCGAACCGCGACCAAATGTGCATTTCCCCCTGGATTTCGCCTGCGCCCAGGCCGACAAACGCAACGCGCTGGCAGGGGTCACCACGGTTTTTCACGCCCTGTCGTTTGCCAACCATGAACTGGGGGTGCGCAATAATGCCTTCGCCGCCGAGATCGCCCGTGCCGTCCACACCTGGCGGCCCCATGCACTCATCGATAACCGGGTGCATGTCCGCTATGAGGTCACCGATGATACCGCGCCTGCGGTACTGAGTGAACTCATCGAAAAGGGCGATGCCCATCTGATGTCCTTCATGGATCACAGCCCCGGTCAAGGCCAGTTCCGCGATGTGGAGGCCTATCGCGACTACCTCGCCCGCACGTACAGAACAGACGAGGACGCGCTTGACGGGATTCTGGCCCGCAAGCTGGAGGCCGCACAGGGGGCCATGGCTCGCATGCGGTCCCTGGCTGAAAAGGCCCAACACCACGGGGTGTCGATCGCCAGTCACGACGACGACTCGCCGGACAAGGTCGCCACGGTGCGGGCGCTTGGCGCAGTCATCTCCGAGTTCCCGATCAACCTCGAAACCGCCCGCGCCGCCCGCGAAAACGGCTTGGCCACCCTGTTCGGAGCTCCCAATATCCTGCGCGGAAAATCCCAGTCGGGCAATATGCGGGCGCTCGATGCCGTCAGCAATGGGGTAGCCGACTGCCTCTGCGGCGATTATTCCCCTGCTGCGTTGCTGCCATCCATCATGCGTCTGCCTTCTCTTACGGATATTTCCCTCTGCCAAGCCGTGGCCATGGTGACCGTCAATCCGGCGTGCGCCGCAGGGTTGTCTGATCGAGGAGAGATAGCGATTGGCAAGCGTGCGGATCTTGTCGCCGTGAAGATGCTCGGTTCCCTGCCGCAGGCGGAAAGAGTCTGGGTGAATGGAACATCCATCGTCTCAGCGTATTTCGATCATGTGTAAGGGTCTACGATGAAAGCCCGACTCATTTACGTCATGGGGGCATCGGGAAGCGGCAAGGACAGCCTGATGCGTTACGCCCGGGAAAAACTGGCCAAACACTCCAATATCGTTTTCGCTCATCGCTACATCACCCGTCCAGCGGATGCGGGAGGTGAAAACCATGTGTCGCTCACCCCGGATGAATTTTCCTCGCGGGTTGCGGCCGGGCTTTTTGCCTTTCATTGGCAAAGCCACGGCCATCATTACGGGATCGGCATCGAGATCGACCAGTGGCTTGCAAGCGGCGCGACCGTCATTGTGAACGGCTCCCGCGAATACTTGCCCCAGGCGTCCGGTCGATATCATAACGTGGTGCCGCTCTTGATCGAGGTTTCTGCGGATGTCCTCCGGGAACGGCTCCTGAGCCGGGGCCGCGAAACCAGGGAGCAGGTTGAAAAACGTCTGCAACGTCACCAGATTCTTGCAGGCGCCTGCGAGGGCTGTCTCAAGGTCAATAACGACGGACAGCTTCACGAAGGCGGTGACACTTTGATCGGTCTCATCCTGCATTATTCCGTGAATGACTGTTTACAGCCCGACAGGCGTATTCATTCATGAGCACACTGAACTCAGGAATCCTTCCGTCATCCGGGGAAGTTGATTCAAGACATGACTCCCGGAATGGCCCGAAGCCACCGAAAAACACAGGTGGTTTGCGTTTAAGCTTACTGGGGACAGGCGACGCAGGCGGTGTGCCGCTTTATGGGTGCAATTGTCCGGCCTGTGAACGGGCACGGCTCGATCCACGTTTCATACGGCGTCCAAGCACGGCGCTTGTTGAATCCGGCGGCACGCGGGTCTTGATCGACGCGGGGTTGGTCGATCTCGTCGAGCGGTTTCCTTCCGGAAACCTGACCGCGATCCTGCTCACCCATTTTCACCCCGATCATGTCCAGGGACTGTTTCATCTCCGCTGGGGCACAGGCCCACGGATCGATGTCGGAGCGCCTCCCGATCCGGAGGGCTGCGCCGACCTTTACAAAAACAACGGCTTGCTGAAGTTTCACCGGCTCCAGGAATTCAGCCCGGCTCTCTTTGGTGACGTGACAGCTACCCCTGTTCCCCTGGTGCATTCCAAAATGACCTTTGGCTACTGCCTTGAAGCGGGTTCGGCAAGGATTGTCTATCTTTGCGACACCATCGGCCTGCCGCCCGGCAGCGTGGAGTTTTTGAAACAGTGGCGGCCTGATTGCGTTATCCTCGATTGCTGTCATCCACCTCTGGAGAGGCGGCCACGTAACCATAATGATGTACGCACCGCATTGGAAAGCGCGGATGCCATCAGAGCACGGAGGGTGATCCTCACCCATGTAAGTCATGAGTTGGATTTGTGGCTGATGGACCACGCAGGAACCCTACCCCGCCACGTTGCGGTTGGAAGGGATGGAATGGTAATCGATGATCGAAATACTGAGCCCTCAAGGTAATCACTTGGTTTGAGTAAACACTGGGATGCTTATCGATTTTTATTTTTTGACGGGGCAAGACTCGAAGATCTTCCTATAAGCTTATTCCCCCGCCAGGCTCAGCCAGGTTTGCGCTACATCGAGCATGCGATTGGCGTAACTCCACTCGTTGTCGAACCAAGCCATGAGTTTGAGCAGCCTGCAGGCGCTCACCCGGGTCTGAGTTCCGTCGATGATCGCCGAGCGGGGGTCGGTGTTGAAATCGACCGAGGCGTGGGGCTCTTCGGTGTATCCCAGGAGCCCCTGCAAGCGTCCTTCCGAGGCTTCACGAAAAAGGGCGTTGACCGAAATGGCATCCGCAGGACGACGTAGGTTGATGGCCAGGTCCATCAGAGAAACATTGATGGTCGGTACGCGCAGGTGCAGACATTCGAAACGGCCGCTCAGGGCGGGCATCATCTTGCCAATCCCCTGACTCAGGCCGGTATCGACCGGGACCATGGACTGCATGGCGCTGCGGGTCAGCCGCAGATCGGTGTGGTGATAGCTGTCGATCACCGGCTGGTCGTTCATTGCCGAATGGATGGTCGTGGTTACGCCGTTCTCGATCCCGTAATGTTGGTCGAGCAGGTCGAGGATGGGAACAATGCAGTTGGTGGTGCAGGAGCCGCAGGAGACGATCCGATGGCCGGGTTTTAGGTGCCTACTGTTGAAACCGTGGACAATGGTGGCATCTATGTCTGCATCGGCGGGCTGTGAAAAGAGCAATCGTCGCACACCGCTGGCCAGGTGGCACTCCGCAGTGGAGCGATCGGTAAAGGTACCCGTGCATTCGAAAACAAGATCGACATCCAGGTCCTTCCAGGGTAGATCCTCGGGGCTTCTCTCGTTCAGTGCCCGGATGCGGTCTCCGTTGATTAGCAGATGGCTGCCGTCGTTCCTCACCTCCACGGGGAAACGGCCATGGGTGGTATCGTAGCGTGTCAGATAGGTCAAAGTGTCGAGGTCGGACAGCTCGTTGATCGCCACCACCTTCAGGTCGCTGTGGCGGCGACCGACATAGAGCGCCCGCAGGACGCTTTGACCGATGCGGCCATAGCCGTTAATGGCGATGCGGAATTTTGGGGCGGTTCTGGACATGGCGGCTCAAGCTCCTCTTGATCAACCAATCCCTTTGAATAGGGGGCGTGAAAACCGGTGAATGTCAGCAGGATATCCATCGCTTTTTACCCCGCACCAATTCGTGTTGTGGATTGATAGGTGACGCCAAAGATTGTTTCTACATCATTCCATATGGCTATTCCTTAATTGCATTCTGGTGAGCAGCAAACTCCTCATCGATCTCAAACAGATCCGGAGTCGAGCGATGGACGCCGGTGCCGTGCTCCATCAGGAGCATCACAAGCTGTTCCCCATTCATCAGGGCGATGGGGGTCTTGTCGGATTGGGCAGCTTCCTTGACGGCTCCGGGGCTGAAGTCGCTGGTGGTGATGATGAGGCCTTGCTCGTGCGCTCCCAGGCTGCCGCGCTCCTCGCTGTGCAGCAGCATGCGGATGAAGACCTCGCGCAGATAATCCCGCTCGTCGGGCCGTCTGCGCTTGGCGGCCGAAGATGACGCTTACTTGTCCGCACATGGAGCCGGGTCCTCCTTGCCGCTGAAGTTCTTGCCGAGCGGTCTCGTCCCTTCGAGGACGAAGGCCGCGTATTCGCGCCGGTGATCCGCCAGCCACTCGGCCACCTCCGGGTAGCCCATCTCGACGGTCAGCCGGGTCACCTCCGGGTGGTCGAGCATGTTGGTGCGCCCGGAGAGTCGCACCGTCTCCAGGGCTTCGAGGAAGCGGTCCGGCCAGGGATCGTTGGCCTTGTCGACGGGCAGGAATTCGATCAGGCCGTGCCAGGCAAAAAGGAAGACACCGGCGTCATGTCATCGATGCCATCCATTTAGCAGCGCGGCGGGCGCATTTAACACCAAAACCAACTAAACCAAGGTGTTTATGGGTGTTTAACACCATGGTAAACACCTTGAATAGTCGCAATCCGTTGATAATCAACAGGTTACAGCACCATGGCCCAAGGTGTTCAGGTGTTTACCCTGTTTTGTCGATTGAACTAAACAGCCGGACATGGCCAAAAGTTTACGCCGACGACACATACCCTTCAAAAAAATCCGAAACCCAATTTCTTAGAATATAGGTAAACACCTTAACACCTATACCTCCTTAAATGTAAAAAACGCCATATTTCGGGCTTTTTGATCACCAGGCAGGTGTTTACCCCACACCTAAACACCACAAAACACCTATAAACACCTCCCTGGCGTGATAGTCACCGGTCACACACTTCGCGGTGACGGCCGCATAGTCCTTGTTTCAATCCAAGTCAAAATTATCATCATCGTTGAAAAAGTCCTCGCAGGCCTGCCGGTTCATCCGCTTAGATGGGTCGCCGAACAAGATCGCTTTGAGGGCCGCCACAAAATTCTTGTTGCCGGTCTTATCCTACGAAGCATATGACCTTGGGATATAGAAATCGATTACCGATGAGACATTCAATCGTTCAAGTCCCGGCCCATCGGCAATCAGCCTCATGGTGCCAAACTTATCGGTTCCAGTTCGAAAATCATGGTGAATGACATACTCGACCAGCATCGTCTGACCATTTCTTGGCGGCACCTTAATCGACCGCGCCCGCCGGTAAAGCTTGTGGGCCTGCCTGGCATGTTCCCCTTTGAAGAACCCCTTTTCATACGCATAGAAAAACCAGTCCGCGTCCTTGAAAATGATCTGAGGCAGCGTTAATCCCATGTGCTTTCCGAAATTTACTGTCGTCCATTGCATTTGCTTTAATCCCCCTTAAAAGTGAATTGGGGAGGCCGATTTGATGGCGCTCCCCTGTTTTCAAATATTTATCATTTCAATTGCTAAGACCAATATCGTCAAAGCTGAATACTTCTACGGGCCCCTCGATCGCATCGTCCGTCTTGGTCTCGACGGCAACGTTTTCGATGGCCGGCCTTCGATCCAAGGCAAGGTCGTACAACTGGTAAAGCTTTCCGCCCTCATTCCAATCCGGATCTGCGGTCAGCTCAAACGGCGTTGGCAGGCCGGTCACATCATCGGCCACGAAAGCATCGTTGATCTTCAGATAGGCCTTGCCCGAATGCTTGGCCTTTTTCAGCGCCGCATCATCCGAGAACTCTTCACCTTCTTCATCACACCACGACAGGATGTTGTCATACAACTTGCCGCGCACCCAACCGGTCAATGCAGACTTTGAGACCCCCCACTCGGAGGTCAATGCGCTGTATTGCACAGGACCATTTTGCCGGATGTATTCGATTCGCTGAGCGGCTTCCTTGCTTTGATGCCCGAGGGTTTCCCGAAATGCTTCCCGTACAATTTGAAGAGCCATCCAGTAATCGCACATCTCGGCAATCAGCCGGCCCTTGGCATCTTTGGAACGCTGGAACTGATAGGCACAGGCCACCGTCTGGATGATGGCCATGGACCGATTAAAGGCCCTTCGAGTGGCAATGGGCAATCTTTCTCCCCGCTGAAGATAATCCGATATCCGGCCGGCATAGGGAATGACGACCTCGACCGGTTTGAGCAGGGCGTGAAAATGCTTCCATGCCCCGATGGCCTGCTCGTCGATGCCTTCGAAGCTGCCTTCTTTTATTCTGGCCGTCATGGTCATGATCGACCGGGTCTGCCCCATGGACTCATCCGGATGGATCGTAAACAGGCGGTCTTCGAGCTGGGGCTCTAACCCGAAGGAATAAGCCACT
>DHGT01000087.1:9838-34356 GCA_002402905.1 Desulfatitalea sp. UBA4791 | reverse complement strand
TGCTGGATCTGCGGGGAAACATTCCTTCGTTTGTAGATATCACTGAGGGCAAGGTTCACGATGTCAACGTATTGGACATTTTGATCCCAGAAGCTGGTGCCATTTATGTCATGGACCGTGGCTACCTGGATTTCAGCCGCCTATTTTCATTAAATCAAACGCCGGCTTTTTTCATAATCCGCTCCAAGACGAATACGAAAATGCGGCGACTGTACTCTCACCCTGTTGATGTATCCTGCGGCCTTCGTTGTGACCAGACCGTTGAATTAACAGGTTACAACAGTCGCAGAGATTATCCGCAGAAGCTTCGCAGGATCCGGTACGTCGACGAGCAACAGGCGCTTCAATTAATTTTTCTGACAAACCACTTTACACTGCCTGCACTAACGATTTCCGATTTATACCGATGTCGCTGGCAGGTAGAACTATTTTTCAAGTGGATCAAGCAGCATCTGCGAATCAAAGCATTTTTCGGCACCTCAGAAAACGCTGTCAAGACTCAGATCTGGATCGCTATATCTGTATACGTCTTGGTCGCAATATTGAAAAAGCGTCTTCGGATTGAGCACAGCCTCTACACAATTTTACAGCTACTGAGTTTGACTTTATTTGAAAAAGTGCCATTACAACAGTTGCTTACAATGACTAGTTACAGAATCGAAAATGACTACCAACATATCCAATTGAATTTATTTGAAACTTAACCGGACAATAGTGATATTGGATAGAAAACGGTAATTATCAATGCCTTCCGATAAATTGATTCCGGCCTGGTATGTGTTGCATACCAAAAGCCGATTCGAGAACGTGGTAAACGAAGGGCTGCAGAAAAAAACCATCGAAGTTTTTCTGCCGAAAATCACGGTGCCCAGCCGCCGCAAGGACCGCAAAAAGATGATCCGGGTGCCGCTCTTCCCCGGATATGTTTTCGTCCACTGCGATCTTCATCCCCATCATCACCTGGATATCCTCAAAACCGTCGGCGCGGTGAGACTCATCGGCGATAAAACCGGACCGATCTCCGTACCCGACGAAACCATCGCCTCCCTGCGCATCATGGTGTCCACCGAGCGTGCCATCACAACGGGCAACATCTTTGCCCGGGGCGACCGGGTCGTGGTGGTCGACGGACCGTTCTCCGGCGTAGTGGGCATCTTCGACCATTACAAGGGCGTGGACCGGGTGGTCGTG
Organism: Desulfatitalea sp. UBA4791; assembly: GCA_002402905.1. Taxonomy (GTDB): domain Bacteria; phylum Desulfobacterota; class Desulfobacteria; order Desulfobacterales; family Desulfosarcinaceae; genus Desulfatitalea. Next base: position 33,165 of record DHGT01000087.1, on the reverse strand, counting down.
TTTATCGAAGCCTTGGGCCAATTCGCCTCGGTGGAGGTGGATGCCGAGGATGTGGAACCGGTACCCGATGTCTTAAAATAGTATCCCGCCGCGAAACCGTACCCGGTGTTAGTATAACTCCTTGACTTTTTATAAAGTTCCGTTTTATAGAATGCCATGAAATGTTCGCATCGACAAATGCGGAAGGAGGCCCCATGAATAAATTAGAGCTTATCTCTGCGCTTAAAAATGAGGTCGGAATTTCCAAGACCGAAGCTGCCAGGGTGGTTCAGATTTTCTTCGACAGCATGACCGACGCCATGGCGCAGGGCAAAAGGGTCGAAATACGCGGCCTGTGCAGTTTTTATGTCAAAAATTACAAAAGTTACACCGGCAGAAACCCCAAGACCGGCGAAAAGGTGACGATCCAGCCCAAAAAGCTGCCCTTTTTCAAGTCCGGAAAAGAATTGAAAGACCGCGTCGATGCGTCATAGAGACGGCATCCACGCTTTTTCATTCGATATTCAAAGCCCCTTGCAGCGCACGCCGCTGAAAGGTGCGGGATAACGTTTCAGATGTTACCCAAAACGGTCGTTTCCGGGTTCGAGCCCATTGTCGGGCAGACATTTCCCATCGGGATTCTAAAGCGTTTTTTACGTCGGGCGGCAGTGCCCCATGCCATGCTGTTCACCGGCATCGAGGGCATCGGCAAGCGCACCACGGCCCGGGTCATGGCCATGGCGTTGAATTGCCGCGAGGGGACCAAAAGTGTGGGTGAAGGCCCATCCGGCGCCTTCGACCAGCCCTGCCGCCGGTGCCCCCTGTGCCGGCAGATCGAGGCGGGCAAGCATCCGGATGTCATTGAAATCGCGCCCCGCAAGGGCATATTGAGGATCGATCAGGTCAGGGAGCTGCTGGCCAGCCTGGCGATGAAACCGTTCAGCGCCACCCATCGGGTCGTCATTATCGATGATGCCCATCAGCTGAACCCGGAAGCCGGCAACGCGCTGTTAAAAGTCCTGGAAGAGCCGCCGCAAGGCACGATCCTGGTGCTCACCGCCTCCCAGCGATCCGGCCTGCTGGCGACCATTGTCTCGCGATGCCGACACATTCCCTTCAATCCCCTGGCAGCCGAGGATATTGCCGGCTTGCTGGCTGACACACAGGGCTTGGATCACATTCTTTCAAAAACCCTTGCCAAAGCGGCCGGCGGCAGCTACACCAAGGCGTTGCAGTTGGCGACAGGAAAATGGCACCAACGCCGGAATTGGCTGATCCGCGCGTCCGGCCTGGATCGAATCGATCCCCACGGGCCGTTGACATCAACCCTGGCACTGGCTTTCTCGGCTGAATTGGCGCAAAGCAAGGCCCAAATCGACGATGACTTGGAAACCCTGAAGAGTTGGGTGCGTGACCTCAGCGTTTGGCCTTACAAAGCAACACATATCGTCCATGCCGACCGAAAAGAGACGCTGGCGCAGGTCAGCGAACAGCTGAGCGACGGGCAGCTGACAGTTATTTGGGAAGCGCTTGAAAAAGCACAAAAAGATATTGCAGGCAATGCAAACTTGAGATTAACGTTAGACAACATGGCCCTTCGCATGGCGTGCCTGCGGGCCGCTTAACAGGCGTTGGGTGGTTTGAATATGGGAAAAACAATCGGCATACGATTCAAATCCGGTGGAAAAATCTACGATTTTGATGCCGGCGCGTTCGTGCTGCAAATGGGCGATCCGGTCATCGTGGAAACCGAGAAAGGACTGGGTTTTGGAACAGTCGCCAAGATTCCGGTTCCGGTGGACGATGAGAAACCAGCGGACGGCCAGGAAAAACAGCTCAAAAAAATCCATCGCAAGGCCACCGAAGCGGATTTCGAGCAGCGCGAAAAAAACGCTGAACTGGAAAAGCAGGCCCACACCTTCTGCATTAAAAGCATCAAGGAACTCGGGCTGAAAATGAGCCTTTTTGCGGTCGAAGCCACGTTCGATGCCAGCCGGCTCACCTTTTTCTTCACCGCCGACGGCCGGGTGGATTTCCGCCAGCTGGTCAAACTGCTGGTCAAGGAATTTCATGTGCGTATCGAGATGCGCCAGGTCGGCATCCGCAATCAGGCCAAAATGTGTGGCGGCCTTGGACGATGCGGCCGTGAATTCTGTTGTTCCTTGTTCATGGAAAAATTCGATCCGGTCTCGATCCGAATGGCCAAGGAGCAGGGACTCTCGTTGAATCCCACGAAAATCTCCGGCCAGTGCGGTCGGTTGATGTGCTGCCTGACGTTTGAAAACGAGGTCTATAAAGAGCTCAAAAGCAAATTTCCGGGTCTGGGCAAAACCGTCAAGACCAAGGATTACACGGGCAAGGTCGTCCGCCTCAACTATTTCAAAGAGCGCATCGCCTTGCGCGTGGACGACGGAGAGGTCGAAATAGGATTGGACGAGATCATCAAATAGAAGCCGAAAAAACGCCATGGGCGATATTTCAACCGCCCCGGGCGTTGCGCGTTAGGAGCAGGGCATGGCCAAACCGTTTTATATCACCACCCCCATCTATTACGTCAATGCACGGCCCCACCTGGGCCACGCGTATACGACGATATGCGCCGATGTGATCAATCGCTATCATACCATGATCACCGACGAGACCTTCTTTCTCACCGGCACCGACGAACACGGCGACAAGATCATGCGCGCCGCCAGGAAGGAGAATACGACCCCCAGGCTCTACGTGGACAAAATCAGCGGACTGTTTCGTGAATTGTGGCCCCAGCTCAACGTCGCCAACGATTATTTCATCCGCACCACCGACAAGTCCCACATGGCGGTCGTCGAGCGCGTTCTGCAGAAGATTTATGACCAGGGCGATATCTATTTCAGCGAATACGAGGGCAAGTACTGTTTCGGCTGCGAGCGTTTCTATACCGATCGCGAACTGGTGAACGGAAAATGTCCGGACCATGAAACCGAGCCGGAGACAATCAAGGAGTCCAACTACTTTTTCAAGATGAGCCGCTATCAGCAATGGCTCATCGACTACATTCACGAACATCCCGACATGATCCGGCCGGAGCGGTACAAAAACGAGGTGCTGGCCTTCCTGCGCGAACCGTTGGATGATTTGTGTATCTCAAGGCCCAAGTCCCGGATCAAATGGGGCATCACCCTGCCCTTCGACAACGATTATGTCACCTATGTGTGGTTCGACGCACTGATCAACTATATTTCCGCCATCGGCTATCCCGATGACCCACGATTCAAGAAGTTCTGGCCCGTGGCCCAGCACATCGTGGCAAAGGACATCCTCAAACCCCACGGCATCTATTGGCCCATCATGCTCAAAGCCGCCGGATTGCCGGTGTACCAACATCTCAATGTACATGGCTACTGGAACGTGGACCAGAGCAAGATGTCCAAAAGCCTGGGAAATGTCATCGAACCGTTGCAACTGAAGAATATTTACGGATTGGACGCCTTCCGTTTCTTTTTGATGCGAGAGATGAACTTCGGACTCGACGCCAACTTCAACGAAGAGGCGCTGGTCACCCGTATCAATTCTGACCTGGCCAACGATCTTGGCAATCTTTTCTCGCGCGTAGTCACAATGGCGCACAAATACTTCAAAGGCGTGGTTCCCGCTTCCGATCCGGCCGTCGAACAGGAATTGGCCCTCGATATGGAAGATCGCGTGGCCCGTACGATCGCCATATACCAGTCGGAAATGGAAACCTTCGCATTTCACAAGGCGCTGACCGCGGTCTGGGAATTCATCAATCGCATGAACAAGATCATCGACGTAACCGCGCCATGGGAGCTGGCCAAGAGCAAAGGCGCTGCACCGCAGCTGCAGGCTGTGATCTACAACCTCTTGGAAGGGCTGCGTGTCATTTCCGGACTGATCTACCCGATCATGCCCGAAACGGCGGCGACCATGCAAAAACACCTCGGCCTAGATGCCGGCGACAGCTTTTATAAAATGGCACGCGTCGCCACCTGGAAACTGCTCCCGTCCGGAACGCAACTGCCCAAATCCACGACGCTTTTCCCGCGGATCGACATCAAAAAAGAGCCGCCCTCAAGCGATCTGCCATCGGAGACCAAAGTCTTGCAGCCCGAATTGAAACCGGAAATTACCTTTGAAGAGTTTGCACGCATCGACCTTCGCGTGGCCAAGGTGATTCGCGCCGAAGCGATACCACGTGCCAAAAAGCTGTTGAAGCTCGAAGTGGATGTGGGTGAACCGGAACCGCGAACGGTGGTTGCCGGCATCGCCGGCACCTATCCGCCGGATGAACTGATCGGAAAACAAGTGATCCTCGTGGCCAACCTGAAACCGGCCAAACTGATGGGCGTGCTATCCCAGGGCATGCTTCTTGCTGCCAGTACCGACAAGGCGCTGGCGGCCCTCGGTGCCGACCAGGAGATGCCGCCGGGGACGCCGATTCGATAGAGATTCGGACGGCGATGGGTGTCATGGCATTGGCGGATCAAACAGGATCCCACTGGCCGATACCCGCAACGATGATACGAGAAAAGGCATGAGCGATCTGAAACGACAGCCCCAACGACCCAGTTGGCGCGAGTACCAGCGCGGCCTCAAGCGCCCTGCCAAACGCGTACCCCGCCGACGGCTGGTCCTCGCCCTCGCGGCCCTATCGGTCGTGTTGCTTTGCATCTACATGGGATGGCCCACCACCGGTGCGACCAACGTGGCGCCAGCAACGGCGATCATCGAACGCCCGTCAGAGGCAACGCCCTCGATCGGGAAAAAAGACGTTCAGCTGTTGCTGAGTCGTGTCACCCCCAACGACCTGCTGGCCGAGCAGGTTGAGCTGCCGTTCAGGCAGCAGCGTTTCACCGTCGAAACCAGCTTGGACGAAACCTTGCAGGAGCGCCTGATCCAAGCCATGGATCGGAAGAATTCGCGCTATATCGGCGTGGTGGTCATGGATCCGGACAGCGGCCGGATCCTGGCCATGGCCGGTTTCGACAAGAGCGATCCCCAGGCCAATCCCTGTCTGCGCAGCACCTTTCCGGCCGCGAGCCTCTTTAAAATCGTCACGGCCGCCGCGGCCGTGGACCAGTGCGGGTATTCGGACCGGACCACGGTCCGATTCAACGGTTACAAGCACACCCTTTACAAAAGTCAGCTCAAGGAGACGGATAATCGATATACGCACGCCGTATCGTTCGGCGCCTCGTTTGCCGAATCGATCAATCCGGTCTTCGGCAAACTCGGTCAACTCCATCTGGGCAAACGGGCCCTGGAAGAGTACGGCCTGGGCTTCGGCTTCAATCAAGACCTGGATTTCGAGCTGCCGGTCGCCCCCAGCCACCTGGTGGTCCGGGAAACGCCTTATCACTGGGCGGAAATCGCGTCGGGATTTAATAACGAAACGACCATTTCACCGGTTCACGGTGCCGTGATGACGGCGTGCATTCTCAATGAGGGACGCATGGTGTCGCCGGTTTTCGTGGAACGCATCATGGACCCCGAAGGACGCGAGATCTACACGGCCCACGCCTCGTGGGAACAGCGCGCCATGACCACACGGGCATCCACCGTGTTGAAGGCCATGATGGAAAAAACGGTCCAATCGGGAACCGCGCGAAAAACATTCAGGGGAAGTCAACGCGACCCGGTCCTGTCGCGCCTGCGCATCGGCGGGAAAACCGGGTCGATATCCAATCGTGCCCATGACCAACGCTTCGACTGGTTTGTCGGGTTCGCACAGGACAAGAACGGCCCCGGTAAACTCGTCGTGGCGTCGCTGGTGGCCCACGAAGCATACATCGGTGTGCGGGCCGGCACCTACGCCCGCATGGCCTTTTCCCACTATTTCAAAGGCCATTGGGCGCAACAAAACGATGCAACCGCCCGCTCGAAGGCGAACGGATAGCGGGCAAACACCCCACACCCTCATGGCATTTAAATTCCCTTTTAGGTCAGGAGAAATTATCCATGCCTGGTTTTGAAATCTTCGGTGATGAAGAACGCAAGGAGCTGCAGGATGTCCTCGATTCGGGCGTCCTTTTTCGTTATGGATTCGATGCGGCGCGCAACGGCCACTGGAAGGCCAAGACTTTTGAGCAGGAGTTTTGCCGGCGCCTGGGCGTGGCCCATTGCCACCTGTGCAGCAGCGGCACCGCGGCCCTGAATATCGCGTTGGCCGCCTGCGGCATCGGCGCCGGTGATGAGGTGGTCGTCCCCTCTTTCACCTTCGTGGCCACCTTCGAAGCGATCCTGGCGGCCGGCGGCGTGCCCATCTTCGCCGATATCGACGAAACCCTCTGCCTGGACCCGAAAGCGGTAGAAGCGGCACTCACATCGCGCACCCGGGCAGTGGTTGCGGTCCATATGTGCGGTGCCATGGCCCGCATCGATGAGATCCAGGATTTGTGCAGGCGCAAAGGGCTGGTGCTCATCGAAGACACCTGCCAGTCGGTCGGGGCCACCTTCGGCGGCCGCTCCCTCGGCACTTTCGGACAGATGGGATGCTTCTCTTTTGACCCGGTGAAAACCATCACCTGCGGCGAGGGCGGCGCCGTGATCACCGATGACCCCGAGCGGTACGAAGTGGCCCATGCCTTTGGCGATCATGGGCACGATCACATGGGCAGCGACCGGGGCGCGGAAGGTCACCCGATTCTGGGATACAACTATCGTATCAGCGAACTCAATGCCGCCGTGGGCCTGGCCCAACTGAGAAAACTGGACACTATCCTGGCCACCCAGCGCGCTCACAAGGCCGCCCTGAAAGAGGCAATGGCCGATATTTCCCACATCAGCTTCCGCTACCTGCCCGATGCATCCGGCGATTCGGCCACCTTTCTGAGCTTCATGCTGCCCAGCGAAGAACGCACCCGCAAAGCCGCCCAGGCCTTGAACAGCGCCGGCGTCGACGGCTGCTTCTACTGGTATGACAACAACTGGCACTATTATCGAAAGTGGCAGCACCTCCAACAAATGCAGACCGCCGCCAGGATGCCGCTGCAGCTCTATGACCACTGTCCGGATTATGCTCGGGTCGACCTGTCCCGTTCGGATGCCATCATGTCCCGCACCATCTCCATGCAGATCAAGCTGGGGTGGCGGCCGGAGCAGCTGGAACAGCGCATCGCCACCGTGCAAAAAGTGTTAAAAGACATGTAATTCATGCTCGTGACAACCATCCATCGAGACCATTGTTTCGCAAAGAAGGGATAACATCTGATGTTTCGCAACTTTAAAACCGTAAACCGCATGATCTTCGGCCGCGGCTGTTTCAATCAGCTCGACGACATCCTTTCCGAACAGCGCAGCAAGCAACGCCCAACCATCGTCTTCGTGGTGGACGATGTCTTCAAAGACAAACCGCTGCGCGAACGCATTCCATTGAAGGAGACCGATCTGCTCCTTTGGGTCAATGTGGATCACGAACCCAAGACCAGCTATGTGGATCAACTCACCGACCAGGTGCGCCAGGCCATGGCCGAACGGCGCCAGGACCTTCCGGCCGGTATCGTCGGCATAGGCGGCGGCAGCACCATGGACCTGGCCAAGGCCGTCTCCCTGATGCTGACCAACCAGGGTTCGTCGGTGAAGTATCAGGGCTGGGATCTGATCACGCATCCGGCCGTTTATCATGCCGCCGTGCCCACCCTCTCGGGCACCGGTGCCGAGGTGTCCCGTACCACGGTCCTGACCGGCCCTGAAAAGAAACTGGGCATCAATTCCGACTACACGGTCTTTGATCAGGTAGTCCTCGATCCGGAGTTGATCGCCGGCGCACCGCGCGAACAACGCTTCTACACCGGCATGGATTGCTACATTCACTGCATCGAATCCCTGGAGGGCACCTACCTCAATGCCTTTTCCCAGGCCTATGGTGAAAAGGCCCTCGCCCTTTGCCAGGAGGTCTTTCTGGAGGAGGTGCCGGACAGCGACGACAAATTGATGATGGCCTCTTTTTTCGGCGGCATGAGCATCGCCTATTCCCAGGTGGGTGTGGCCCATGCCATGTCCTATGGCCTGGCCTTCGAGTTGGGCGTCCACCACGGCATCGGCAACAGCATCGTGTTCGACTACCTGGAGGAGTTCTATCCCCGGGGCGTCGCCGAATTCAAACAGATGCTCGTCAAACAGGGCATCGAACTGCCGCGCGGCATTACGGCCAACGCCACGGACGAGCAGATCGAGCGCATGGTCAATGTTTCACTGATGCTCGAGCCGCTGTGGGAAAATGCTCTGGGCAAGGATTGGCGCAACATCATGAACCGCGAACGGATCCGGGCGTTATACCGCAGAATGTAACCGACGCCACTTTCGGCACGATCCGATCGAATTGGGATCGATCGAGCCCCAAGGAGTAAAATCATCCATGATATTCTCACGTGACGCCATGGGGCGCTTGCTGGTTTCAACCCAATCCAAAGCAGCAAAGGCGCTCGCCGGTTTCCGTGCATACGGTCGGCTGCCTGTTTTCTGGGGTCGACGCCCGGCCCATCACAATGGAGCGGCCTGGATCGTCCTTCCCTGTGATACCTGCCGGCTGCACTGCGGCCTGGCCGGATTGATCAGCTTCAAACCACCCAGGATCCATGATGACGTGAAGGACGTGGCGATCCTGGCCAAAGCGATCGACACCATCGTTCCACTCTCCTTGTCCCACTGCATCGACAACGGCGTGAAAGTGTCGGATGGCTATCTCGGTGGCGACCGACCGCTTGAGCAGCTATACCAGGAAGCATGCGGCCTGAAGCGTGAAAACCCTTTTTTGCGTCTGTTGACCGACCAGATGCAGCAGGCCCGAATCCAAGCGCTGTGCGAAAAGTTGGATGCCTTGATCGATCAGGAGGTCGCCACACTTCAAGGCCGGATCGGGTACCTGCCCACCATCGATGCCGAAATCGCCGACCGGCGCATCGAGAAAATCAAGGACATCGCATGGTGCCTGCGGGTCGAACTGCTCGACAACATCGCCAAAACCAAGGCATTGATGGCGGATGGCGAAGCGAATCCGCCGGCCCAGGCAATCGTCATCTTTCGCAACCTGAACACGGTCCTGAACAGCATCGACCGCCTGGAGGTTCGCGGACGCGATTCGGCCGGCATTTCGTTGCTTTTTCTTTTTAAAAATGACGCCTTCGACCAGGCAGAACAAGCTTGGACCGCAGCGAATCTCGCCGAACAGGTTCAATCGCGCACGACCCGTTCCATTCTGGGCAACCGCTCGATCGCCATTCGCACAAACGCCGAAACCGGCGTGACCGGTGTGACCCTTACCTACAAAGTGGCCGCGGAAATCGGCAGCCTGGGCGACAACGTGCGCGAACTGCGTCGGGAAATCAGCGCTGACCCCCTCCTGCACCTGATCGCCCGAACCCCCCATGAACATCACACGGTGTCCGCCCACACCCGCTGGGCATCGGTGGGGGCGATCACCATCGCCAACTGCCATCCGGTGGACAATGCCACCGCCGGCGAGGCGAACCTGCGCCAAGGCATGATTCACGCTTGTCTGAACGGGGATATCGACAACTATCTGATCCTGAAACAGCGCTGGGAACAAAGCGGTGAACCCATTCCCGAGGAAATCACCACCGACACCAAAATCATTCCCCTGCAGATCGAATATTATCTGCGCCAGGGCCACCCGGTTGCAGAGGCGTTCCGGCGGGCTGTGAGCGATTTCGAAGGATCCCATGCCATTGCCATGCATACCGACCTGGCGCCGGGCAAATTTTTCCTGGCCCAACGGGGCAGTGGTCAGGCCGTGTTCGTGGGATTGGCCGAGGACCATTATCTGCCGACATCGGAAGTATACGGATTCGTGGAGCAAACCCAGTCCTACATCCGGCTCAACGGCGAAAAAGTCGTACCGGGCATCAGTGGGACAACCCAGGGTCAAATCTTCGTCCTCGACCAGAACAGCCCCGGCGGCCTGAACGGCATCGCGGCCATGTACTACGACGGCACCCCCATCGATCTCAAACCGGAGAACGTCCAGCACACGGAAATCACCTCCCGCGACATCGACCGGCAGCAGTTTCCTCACTACTTCCTCAAAGAGATCTCCGAATCGCCCGTTTCGGTGGCCAGAACGCTTCAAAATCGATGGAAAATCGCCAAGGACGATCCCGGCCGTTATACCATCGTGTTGCCGGAAAACGCTTTTCCCGAGCGGATCGTCGAGGCCCTGCGCACCGACCGTATCCGCAGGGTCTACTTCATCGGCCAGGGAACGGCCGGCATCGCCGCCCAGGCCATCGGCAATATACTGGAATACTATCTCAACGAACCTTCGTTGAAAATCAGCGCATTGAAGGCATCGGAATTGAGCGGTTTTCAACTCGGCGCCGAAGACCCGGAGGCCATGTCCGACGCCCTGGTGATCGCCATCAGCCAGTCGGGCACCACCACGGACACCAACCGGGCGGTGGACATGGTGCGGGCGCGCGGGGCATTGACCATGTGCATCGTCAACCGCCGCGATTCGGACCTGACCTTCAAGGTCGACGGCGTGGTTTACACGAGCAGCGGCCGCGACATCGAGATGTCGGTGGCCTCCACCAAGGCCTTTTATTCGCAAATCGTGGCCGGTGCCCTGATCAGCCTCAGGATCGCCGAAGCCAAAAAGCGCCGGTCTCCGGAATTCATCGCCGAGGAGATCAAGTCCCTGCTCGCCCTTCCGGACCAGATGCGCCGGGTGCTGGCCCTCGGCGATCAGATCCGCGCTTCGGCCGAGCGGCTGGCCCCCACGCGCACCTACTGGGCGGCCGTGGGCAGCGGCCCCAACAAATCCGCCGCCGACGAGATCCGCATCAAGCTGAGCGAACTGTGCTACAAGACGATCTCTTCGGACTATGTGGAAGACAAGAAGCACATCGATCTCTCCTCCGAGCCGCTGATCATCATCTGCGCGGCGGGCGCCGGACGTACGGTCATCGGCGATATCGCCAAGGACACGGCCATCTTCCGGGCCCACAAAGCCGCCCCGGTGGTGATTGCCGATGAAGGTGAAACCCGATTCGACGCCTATGCCGAGGATATCTTCCAGGTGCCGGGCATATCACCCCACCTGGCACCGATCCTCAACACCCTGGTCGGCCACCTGTGGGGCTATTACGCCGCTCTGGCCATCAACAGCGGCTCGGGCTTCCTGCACCGATTTCGGGAAGAGATCAAACAGACCGTGGATCGCTGCGCCCAGGACGGCCTGGACGTCTACGAGGTGGTCCTGGAAAAGAGCTTCCGGGAGCAGGTCGCCCAGTTCTATGCGAAGTTCAGAAAACGACTCACCGAAGGCAAACTCCCCAGCACCATCGGACACGCGGCCGATCTTCTGCTGCTGCTCAAATACCTGACCGGACGCCTGCCGGTGGCCGATTTCGAACTCGATTTCGGCAAGCGCGGGACGGCCCTGAACATGCTCGACAGCCTCTTCGAATTCCTGGGCAAATCGATCAACGGCATGTCGCGCCCAGTTGACGCCATCAAACACCAGGCCAAGACCGTGACCGTGGGAACCAGCCGCATCAGCGAACGGGTCCAAGGCATTCTTTTCGATACCCTGGCCGACCATGACATCAGCGCCAGCCGCCTGATCAACCGCAATATCCTGGTGCTCAAAAACCTTCAACAGGTCGTGGCGGAAATCAAGGGATCGATCCTCTACCGGGTAGACAATCTCAATGTGCTGGGGGAACCCACGGACGACTCGACCATCGAAATCATCAAAAAGACGGGGGTGTTGGCGCCGCTGAAATCCCGAGTGGAATCCGATCGGCGCCTGAAGGGCACCAAACGGATTGTCGTGGCCCAAGGCAACGTCTATATCGGCAAGGGCCGCAAGGACGACCGCAGCATCCTGATCATTCCCGCCTTTTCCACGGCGCCCGGGGCCACCAACCGCATCGAGCAGCTGCTGCTCCTCAACATCGGCTTTCTTGAGAAAGTTCCCCTGCCGCAAAAAATCAAGGCTCTGGGCGGCAAATACGAACACATCAAGAACATCGTCCATGAAAACAGCATCGTTTGGGACGACACGCACCTGGAACGGGTGCCCATGGAAGAACTATTCGGAAGATCGGCAGAAAAAGTCGGCGAGATGATCGTTGCCATGCAACCCCAAAAGTAGCGTCAAGGCAATGAAAAAAAACCATGCGAACGAGCACCCCGTCCAGGATCGTGTAAAAGACGAACTGCTCCATTATGGCCGTGAAATGATCGCCCGGGGGCTGACTACAGGCTCGGGCGGCAATCTGAGCATTCTGCTGCGCGAAAACGATCGGATCCTCATTTCACCGAGTGCCGTGGCCTACGCGGAAATGACCCGTGACGATGTCGTAACCTGCGACCGCCATGGCCGGGTGATCCATGGCACGCGGCGCCCCTCGAGTGAACTCGGCTTTCACCTGGCGCTTTACGACCACCGCGCGGACATCGGCGCCGTGGTTCATACCCATTCGGTCTTTGCGACCACACTGGCCTGCATGCACCGGGAGATTCCGGCCGTACACTACCTGGTCGGATTCGCCGGTCATAAGGTACCGCTGGCCCCCTACGCCACCTTTGGCACGCCTGCACTGGCCGAAGCCATCATCGAAACCATCGGCCACAGCAACGCCGTGCTCATGGCCAATCACGGCTTGGTGGCCGTGGGCCCGGATCTGGCCGCTGCCTTCAACGTGGCCGAAGAGATCGAACTCGTGGCCCGCATCTACTACCAGGCCCTCGCGGCCGGGGAACCCCAAATTCTCTCCACGCAGCAGATGGATGAAGTGCTGGAAAAATTCAAGAGTTATGGCCGGCCAATGGAAAAATCGGCGTCTGGCCATTAGTCCAACCCAATCGAAACAATAAAGGAGTTACATTACTATTGATGGCCAATGGAATGAATAGTTTATTGTTCTACCTGTTTACCGCGCTGGCTACCTCCTTTTTGTGTTCCCTTCTCGAATCGGTCCTGTTGTCGATCACACCGGGTTTCATCGGCGCATACGAAAAAAGAGCGCCCCGATCCGGCCGTCTCATCCGCCATCTGAAAAGAGACATCGATCGGCCACTGGCGGCCATCCTCAGCCTGAACACGATCGCTCACACGGTGGGGGCCGCCGGTGTCGGGGCCCAATCGATGATCGTCTTCGGCAGTGAATACGTGGCGATCACTTCGGCCGTGCTCACCATTTTGATCTTGGTCTTTACGGAAATCATCCCCAAGACCTTTGGCGCCATCTATTGGCGTGAACTGGCGCCAATGACGGCGCGAACGCTCCAACTCATGATCGTAGTGCTCTTTCCCATCATCTTTCTGTTGATGAAGCTGACCCAGGTGATCTCGCGCGGTAAAAAACGGAAAATATTCAGCCGCGAAGAATTCCAGGCCATTGCCGATATCGGAGTCAAGGAAGGGCAGTTCCGTGAACAGGAATCGCGCATTATCAAAAACCTCTTCCTGCTGAGGAAATTGAGGGCCGATGATATCATGACCCCTCGCACGGTGATGTTTACCCTGCCGGCGAACGTGACGATCGGCGAAGCGCTGAAGCTCGATGATGCCCGTTTTTCGAGGATTCCGATCTATGAAGACAATCCGGACCACATCGTCGGATTCGTCCTGAAAAACGACATTTATCTCGAAGCCTCACACGGCAACCATGACAAACCCCTCTCGGCCCTGCGCCGGGATCTGCCGGTGATTCCAGAAACGGTCCCGCTGATTCAACTCTTCGAACGTTTTTTGAAGCAGCGCCAACAGGCCATGCTGGCAGTTGACGAGCATGGTGGGGTGGCCGGCATTCTCACCATGGAAGATATCATCGAAACCCTTTTGGGAATTGAAATCATGGATGAGACGGACACGGTTGCCGATATGCGGGCACTGGCCAGGCAGCAATGGCTCAAGCGTGCTCGGGCACTGGGCATTGTTACCGATGAAGGGAACTCGGATACACCGTAACCGGCGACCGGCCGAACTACCAGAATCTTACTGTTCCACCTGCTGAATGCCTTCCAGCAACCAGAACGATTGAGGATTGTTTCGCTCACGGCTGAAATGCCATAGTTCGCGAACCTGTTTTGACAGTGCATCCTCGTTTTCGCGCAGCATGACATCGAAAAGCACCGAAGCGATGATCTGATCGTCCGATTCTCGCACTTCTAAAAGGCGGGGTGTAATCAAGAGTAATTCGGTTCTGCCCGACGTGGGATCTTCTTGGGCTTGACTTTGGATTTCGGCGAAAACCTCTGGTGAGGTAAATTGACGGATATCTTCCAGATCCCGCTTGTCCCAGGCTCCCTGCAGACGAACGTAAAGGGCGTTGGCGCCTTTCAAAAACTCGTCCGCATCGAAGCCGGGCGGCAGATCTGGAGCAGCCTCCGCTTGCTCATCCCGCGCACGACTTGCACTGCCCCACGCTTGGTCAGCGCCGCGCTCAAAGGCCATACCGCCAGAAGCTGCAGCCGTTGCCGCCGCCATGCGCCGGGCTTGCAAGAACCGGAACAACAGGAAAAACCCCCCTCCGATCAGCAAGATATCCAGAAAACCGATGCCGCTGGCCCCCAAACCACCGCCGAAGAGCAGGGAACCGATCAGACTGCCCATGAGCAGGCCGCCCAGCATCCCGCCTCCGCGCCCCAAAGGCGCACCGGAATTTGGCTGGGCCTGGGCCGTCTGCCCGTTTTTCGTCGGAGAAGCGGCAGGACTCTGTGCGGGCGGCGGCGCACTGCGCTGGTAGGTCGGTTTGCTGCCGAAGGATCTGCTCCGTCCCAAACGCGCAGCCTCGGCTGACGCCTGCCACAAATAAAAGAGGCTGAATGCAAAAGCAAAAATCATCAATATGGACAACCGGGTCTTTTTATTCATCGATGCTGTTCCTATTTTCATGGTTAGATTTGATGCGTCGCGCGGGCCAACGTCTACCGTTCCCCCCGGGTGGCCATAAAAAAAGGCCTCCACCCACAGGTTCGCATCATTTCGGGGGTAAAGGTCTACATTTCTCGAAGGCACCCGCCTGTGCCGCCCTGCACCTTTTTCGTGAGAGTATGGGAAAGCGCGATCGCCTGTCAAGGCAAACCGGATAGCTCATCTCTTGATCTTTTGCCTTTCCGGTTATACTACAAGTGCAATCTTATAGAATCAGTGCCCATCTGCACATGGCCACTTGCCCTAAATCGTTCATAACTTTCTCCAAACTATTTAGCGGAGCGAACCATGCAGCGCCAAACCATCAACAATCTCGTGTTGCTGTCCCTGCTCTGTCTCATTTCGGCCATTTTTCTTTCCATGATTCGCCACTTTCTCATGGCGCTGTTGCTGGCAGGTATCTTTTCTGCATTGGCGCAACCGATTTTCCGCAAAATCACCCGGCTCCTGGGCAAACGCCCCCGGGCGGCCGCCTTGTCCACTCTCCTGCTATTCTGCCTGGTGGTTTTGGTGCCCCTGTCCGGCCTGATCAGCATCATCACGGCCCAGGCGGTCAAGGTGGGGCAGTCGATTACACCCTGGGTAAAGCACCAAATCGCTCAACCAACCGCCTTTTCCGAGTATCTGCAGCGTCTTCCCTACTATGACCAGCTACTTCCCTACCATGACCAGATCGTCAGCAAAGCCGGTGAACTGGCCAGCAGGGTCAGTGTATTTCTCGTCAACAGCCTGTCCGCCGGTGCCTTGGGCACCGTGAATTTCATCTTCATGTTTTTAGTTTTTTTGTACGTCAGCTATTTTTTCCTGATGGATGGCAAGGCCCTGATGGCGCGCATCCTTTATTATTTGCCGTTGAAGGAAAAGGATGAGAACCGCTTGCTGGACCGATTCACATCCGTGACCCGGGCCACCTTGAAAGGCACGGCACTCATCGGTGTGCTGCAAGGCATCCTGGCGGGATTGGCCTTCGCCCTGGTGGGCATCGACGCCTCGATCTTCTGGGGTACGGTGATGACGGCGCTTTCGATCATTCCGGCCCTCGGTTCGGCCATCGTATGGGTACCGGCCGCCATCATCCTGGCGGCCGGCGGCAGCTATCTCAAGGCGATCGGATTGGCCCTTTTTTGCGGCCTGGTCGTCGGCAGTCTCGACAACGTGCTCCGCCCCCGATTGGTCGGCAAAGACACGCAGATGCATGATCTGATGATTTTTCTCGGTACGCTGGGGGGCATTGCCTTGTTCGGTGTGATCGGGTTCATCATCGGTCCGATCATCGCCGCCCTTTTCGTGACGATCTGGGATATTTACGGGGAGGTGTTCAAAGATTTCCTTCCGCGGCTGAGCATAGAGGAGGAACCGAAGGCGACTGAAAAGGGCCAGCCGTCGGAGGAGGGCCGGCCCGATAGCACATTGCGGGAATGAGTGTTTTTTGGTGTCCGTCCAGAAATAGGCGAATTGGGTCGAGATCAAGGCATGCGAAAAATTTTACCGCAGGCATATGTCGAATATTCCGAGGATAAAATTTTGAGCAGAACACCGATATCGGGCCAATTGGCCATTTGTGGATGGGCACCGTTTTAGGCCAGATGGCCTCCGTCACAAACAATATACGTGCCGGTGGTGAACGAAGAGGCATCGGAGACCAGGTAGAGGACCGCTCCGGCCATCTCGTCGGGCGTTGCGTGGCGCCCCAGGGGAATGCTCTGAATCGCGTAATCATAAATATCTTTATTAGATATGAGCGCATCGGCAAATTTGGTTTGGGTCAATCCAGGTAAAAGGGCATTGACCCGAATCTTGCGACCGGCCAGCTCCTTGGCGTAGGCCTGGGTCATGGAGATCAGGGCCGCCTTGGTCATGGAATAGATACCCTGCATGGGTGCCGGACGAATCCCGTTGATCGATGCCACATTGACGATGGATCCGCCGCCGGTTTCCGTCATCAGGGCCGCGGCCTTTTGAATCATGAAATAGGGTCCCTTCACATTCACATCGAAGGTCTTGTCGAAGGCGCCTTCATCGGCCCCCAGCATTTCACCGAAATAGGGATTGGTGGCCGCGTTGTTGACCAGGATGTGCAATTTGCCATGCTGGGCCTTGACCTCGTCGAACAACTGGTCGATCTGATTCAACTGGCCCATATGACAGGCGATCGATTGTGCCTGGCCCCCCTTTTGCTTTATCTTTTCTTCGACCTGCCGCAGGCCGTCGATCTTGCGGCTGACCAATATGCAATGGGCGCCGTAGTCTGCCAATGCTTCGGCGATTGCGGCGCCGATTCCCCGGCTGGCACCGGTGACGAGGGCGATTCTGCCATCCAATCTGAAGTCCACCATCTCTTTCCTCCTGATGCTAACGGTTATGAAAAACGGGCCCACCCGAGGCGAACCGGGTGTGAAAGCCATGAAAAAACGTCGTGGCCTCAGTGTGACTAACCGACATCCCAGGGTTTGTCAATATAGAACGAACGTTCGTTTTTATTGAAGGGGCGGAATGGGAATCCGATAGCGTTCGGTGATCATCCGGTGGATCGAGGGCAGCTGGACCGGATCGAGAAAGATCTGTTTGGGGTGCTGCATCAGTTCGATCTTGTGGAACCCCTGGACCGGACTGGCCAACGCCTTGCGCACATCGTCCAGGTGGCCGATGGGCTGTTCGTTGACACGGACGATCACCAGATTGGACAGGCTCTCGTATCCGATGGTAAAGGGCGTTGCGATGACATCGGAGATAATGACGATCTTTTCACGCCGGTCCCCGTTCAGGTAATCCTGGTTCTGGTGGTAGTAAAGCAGGTGAATCGGGGCATCGGTCGCCCAGTTGTTGCCGTATTCCCGTAAATAGGGCAGCGAGAGCTCCTGGATAACCAATCCGCCCACAATGAGATGTTCGGGTATGGCGTCGACCCGGTATGGGGGCACCAGGTATTCTTCCGGTTCACGATGATCCAGATCGATCTCCAGGTGGACGATCTGGCCATGCCGCAAGATCCGGGTCGGCACGATATCGCCGACATGATAGAGCGTGCGAATGAGGTGCACCACCGAAATTTTACCGTGGGGCGCCAGTTCGAACTGGCCCGTGTTGGAAATCTTGAAATCCCCCATTTGGGAGATGACATCGCCGGCCTGCAGTCCGGCACGATCGGCCGGTCCCCCCTTGATTACCTTCTGCACGTAAATGCCGGTGACATCGTCGGGCAACCCGATGTAGCGGCGCAGTTGGGGATCGAGGGTCGGGCCGTAATGAAAGCCGGCGCTCGGAAACCCTTCATAATCGCCTTGGGCGGCATCGTTCAGAAAATGGCGGATTACCGGAGCGGCAATCACTTCCACGGCTTGACCGGACGGCTGCTGTCTCAAGACCAGACCGGCCAGCCGATCTCCACGGACCACCGGCAAGGTGACATTGTTGAAACGATACGGCAGGGAGTTGTCCAGCCGGTAGATCAAAAAGAAGTTGTTCTGCGTGTAAATCCCCAGGTCCACGGAAGTGACCTGCCCGCGGCTGGGAACCACGTCGCCGCCCGGTTTGACCTGCCAGACGGTCAGCTGATCGCCCACGGTCACCCTATCGGCCATCTGCAACGGGCGATGACCGTTCAGGAAAGACGGGTCCAACGGCGCCAGCAGGGCCAGATTGGCTTCGTAATCCACCACCACCACACGCGCCGGCTGCTTGAGTTGGGTATCGAGGGTTTCCAGTTCGATGTAACGATGGTCGGCAACGAGCAAACCGTTGACCAGCACCATGCCGCCGGGCACGACGACGCCGATGGCGGTCTGGGTGATCGGCCGCCGCTGCTGCCAGGGGCGATGGAAAATGTAGCTCTGGCTGGTCACGGTGACCCGCACCAGGGATTGTTGGGCCATGGGCGGCGCGAAGTCATTGCGGGCGCCTGTGGGCATCGATGCGCAACCCCCAAGAACCAAAAAAAGTAAAACGGCTAAAAAACGATGATGGCTTCGAATGATCGTCATGATTGTATGCTCTCGGTGTAAAAGTCGAATCGGTTAACGCCGCAGATCGTTATTCCCAGCCCGGCGGGACGATACCGCCTTCCAGATAGGCTGCCGCGGTGATGCCGTATTGACGTTGGATGCGTTCGCGGGCCGCCATGACCGCCTTTGCCTCGAGAACCAACGGTTGCGGATCGCCTTTCAGGCGAATCACGTAAAACTCCGATGGTTGGGAAAAGATGGCGGCCAGTTCGTTCAGGGTCCTGATCTTGACATCGTTGACCTGATCGACAATGGCGTAGACAAATCCGTCGAAATAGCTGGTCGTCGGATCGGGCAGAACCTTGCTGATGACAATCACCTCGGGATGTTCGAGGTAGAGCTCCTCTTCGAGAAATTGGGTGTAGTAGTAACGTAGCGGGATCGGCTTGGTTTCCAGGGCCGAATAGAACGAGCTGGAAAGCGGCTGAAAAACGAGGCCGCCGAAAACGATAAATCGCGGTCGCACATCATACTGATTCGCCTGCATCAAATAGGGCCAAGGGGTAGTGAGTGAGATGGTCTCGACAGTTTCCTTGCCGTCGCGCAGTACTTTCAGATCGACGGTGTCTCCCTTGAATTTGCGCTCCACCACCTCGTTGAGCATTACCCTGCTGTTGTCCATCTCCACCCGCCCGTCGCTGGTGATGGGCCGATCGTCGATAGCCAGAAGGACATCACCGGGGAACAACTGTCCGTAGGCAGCCCCGGCGCGCATCACCTCCCCCACCATGACACCGTAATCCCCGGTCCCCAGCCCCAGGGCGCGGCGGTGGGTGGCATTGATCAGGGGAAAGTATTGAAATCCCACATCCACATAAAGATCGTAGCGGCCGTCGGCCACATCCTTCAAGAAACGATCGATGACCGGTGTGGGGATCATGTAGCCCACGTTCTGGGCCACCATGCCGCTGAACCCCTGGAACGCCACGCCGACCACGAGGTTGTCCTGAACCACCGGCCCGCCGCTGTTGCCCGGATTGATGGCCGCATCGATCTGCACCACCAGGTGGGCATCCACGCCGGAGTGGGCATATCCCCGATAGTCGATACGCGACACGACGCCCCGGGTCACCGAAAGGCGATCGCCGCCGATGGGGTAGCCCAAGACCGTAACCGTGGAATCCAGGGCCGGCACCGCGCCGAGCTTCAACGCGGTGGTCCCGTCGAAGAAACGGGCATCGGCCACCTCCAGCATGGCCAGATCACAATCGTGGGCGATGAACTTGACGTGGGCCTCGTAGCGCCGGGCATCGCCCTCCTTCTCCAGGCTGATGAAACGGGCATTGCTGACCACATGGGCATTGGTGATGATGCGCCGCTGAGAAATGATAAAGCCGGTCCCCCAACCCTCTCCCGACCCGCCGGGGGCCCAGGGAATCAGGTAGTCGGGGGTCTGGGACACGGTGTAGATGCGCACCACGCTGCGGCGAAGAGTTTCGATCCGGTTGCCTGCCGGCGCCGCAACAGCGGTGCCATACCAGAACACCAGGACGATCCCCCAGAAGATGGTCATGAATAGCTTCGATCGGTCCATCGACATCGTACCCTCTTTTCGCAGTTGATAATTTTAGGCCACTGTAAGCCAATTCCCCCCAAGGCGCAATACGGGATCAGCCCGCTTGCAATTGCGGGCAGACGCACGAATAGGATTTGTCACCCCACCGGGTTCGTGTTATAAAATCATTTCCTAACTCAAAATGGTGGATCTATTTATGATCATTGCCTTTCTGATGGACAAACTCGAAACGATCGATCCGAGTTTCGAAACCACAAGCCACCTCATGTATGAATGCAACCAGCGCGGACACAAGGTTTTTTTCCTGGAACCGCACGATGTCTATATCCGCGGCAACGAGGTCGTCGCACGCATGCGCGACATCACCGTACCGCCGGACATGCCGCTGAAGGCGTATTGGCAGGCGTTGATTGCATGCCTCCAAAAGGAAGAACTGATCTTCGAATCCATTACCGATCTGAACGTCCTTTTTCTGCGTAAAGACCCGCCGCTCAACTACCAGACCCTGGAATTCCTTCAGCCGGTCAACCGCAAGGTCTTCATGATCAACAACACCATTGGCCAGATCATGGGCAACAGCAAGCTCTACACCTTGAACTTTCCGGATATCATTCCCGAAACCCACGTTTCGCGCGATCCCAAGCGGCTGATCAAGCTCATCGAGAATTTCGGGGGCGCCATGGTGGTCAAGCCGTTGCAGCGTTTCGGCGGCGAGGGCGTTATCAAGGTCAGCACACGGGACCGCGAAAACCTTATTTCGCTCATCAATTACTATACCCAAGCCAGCCGGCAATACGCCGAACGGGAACCGATCATGGTGCAGGAATACCTGGAGGCGGGCCAACGCGATGGGGACGTGCGTATCCTGCTGCTCAATGGCGAGATATTGGGGGCCATGCGGCGGGTTCCCCAGGCGGGCGAATTCCGCTCCAACGTCAAGGCCGGCGGCAAGGTATTGCGCCACGATATCACGCCCCAGGACATGCAAATCTGCGAACGCATCAAACCGCGCCTGATCGCCGATGGCCTCTATTTTGTCGGTATCGACGTCATCGGGGATAAGCTGATCGAGGTCAATTGCGTGTCACCCGGCGGCATCCCTCGCATCAATGCCTTGAACGGCGTGCGGATAGAGGCCCAGGTCATCGATTTTGTCGAACAGAGGGCCTTGGAACACAAGCGCCAGAACGATGCGAGAGCTGTTCATGCCTGATCGCCGCCAAGCCCGTGCCGCACCGTCACGTTGGGCCGTCATCTGCTTTCTGCTGATCCTCGGTATCTCGAACGCATCCTGCCGTGATACCCCCCACATGGAAGGATGCCTGCGCATCGGCCTGCCCGAAGAGCCACGGACCATGAATATCTTTCTGGCCAGTGACGGCAATACGCGCAATGTCCTGCGCCAGATTTACCAGCCGCTCTACGAGCACCACCCCGAGACACTGGAGATCGTCCCCTGGCTGGCGGCGGCCCTTCCGACCTATGATCCCGAAAAAAAGAGCTATACGCTCACATTGAGAACGGCCCGCTGGTCCGACGGCCGCGGGCTGACTTCGGGCGATGTCGCCTTCACGGCCCGGCTCATCCAGGACTTCAAGCTGCCCGGTCTTTCTCCGCGCTGGGAACAGGTGGCGCGCATCGACACCCCGGACCCCGCTACCGTGGTTTTTTACCTGAAAAAGCCGATTGCCACCTTCCTCACCCGTACCCTCGAAGTGCCCATCGTCCCGGAACATCAATGGAGACCCATCGTCGAAGCCGCTCTTCGCTCCGAAAAGCCGCTGGCCGCTTTGCTCAATCACGAAATCGATACGCCCATCGGGTCAGGCCCCTTTGTCCTGAAAAAGTGGACGCGCGGAGATTTCCTCCACTTCGAGAAAAACGATCATTTTTTTGCCTCGGGGCAGACGATCGGCGGCCGCAGGCTGGGTCCTCATGTCAACGGGTTGCTGTTCAAGATATACGGCACCACCGATGTCGCCATGCTCGCCTTGCGGCGCGGCGAGATCGATATGTTCTGGCAGGGCATTCAACCGGGCTACATCGATATTCTCAACCGCGATCCCCATATCCGGGTCTACACGAGTCCCAAAAGCGCCCTCTATTACATGGGGATGAACCTCCGACGGCCGCCGTTCGACGACGTCCACCTGCGCCGCGCCGTCGCGATGCTGATCGACAAGGATTTTATCGTCGAGCGCCTGCTCCAGGGGCGCGGCGCCAAGATGTTCTCCATCGTGCCTCCCGGCAACGAAAAATGGTGCCATACCGGCATGCCGCCCTATGCCGATGGCCAGAGCCGGGAAGAGCGCATCCGGACCGCCTATGCGGTCCTTTCCAGGGCCGGATACAGTTGGGACCGCCCGCCCGTGGATGCCCGGGGCCATATCGTCCCCGGTGAGGGGTTCCGGTCCCCCGATGGCAGCCTCATGGCCCCTTTCACCATCCTCACGCCGCCGGCCGACTACGATCCGGCCCGGGCCATCAGCGGCACCATCATCCAGGAGTGGCTGCGCGAAGTGGGCATACCGGCCTCCGCGCGCCCCATGGAGTTCAGCGCCTTGATCGACCAAATCAAAAATCGCCATGAATTCGATGCCTTCATCCTGGGTTACGGCCGACTCTCGCTGGACCCCGCCTATCTCGGCACCTTTTTCGAGACCAAAAACGACAGGGCCCGAGGATGGAACATGAGCGGGTACCACAACGAGACGTTCGACCGGTTGGCCAGCCGGGCGGAAAAGGAAATGGATCCCGAGGTCCGGCGCGAAATTATCCTGGAGATGCAACGCATCATCATCGAAGATGTGCCCTATCTGCCGCTCTACGTGCCGGACCTGATCGAGGCGGTGCGCACGGATCGGTTCGATGGCTGGGTCTCCATGCTGGACGGGATCGGCAACCGGTGGTCGTTCAATGAAATCAAGCCGGT
>DHGT01000087.1:0-9801 GCA_002402905.1 Desulfatitalea sp. UBA4791 | reverse complement strand
TTGAATCGCTACATTTTCAGACGGCTGATCGAGATCGGCATCAGCTTTTTCATCATCCTGACCGGTCTGTTCCTGCTGTTTCATCTGGCCCCCGGCGACCCGGTGGCGCGCATGGTGGACCCGAGCATGACGGCCGAGGATGAAATGCGGCTCATTGCCCAGCTCGGCCTCGATCAACCCCTGGGACACCGCTATCTGAAATTCGTTGTCAACCTGTTCCAAGGCAATCTAGGCGTCTCGTTCCACTACGGCCAACCGGTATCCCGAATCATCGCCGATCGGCTGCCCAACACCATCCTGTTGTTCACCACCGCGGTCATCCTATCGGCCATCGCCGGTGTGTGGCTGGGCAAAATCATCGCCTGGCGCAAAGGACGATCGATGGATACGGCCGTGACCATCGGCGCGTTGGTGTGCCACACGCTATTTTTGCCCTGGATCGCCCTGTTGCTGATCTGGCTGCTGGGGTACCAGCTGGGATGGTTTCCCATCACCGGCATGATATCGGCCGAGGTGTGGATCGATCCCCAAGCGACTCTCTTGACCAAACTCATGGATGTGCTGCATCACATGGTGCTGCCCCTTCTGACCCTTTTCCTGATCCATTTCGGCAGCTACCTGTTGATCATGCGCAGCAGCATGCTCGACACCCTGGCCGAGGATTACATCTACACGGCCCGGGCCAAGGGACTGCCCGAACGGATGATCCGCGACCACCACGCGGCGCCCAATGCCGCTTTGCCCGTGGTCACCAGCGTCGGACTCAGCCTGGCGTTTTCCATTAACGGGGGCGCACTGACCGAAAAGGTCTTTTCATGGCCGGGGATCGGCCGCGAGTTGGTCTTTGCCGTCAGCAACAACGACTACCCCCTGGCCCTGGGATGTTTTCTGCTCATCGCCGTGGTGGTGCTGCTGGCCAACCTGGTGGTGGACGTCCTGTACGCCTTTCTCGACCCGAGGATCCGCTACTGATGGCCAAAAAAGCAACGACCTCGAACAACAACGCCAATCCCATGGACGGCGCCGGATTGCCGGAAGCCTACTGGCAAAGCGCGTTCATGAACAATTGGTCGATGCTCAGCCATCACATCATCGGCCGGATCGGGATCACCCTGCTGGCCCTTTTCGCGCTGATGGCCGTCGGCAGCTTTATTCCGCCGTTGATCGATCCCATCTACAATCCCATGAGCGGCGTGGATCCCGACATTGCCTATGCCAGTTCGCCCAGTTGGAAGCACTGGCTGGGAACCGATTTCATCGGCCGCGACATCTTCAGCCAGCTGCTGGCCGGCGCTCGAATCGCTTTCATGGTGGGTATCTCCTCCGCTTTCATGAGCATCTTTCTCGGCACGGCCATCGGCATCGTCTCCGGCTATGCCGGCCGCTGGACCGACACGGTCCTGATGCGCATGGCCGACATCGTGATGGTCATGCCCACCCTGCTGGTGTTGCTGATCATGTCGGCGCTCTTCGGCCAACTCAACATCTGGACCATTGTATTGCTGATCGCCCTTTTCCGATGGCCGGGCGTATCGCGCGTCATCCGCGCCCAAACCCTCACCTTGAAACACCGGCCGTTCATCGAGGCGGCAAAAATCGCCGGAGCATCTCACGGGCGCATCATCGTGCGTCACCTGTTGCCCAATGTCCTTCCTCTGGCCCTGCTCTACATGACCTTCCGGGTCACATCGGCCATCGTCATCGAGGCTGCGTTGGCCTTTCTGGGATTCGGGGACCCCGGAACGGTCAGCTGGGGCATGATGCTCCAATGGGTCTGGAAGACCGGCCACATGTTCCAGGCCCTCTGGTGGTTGCTGCCGCCGGGCATTTGCATCTCGCTGCTGACCCTGGCCTTTTACATGCTGGGCCGGGCCATGGAGGAGATATTGGACCCGAGGTTGCGCAGGGAAGACCCCGAGGAGTAGATTGTATAATACATGACGCCTTTGCTGGAAATAAAGGATTTAAGCATCGACTACCGCGGCGGCAGGGGAAGACGCACCACTGCCGTGGACGATGTCTCCTTCAGCCTTTCCAAGGGGGAATCCCTGGGGTTGGTGGGTGAATCGGGCAGCGGGAAATCGACCATCGGCGCCGCCATCATGGGGCTGCTGCCCGGCAATGCGGAAATCACCAGCGGTCAAATCCTTTTCAATGGCGAAGACCTGCTGCGGATCGACGCCGAGCGGCTTCGCCAGATGCGCTGGAAACATGTGGCCATGATTTTTCAGGCGGCCATGAACGCGCTCAATCCAATTCACCGGGTAGGCGACCAGATCGTGGAAGCCATTCGCGTCCACGAACCCGACACCACGCCGGAAGATGCACGAGCGCGGGTCAGCACCCTTTTCGAACAGATGGGAATTGCACTGGAGCGTCTCGGCCATTTCCCACACCAGTACAGCGGAGGCATGCGCCAACGCGCCATTATCGCCATGGCCCTGGCCTGCAACCCCCAGTTGGTCATTGCCGACGAACCGACCACTGCACTGGATGTCATCGTCCAGGATCAGATTCTGAAGACGATCCGAGCGCTGCAACAAAAATTGTCGATAGGCATCGTCTTCATCTCCCACGATATTGCCGTCGTCGCCGATGTGTGCCACCATGTGGCTGTCATGTATGCCGGACAGATCGTGGAGATCGGGCCGAGTGCGGAAGTATTCGCCACACCGGGCCACCCCTACACCCGCATGCTGCTCGGCGCCCACATCACCCTTGCCGATGAGGGCGGCAAGTTGACGGACGCCGTTTGCAGAATCGCCGATACGGCCGTCAGCGCCTCGGCCTGCCGATTTGCGCCACGCTGTCCCCATGCCACATCACAATGCACCCAAACGGCTCCCCAGTGGATACGCCAGGGAGACAACCATTGGATCCGCTGCGCCATGACGACCGAGGGAAAACCATGTCCACCACAACCATGACCCAATCGCAAACGCAAGCGATGCCGGTGATTCGCCTGGAGCGGGTCACGCGGGCCTATCATACCGGCGGTGGCGGGTTCGCTGGGGGTCACACCATCGTGACGTCGCTCAATGAGGTGGACCTGGACATCCACGCCGGTGAAATCTTCGGTCTGGTAGGCGAAAGCGGCAGCGGCAAGACGACCGCCGCACGGTTGATGGTCCGCCTGGAACATCCCAATCACGGCCGGGTGTTGTACCATGGCGAAAATGTCGCCAAGTTGCGCGGGAAAAAGCTGAAACGATTTCGACGCCGGGTACAGATGATCTTCCAGGACCCTTACCAATCGCTCAACCCCTATCAATCGGTGCAGCATATCGTCGAGGAGCCGCTGGCCATTCATAAATTGGGCCTGCCGGCCCAACGCCAGAACAAGGTGATCGAGACGCTGACCCAGGTGGGACTGACACCTTCTATGACGTATCTGCATCGCTATCCCCATCAGCTCAGCGGGGGGCAACGTCAGCGCGTGGCCATCGCACGGGCCTTGGTGTTGTCACCCGATGTGTTGATCGCCGATGAACCCACCTCCATGCTCGATGCCTCGATTGCCATTCAAATCTACGGCATTTTGTCCGAAGTGCAGCGGCGGCGGCAGGTCACGATGCTTTTTATTACACACAGCCTGGCGGCGGCTCACTTTTTGTGCGACCGGATCGCCGTGATCTACCGGGGTCATATCGTCGAAATCGGCCCGGCCAAATCGGTGATTGCCGACCCGCGACATCCCTACACCCAAGCCCTGCTCGACGCACTGCCACGGTTTGGGCACCCGTGGGGAGAACGCCGGTTCGACACCCTGAGGGAGATACCCCGCAGCGAACCGGCGACCGGCGGTTGTCCCTTTTTTTCCCGCTGTGTCCCGGCCGACCTGGATCTTTGCCGTCAACGGCGGCCGGCGCTGAAATCGCGAGATGGCATACACAGCAGTGCCTGTTTTCTAGTAGAATGAAATCAATTGGAGATGTATCCGATGCAACTGCCACTTGTCCTGTCCATTCCCCATTGCGGCTCTGAAATGCCGCCCGAGATCCGATCCGACGTGGTCTTGACCGATCGTGAAATCGTCGAATCGGCGGATTTCGGCACACGAGAAATTTTCGGCAGCCTCAAGGCGCTCCATGCCATCCAGGCCCGTTGGAGTCGTCTGGTCGTCGATTTGAACCGAAACCCTTTAGACTTTGGCGCCAAAGGTGTTGTGGCGTTAAAGGATTACCATGGAAGAGAGGTGTTTCTGCCTGGCAAGGCGCCCACTCAGGCGCAGATTGAAAGGCGGATGATTCGCTACGCCCGGCCTTACCATGAGGCCATCGTCAACGCATTGCGCAACGATGAGGCCATCGGACTGATCGACTGTCACTCTTTAAACGGCATCGGTCCCGCCGATGCGCCGGACCACGGCATGGTGCGTAAAGACATCACTTTGAGCAACAACGGTGACCCGCACGGACGACCGCTTTCCGATGACGCGGCAACCACCTGCCCGGCCGAAACCCTCCAGATGGCTGCGGCGGCTTTCCGGGCCCAGGGATTTTCGGTCTCGATCAACCGCCCCTACCGGGGCGGCTACATCGTCAACCATTTCGGTGGATGGCTCCGGTCGCGCGGCCGTTTTGCACTCCAGATAGAGATGAACCAGGATCTTTACATGGAAAGGGATGCCATTCTTCCCGACCCTGCACGCATCGAAAGCATTACGGAACGGGTCAAACAAGCCTTCGCCGAATGGACGCTGGGACTGCAGACCCGCACCTGATGGCCCACGGGCCATTGGAGATAAGGATGAGATGCCCTTAACCCTAAACACCAATACCGGATCTCAATGGCCCCACCACCCGTGAAACCAGATGGAAGACCGAAGGATGGGCACGAAAGCGTACGCCGGGTGCTGATCAGCGGCGTCTTCTGGCGGATTCTGGTCATCGAAATGATCTTGCTGGTCTTTTCGCTGGCCTATCGCGCCTACACCCAGGAGGTGCAGGCCGTCGACCTCTTCTGGTACGCGGTCCGCATTGTCATTCTGGTCGCCATCATCATCGCCTTCGTCACCTTGTCGCTGCGCCGTTTCCTCAACCGGCGCATCATTGAGCCCCTGGAGGAGATTTCGCGTGCCAATCAGCACCTGAACACCGACGCGCCCGAGGTCAACAGCGTACGACTGCCCGAGGGCACCCCAGACGAAATCGTTCAAATCGTCGATACCCGCCAGCGCATGCTCCAATCGATCCTCGACGTCTCGGCCGATCGGCTCCGGCTGGTCAACTTTATCCGCGACACCTTCGGCCGCTATCTCTCCCGCAAGGTGGTGGACGAGATTCTGGCATCGCCGGATGGCAGCAATTTGGGTGGACGGCGCGAAACGGTGACCATCCTGATGGCCGATCTGCGCGGGTTTACCCGCATTGCCGATACCTACGATGCCGAGCAGACCATGGCCCTGCTCAACCGCTTTTTCGGCGACATGGCGCGCATCATCTTCTCTTACGATGGGATGATCGATGAATTTCTAGGCGATGGCATCCTGACCATCTTCGGTGTGCCCGAGCGGCACCCCGACGATCCGGCCCGGTCCGTGGCCTGTGCCATCGACATGCAAAATCGTCTGGTCGCGCTCAACGCCGAGATTTCCAGGGAAGGGTACCCCCCATTGTCCATGGGCATCGGCATTCACACCGGCCAGGTGATCGTGGGCAACATCGGCTCGGAGATCCGGGCCAAATATGGCATCGTGGGCAATACGGTCAATATCGCGGGGCGCATCGAATCTCTTACCACCGGCGGAGAGATTTATATCAGTGAGGATACCCACCGCTTGATTCCTTGCCCGTTGGATGTCGAAGGACCCGAGACCGTGATGATGAAAGGCTTGGCCCGGCCCCTGGTCTGTTATGCGGTCAACGCCATCGGTGCACCGTATGACCTCACGCTGCAGACCCACCAGACAAGGGAAGACGAAACGGAAATCAACCTGTCGCTCACCTGCTGGCGCGTGGCCGACAAAAAAGTCGTTGAACCCGGCATGGCAGGACAAACCCACTGTGTCACGGAAAATGGTATCAGCATCACCCTGGCGCAGGCGCTGCCCAACCAGAGCGACGTCAAGCTGCAACTTGATTTCTGCACCCAGGCGCACTGTTTCAATGCCGTCTACGCCAAAATCATTGCGTCGGAAACCCGGGGCCCACGCACCTTGCACCGTTTGCGCATTACCTCCATCGATCCCAAAGACCGCGACATCCTGCTCCAGTGGCGAGATGCAGCCGCATGAGCCATCGATCTCGAGTTGACAACTCGGCCCGGCTGTGGTCTTTTGAATCATCTCTGGAAGGGCATGTGATGCACTTTTCGAAGATGTGATATCCGCAATCAGCACAAGTTCAGACAAATCGTTCCTCGGTTCGACAGCTCCAAGACATTCATACCGGCAAAAGCACCGGCGATAGGTTCCGGTTTCTGGTTATCAACCTTAAAAGGAGGATTGAACCATGCTGCGATTCACGAAAGCATCACCCTGCCCGGCGTTTGTTGTGCTCCTTATATGCCTTGCTATCGTTGGCTGCGCCGGCCAAAAACTCACACCCGGCGAAGTCTGCCCTTGTGTCCCCGAAGCCAGACTGGAAAAAAGCATCGCCCCTGAAGCGGCCCTCGAGGATTTTTCGTGCACCTTGAAAAAGTGGGAAGGCAGCGACACCCTGCACTTTCTGGTCACCTTGAAAAATGTCAGCACCCAACCCCAGCGCTACCGTGTGCACATTTTTCTCGACAACGGCAAGGCGGTGGGCGGCTTGATACCTTCATCGACCAAGCAGGGGCTGGTGGAACCCGGGAAGACGGCCTCGTTCACCTATCCGGTGCCAGGCGTGATGGTGCATCTGCCCAAATCGCTTATCCTGACGGTCAAAACCGTAACGCCATAAGAGCTGAATCAGAAAGGGAGGTTTGTGATATGAAACGTGCGACTCTGTTTATTCTTTCCCTATTGGCGGCAACCCTGGTCGTGAGCCCGGCAATGGCCAAAACGACCTTTGTCAGCATCGGCACCGGCGGCACCGGCGGCATTTACTATCCCTATGGCGGCGGGGTGGCCGAGATCTGGTCCAAACACGTCAAGGGCGTCAAGGCGGTGGCCGAAGTCACCGGCGCCAGCGTGGAGAACGTCAAATTGGCCCATAAGGGAGAAACCGTGGTCGGCGAGGTCATGGGCGATGTGGCCGTGGCCGGCTTTACGGGCGACAGCAAATTCCAGGGGAAAAAACATGACATTCTCTCCATGGCGATCATGTATCCCAACCTGCTGCAGATCGTTGTCCTGAAAAAGAGCGGGATCACCGATATCATGCAGGTCAAGGGACGCAACATCAGCACCGGCAGTCCAGGCAGCGGGACCAACTTCATGGCCGAAGCCGTGCTCAAGTCGTTGGGGATTACGCCGGATGATTATAAAGACAGCCGCCTCTCCTTCACCGAAACGGCCAATGCCCTTCGCGACGGGACCATCGAGGTGGGGTTCTGGTCGGTGGGACCGGGCACCAGCTCGATCCTGGACCTGGCCACGACTCACGAGATTCACATGATCTCCTTTACGCCCGAACAGACCGAAAAAATCCTTGCGGCCAACCCCACCTATTCGGCCATCGACCTGACCGGCGGCGTCTATCGCGGGATCGATCAGCCACTGCCCACCATCGGCGTCTGGAATGTGATGATCGTCCAGTCCTCTCTGGACACCGACCTCGTCTACCGACTGGCCAAGGCGCTGTTCGAGAAAAACGACTACCTGAAGAAAATTCATCCCTCGGCCGCTTATACGACACCGGAAAATGCGGTGAAATACTCGCCGATTCCGCTGCACCCGGGCACGATCAAATATCTCGCCGAAAAAGGCATCACCGTTCCGGATAAGCTGACGCCCTGATGCGGGATGAAGGCAAGGTCCGTCAAACGCCTGGCATTTTGGGCAGCCGTGCCTTTGATGCTGCTGATCGCCGGCGGATGTTACCTTCCCGGCGGTTTTGAGCTATTCGTGACGCCGGTCCAGGGGGGCGCGCCGCTCCTGGTGCTGCCCCTCGAACCGGACGAGCGTTTCACGATCCGCTACATCCATTCGGTCGAAAATTCGCCCATATGGGAAGTCCACAGCGTGGACCATGCGGGTCGCATTCATATCGAGGAAGAGATCTACCTGAAATTCGGTGCAGGCATGGGAAAAATGCCGGGGATCGGCCGCATGGTGACCAGGGGGCCTTACGAAGTCATCGAGGGAATGCATATGCCGACTGGCAATTTTATCCTGCGTGTCGGCAGTGCCGGCGTGGATCACACCGTCATCTGGCGCGGCAGCCGGACCAACCTCTCGGCCCTGGCTCCCCATAAAGCCGTGCAGTTCCGGGCCCGTCCCGTGTCCTGGTTTCGTCGCGCGTGGCATCGCATCTGTCCTCATACCGCCACGCCGTCGACCGAATCCGACTGAAGATAATCCAGGCGCCTGAATAGATGCAAAATTTTAACGTCCAAACGCTTACCCGAACGGAAATGGATGTCAATGACCCCGAAACAGAACACCGCCTTGGATAACGGCAATCAACTGCTTGTCGTCGCCACAGCCAAGATCGTCATGGTTGTCGCCATCAGCCTGAGCCTCTACCAACTCTACACGGCCGGCATCACGGCCCTGACCGCCCTGGTGCAGCGCTCGATCCATCTGGGGGCCATCCTGACCCTCACCTTTCTTCTAAAACCCCCGTTTGCAAAGGCCAATAAGGATCGGATGAATGCATGGGTCGTCATGGACTGGGTGCTGGTGGCGGTATCCATCTACTGCACGGCCTATATCTGCGTGAACCTCACCGAAATCTTCGATCGTCAGGGCGACTGGCTGGTGGCGGACCGAGTGGTGAGCGTCATCGGCACCATACTGGTGCTGGAGGCGTGCCGGCGCGTCATCGGCCTCTTCATGACCGGCATCTGCCTCGCGATGATGCTCTATGCCTACTTCGGCCCCTATATGCCAGAATTGATCATTCACAAAGGTTATTCCATCGAACGGATCGCCACCACACTGTGGCTGACCACCGAAGGCGTCTTCGGTCTGCCCCTCGGCGTGGCCGCTACTTTTGTCTTTGTGTTCGTGCTCTTCGGCGCCTTCCTCGAAAGCACGGGCGGCGGCAACTTCTTCATAGAGATGGCTTACGCGCTCACCGGGCGCTTTTCCGGGGGGCCGGCCAAGACCTCGGTGGTCGCCTCGGGTTTCATGGGATCGGTCTCCGGCTCGGCCGTGGGCAACGTGGTGGCCACGGGATCGTTCACCATCCCCATGATGAAACGCGTGGGCTATCGACCGCATGTGGCCGGCGCCATCGAGGCGGCCGCCTCCACCGGCGGGCAGCTCATGCCGCCCATCATGGGCGCCGGNNATCAAGGTGGCCCTGGTGCCGGCCATCATGTACTATCTCACCGTGCTCATCTTCGTGCACTTCGAGGCCCAGAAAATGGGCCTCAAGGGCCAACCCAAAGATAAGTTGCCGCGGATCGGCCAGACGCTCCGCAACGGCCTGCACTTCATCATCCCGGTGGCGATTCTGATCTATGTGCTGCTCAACAACTATTCGCCCATGATGGCCGGTTTCGTCACCGTCATCAGCACGGTTGCCGCCAGCATGGCCGCCAACGCCGTGCGATGGGCCAGAATGCCGGCTGCGGCAGATGAAAAAAAATCCATCTGGGGATTTGCCACCGGGGAGCTGCTCAGCATCAAGGGGGCCCTGGAAAAAGGGGCCAAGAATGCCATCATGGTATCCGTGGCGTGTGCCGCGGCCGGCATCATCGTGGGCATGG
>DHGT01000021.1 GCA_002402905.1 Desulfatitalea sp. UBA4791 | reverse complement strand
AAAGACACCGGTTGGAGACCAAAGATGGCATTTGATGAAGGTCTGCTTTGCACCCGTGAATGGCTGAAGGATTTTCGTGGATAAACCATTAGTGCCCCAAGTTCAGGAAAGCAATGTGCCTCTGATTACCGTGGCCATGCCGATATTTAATGCGGGAAGCTATCTCCGGCTTGCCGTGCTTTCGATTGTCCGGCAGACGTTTGCCGATTGGGAATTGCTGATCATCGATGATGGTTCGACCGATAACGCGCTTCAGGACGTTGCGGACATTCGTGATCATCGGATACGGATTCTGCGGGATGGCGAAAACAAAGGGCTTGCGGCGAGACTCAATGAAGCGATCGATTTGGCCCGCGGACGGTATTTTGCGCGCATGGATCAGGATGACGTGTCCTATCCGGAGCGCTTTGCCCGGCAGATAGAAACCCTGGAAAGGGATACTGAACTGGATTTGGTTGCCGCCCGCGCCGTCACCATTGACGAGGATCATCGATTGACGGGCNNTTTTACCTGCCCCACCCGACCTGGATGGGCAGGATCGAATGGTTCCGAAAATATCGTTACACCGAGCCGGGGCCATATTTTTGCGAAGACCAGGAATTGCTGTTGCGCAGCTACGAAGAGAGCCGGTTTGGAATCACCGAAGAGCCGTTTTTGGCCTACCGGCTCCGGGAGAAGACAGCTTGGCGAAAACTGATAAAAACCAGATTGACGATATTGCCGGTGCAATTGAGACATTTTTTGCCGAAAGGGCAGCTTTTTTTTGCCTTGATGGCTGTTTTAACCTTTATCGGGCGTTTGGCTTTAGATGTTTTGAGGCCGGTTTTAGGGATCACGTATCCCATTGTCAGGGTCCGGGGAGAGGAAGCATTTCAAAAGTGGCGGAATGTATTGAATCATATTCAGGAAGATTCCGGAGACAAATCCATTTCTGTATCCTTCAAGAACAAGGGTGTGTGATGGAAGTGCAGAACAGCCTTGATCTTCGTTCACTTTGTAAAAGAGGGACAGCGCCAAAAACATGAACCTTTCGAGAACCAAGCAGTCACCGGAACCCGTGCCGGGAATCCATTCCCTGGCCGGCAGACGGATCGCCATGATCGCCACAGTTTCCTATCATCTGGTGAATCAGTTGGGGCACCAGGCAGAGTATTTCCGGGACATCGGGATGTCCGTCGTCATGGTGTCATCGGCGGGGCCGGAGGTGGCCAAGGTCCGGACGGGACCGCGCCTCCGGTACGAAATCATCGAAATTCCGCGCTCGCTTACGCCCGGGTCGGACCTCGCAGCTCTGCTCAAGCTGACGAAATTTTTTCTGACGCACCGCTTTGATCTCGTCCACTCCACAACGCCCAAGGCGGGCCTCCTGACGGCGCTCGCCGCCTTCGCGGCTCGTATTCCCGTCCGTCTGCACACCTTTACCGGACAGCCTTGGGTGACGCTGAAAGGACCGATGCGCTGGGCCTCCCGCGCGTCCGACCGTTTGATCGGCTATCTGAACACGAAATGCTATGCCGACAGCGGTAGCCAGGCGGCTTTTCTCGCGTCGGAGGGAATTCTGCCCGCTCGAAAGATTTCCGTCATTGGCCACGGCTCACTCGCGGGCGTTGATATGGAACGCTTTGACCCCGATCTTCAAACGACGGAGATGAAGCGGGAAATCCGGCAGAGCCTTGGCATCGCGCCGACCTCGACTTTACTCGTTTTTGTGGGCCGGATCTCCCCCGACAAGGGCATGGCCGAACTGATCGACGCTTTCAGGGGGTTGCTGAGCGCCGGCTACGATGTCGATCTCTTGCTTGTCGGTCCGCACGACCGGGAGCGTGGCGGCATCAGTGTATTTGACCTGGACGACGCCCTGCAATGTCCGAGAATTCACTATTTGGGCTATGCGCCGCAGCCCGAGAAATACCTCGCGATTTCCGACATTTTCTGTCTGCCCAGCTACCGCGAGGGGTTCGGCACAGTCGTGATCGAGGCGGCCGCGATGGGACTGCCCACGGTGGGGACGGCGATTTACGGCCTGACCGATGCCGTCGCGGACGGAGAAACGGGTCTTCTTGTGCCGCCCCGCGATGCCCGCGCTTTGGAAGCGGCCTTTCGGCGTATGCTCGACCATCCAGAGGAGCGGGCTCGAATGGGGCAGGCCGCCCGCCGCCGCTGTTTCGAGCTTTTCGAGAAGAGCCGGGTCAACGCACAGGTCGCGGCGGAATACGCGCGCATTCTGGAAATGAAATGCATGATCTAACATCCCTGTTCAGCCAGGTTCTGGACCTGGTCACCCGGCACCGCATCCTACTCCTGTTCGCCGCCTGCACGGGCCTCGGGGCCGGCGGCGCGTGGCTCATCGCCGGGGTGCCGTTCCGTGAACACCTGCTCGACGCACCGAACGAGCGTAGCTCACATACCGAGCCAACCCCCCGAGGCGGCGGTGTGGGAATCCTTGCGGCTTTTCTGGCGGCGGGGCTCACGCTTCGAATTCCGACAACCTTTCTTTTTGCCGCGATGTTCATTTCCGCCGTCAGTTTCTATGGCGATTATTTCCGGCTTTCGGTGCGATTCCGCTTTCTGGCCCAGATGCTAGCCGCCCTGGTATTC
>DHGT01000108.1 GCA_002402905.1 Desulfatitalea sp. UBA4791 | reverse complement strand
TTGCGGTTGGTGGCCGAAATGATGCGCACATCCACCGGAATCGGGGTGTTGTCGCCGACCCGCTCGATGATTTTCTCTTCCAGCACCCGAAGCAGTTTGACCTGGATGGCCAGGGGCAGGTCGCCGATCTCGTCGAGGAAGATGTTGCCCCCGTCGGCGAGTTCGAAACGACCCGCGCGATTGCGGTAGGCGCCGGTGTAGGCGCCCTTGACGTGACCGAAAAGCTCGCTTTCCAGCAGCGATTCGGTAAAGGCGGCACAGTTGACCTTGACGAACGGTCGGTCGCAACGTGCGCCGAGCTGATGGATGGCGCGGGCGGCCAGCTCCTTGCCGGTGCCGCTCTCGCCCAATATGATCACCGGTGCGTCCGAATGGGCGGCGTTTGAGATCAGTTCGAAGACTTGCTGCATGGGCGGGCTGGCGCCGAGAATGCCGCAAAGGCCGTCGTCGGAACGCAGCTGGCGCTCGTACGCGGCGATCTTGTTCTCCTTTTCGATCAGTTCGCTGATGTCGGTGATGGTTTCCACCGCTCCGATCACGGCACCGCCGTCGTCGTGGAGAAGGCAGGCGTTTTTCAGCGCATGCACGGGCCGGCCGTCTTTGCGCTTGATCACACACTGGCGAGCATTGACGGTTTTTCCGCTGAACAGCGAACACCATTGATTGCCGTCATTGTGGCGGATCTGTTCGCACACATCGCATTCCAGGCGGGTGCAGTTCCGGCCGATCAGCTCGTCTCTACTGTAGCCGGTGATGCGCTCCAGGGCGGTGTTGACCGAAACGATGATGCCGCGTTCGTCAACGATCATCAATCCATCGCGGATGGTATTGACGACGGTTTTCCAATAGCGGTCGATTTCGTGTTCGCTCATCACGCATGCCTGTTAAAATTTAACACCTGTCAAAAACGAATTCTTTATCATTTTAACATGCCATGGGCAATGCTCCTGTACGGGGTTCGGTCGTGATGAAGTTTAACCTTATGAATCCAAGAGGAAAACCCATTTCCAGGACAAGGTCCTGACCAGTGCCTGTTGGATGGCATGGGGTTTGCCTATTAATTGCCCCCTGTGTCTGTGGTTTTTTTTTATGGAGCAGTGTACAGTTGCTTGAAAATCATGTAGATTACAGCCTCGATTTTCGAGGCGCCATCGCCCCCCTGGCCATGCTCAAATTGAGTCGTGTCTTCAGGGAAATGCGCCCGAATCAGACGCTTGAAGTGCTAGGGCTGGACGCGGATACGCGCTCCGATCTGTTCCGATTGCTTCCGAAGGTTTCCTACGACCTTATCGCCATGGACGAGAGCGAAGCGGCGCTGATTCGCGTTTGTTTGCGTAAGCGGTGATGGTATAGACAACACAGATTCAGGCAATTTTGGGAAGACAACGGTTAGGGCGTTGAGGCCATTTGCCGGCCGTCGGGGCAAATGGAAAACCAGAAAAGCTTATAACTAGGAAAAGGGGAGCCATGAGTTTTCAAAAACGATTAGCATCTGGCGAATTTGTGGTTTTGGCTGAGATGAATACGCCCAAAGGGGTGGATATATCTCAGCTCATCACCAACGCTCGTAAAGTCAAGGGGCGGGTGGATGCGGTGAGCGTTCCGGACATGGATAACGGCGTCATGCGGATGAGCGCCCTGGCAGGGGGTGTTCTGATGCAGCAGCAGGGGATCGAGGCCATTATCCATACCTATGGCCGGGATCGTAATCGTATGGCCCTTCAAGGCGACCTGCTGGCCGCCCATGTCCTGGGGATCCAGAACCTGATCGTGGCCCACAGCGAGGCCATGGGAAACGGCGACCACCGGGATGCCAAAACAGTGGACGATCTCGACGAGATCGGTCTTCTGAAGGCGATCCAGGGCCTGCAACAGGGCAAGGACCTGGCCGGGTTCGATCTGGAAGGTGCACCGAGTTTCACCACGGGTTGCACCATTGCCTCGTTCGGCGACGCTGTGGCCCTGAATGCGGTACTGGCCGATGCCAAGGCCAAGGTCGAGGCCGGCGCCCAATTCATCGTAACCCCGCCGGTGTTCGACGTGGCGCGTTGCGAGGCGCTCCTGGACAAGCTCAAGGGGTTGGGGGTACCGGTCATTGCGACCATCTTCCTGCTCAAATCGGTCGGTATCGCCCGATATATCGCCCTGAACGAGCCCAACGCGGGTGTTACCGAAGCCCTTATCGGCCGTATCCGCAAGGCATCGGACCGCGAGCAGGAGTGCCTGCGGATTGCCGGTGAAACCATCGTCGCGCTCAAGGGCAAGGTGGCCGGTGTGAAGATCGAGACCCTTGGATGGGAGCACCGCCTGGGGGCCATTCTCGATTACGCCCAGATATAGTCGGTCGATCCGGACGATGAAGGCCGGTTTCAAATAATCAGCAGCGTATGCGATCGGCATTACAAGGGCCAGGCAACGCCCGGTGGTGTTGTACGGCGGCCGATGCATGCGCATCGATAAATCCATATACCCAATCAAAGCGAGTAACAGACCCATGACAGACCACACTGCAGAGCACAACAAACCGATTCTCGTCATAGGCGGCGGCGTCGGCGGCATCAAGGTGGCTATGGACCTGTCGGAAGCACAGAAAGATGTGTTGCTCATCGACAAGGCTCCTGCCATCGGCGGCTTGATGACCCAGCTGGACCGCACCTTTCCAACCAACAATTGCGATTTGTGTACCATCTCGCCGAGGCTCTCTTCCGGCGCCCGGGAAAAGCACATCGGCTTGATGCCGCTGACCCAGGTGACCAGCCTGGAGGGCGAGGCCGGCGACTTCACGGTCAAGCTGGTCAGCGCACCGCGCTACATCGACCTGGAAAAATGCACGGCATGCGGGGAGTGCCACAAAAAATATCCCGAGTGCGTGCGTTTCGTTCCGGGCCTGGATCATCGTGCGCCGACCTGTATGCGCTATCCGCAGGCCACGCCCCAGGCGTTTTCCATTGACATGGCGGCGTGCCTGGATGTGGACGGCCTGATCAAGTGCTGCCCGGCCAACGCCATCATTCCCGACGACAAGGAGAAAACGGAAACCCGTAAGGTCAGCGCCATCGTGCTGGCCACCGGTGCCGATCTGTTCGATCCGGGCAAGCTGGACCATTTCGGCCACGGCCGCTACCCCAATGTGGTGACCGGCCTGGAGTACGAACGCATCATGTCGGCCTCCGGTCCCACCCTGGGCGAACTGGTGCGTCCGTCGGACCGTCAACAGCCCAAACGGGTGGCCTGGATTCAGTGCGCCGGATCGCGCGGTATCAATCGCGAGGATGTCTCCTACTGCTCGAGCGTCTGCTGCATGTACGCGCTCAAGGAGGCCATTGTCACCAAAGAGCGTTTTCAGAACGATATCGAGACCACGATTTTCTACATGGATATGCGCACCTTCGGCAAGGATTACGAGGGCTACTACGAACGGGCCAAGGATCAGTACGGCATCCGCCTGGTGCGCTGTCGTCCGCACAGTATCATTCCCGAAAAGGACAGCGACGACCTGCGGATCTCCTATGCCACCGATCACGAGTCGGGCATGATCACGGAAAATTTCGATATGGTCGTTCTTTCCACCGGCTTCCGGCCATCGGCCCAGACGACGCAACTGGCCGAAACCCTGGGCATCGAACTCAATCCGCACCGGTTTGCCAAGACCGGGAGTTTTCAGCCGGTCAGCACCAATCGGCCGGGCGTCTACGTCTGCGGGGTGTTTGAAAGCCCCAAGGATATTCCCGAAACCATGGTCCAGGCCAGTGCGGCCGCGTGCATGGCGGCCAAACATCTGCCCATCAAGACCAACGAGATGCCTGCGGCCGAAGATATCTATCCGCCCGAACGGGATGTGACCGGCGAAGCGCCGCGCATCGGCGTTTTCGTCTGTGACTGCGGCGAGAATATCGGCGGGGCCATCGATGTGGCCTCAGTGGTCGAAGAAGCGGGGAAGTATCCCCATGTGGTGTACGCCGAGATGGCCGGGCACGGTTGCGGCAGCGAGGCGCTGGCCCGCATGCAGAGCGTCATCAAAGAAAAAGGCCTCAATCGGGTGGTGGTCGGTGCCTGTTCGCCGCGCACCCACGAGGCGCTTTTCCAGGAGACGATCCGAAAGGCCGGATTGAACCGATACCTCGTGGAGATCGCCAACATCCGCGATCAAAACGCCTGGGTGCACAGCAATGCCAGGGAGCTGGCCACGGCCAAGGCCAAACAGTTGATTCGCATGGCCGCTTTCAGTGTGGCCAAGTCCGGACCGCTGAGAGATCATCAGCTGCCCATGAACAAGAATGTGCTGGTGGTCGGCGGCGGCGTGGCCGGTATGAATGCGGCCCTGGAACTCGCCAACCAGGGCTTCAAGGTGGTGTTGGCCGAGCGCAACGGCCGCCTCGGCGGTCTGGCTTCGGTCGTTCGGCGAACCCTCGAAGGGGACGATGTCAGGGCTTATCTCAACCAGCTGGTGGACCAGGTGAACCATCATGAAGGCATCGAGGTGATCACCAACGCCATCGTGGTCGACCATGCCGGCATGCCCGGCAAGTTTACCACCGGTTTCCAGATCGGCCCCCGGATGTACTACCGCCAGATCGAACACGGTGCCACCATCATGGCCACCGGCGCCATGGCCAACCGGCCCGGTCAATACCTCCTCGACCAGCACAAGGCGGTGATGACCCAGCTCGACCTGGACGACTTCATCGAGGAGACCCCGGCGCCTATCGCCGATTGGGAAAGCGTGGTGATGATCCAGTGCGTGGGGTCCCGCACACCGGAGAATCCCAACTGTTCGCGCATCTGCTGCCAGACGGCCATCAAGAACGCCTTGCGGCTGCTGGATCTCAATCCCCAGCTGCAGATCTTCGTGCTCTACCGCGACATGCGGACCTACGGATTCAGCGAAGACGCGTATATCGAAGCCCGGCGGCGGGGTGTCATTTTTGTCCGTTATCAACATGACGCACCACCCGAGGTCGAGGCGGCCGGTGACAAGGTGGCGGTGCGGTTTATCGACTCGGTGCTCCAGCGGCCGGTGGAGGTGACCTGCAATCGCCTGGTGCTGAGCACCGGCCTGGTGGCCGATGAAGAAAGCACCGAAGACCTGGCGGCCATCTTTCACCTCAACAGGACGGAAGACGGCTATTTCCTCGAAGATCATGTCAAGCTCAAACCGGTGGATATGTCGGTGCCGGGATTCTTCGTGGCCGGCTGTGCCCATTCACCGCGCAGCATTCGCGAGAGCATTGCCCAGGCCCAGGCCACGGCCGCCCGCGTGCAGGCCATGCTGGCCCAGGATACGATCAACCTGGGTGCCGTGGTGGCCCGCGTCGATCCGGAAAAATGTGCTACCTGCCTGGCCTGCGTGCGCGCCTGCCCCTACCATGTCCCGTTTATCAACGAAGACCGTTATTCGGAAATCGATCCGGCCAAGTGTCACGGGTGCGGTATCTGCGCGGCCGAATGCCCGGCCAAGGCGATTCAGCTGGCGTGTTTCGAAGACGAACCGATTATGGCCAAACTCGAAGGATTGCTCGAAAGGATAGCCTGATGGAAACATTTGAACCTGTCATTGTGGCCTTCTGCTGCCACTATTGCGCATACACCGCCGCAGACATGGCCGGGACCATGCGCTTGAATTACCCGACCAACGTGAAAATCGTGCGGGTGCCCTGCAGCGGTAAGGTGGACACCATTCACATGATGAAAGCGCTGGAAAAGGGGGCCGACGGTGTTCTGGTCGCCGGCTGCCTGGACGGCGACTGCCATTTTAAAAATGGCAACACCAAGGCGACCAAGCGCGTCGCTTTCGTTCAAAAGCTGCTCGAAGAGATCGGCATCGAACCCCAGCGCCTGGCCATGGTGACCATGTCGGCCGGCATGGGGCCCCGTTTTGCCAAGATTGCCACTGAATTCACCGAAGAAATTCGAAAATTGGGACCCAACCCGGTCGGTGCCGCAAAGCAGGCACAAGCCGCCGCGGACAAGGTCGCATAGCACAGATAAAGGAGAGTAGACGATCATGATTACAGCGGAACGAAAACCCTTGGCGGAAATCATCGACAGCATCGACGACTGCCGACGAATTCTTCTGGTTGGGTGCAACGAGTGTGTGACGGTCTGTTCGGCCGGCGGTCGCAAAGAGGTGGCCATGTTGGCCTCGGCGCTGCAGATGGATTTCATGAAACGCGGCAAGACCCTGGATGTTCGTGAAATGACCCTGGAGCGTCAGTGCGATCCCGAGTACGTAGAGCAGTTGGCGCCGTATATCGGCCAGGTCGATGCGGTGGTTTCCATGGCCTGCGGTTGCGGCGTGCAGGAAGTGGCCAAGCGCTTTCGCGACAAGCGCGTCTTTCCGGCGGTCAACACCAAATTCATGGGCGCCTCGGAAGGCCCGGGAATCTGGGCGGAACGGTGTCATGGCTGCGGCAACTGCCTGTTGGGCCTGACCGGCGGCATCTGTCCCATCGCTCGCTGCTCCAAGCGCCTGCTCAATGGCCCCTGCGGCGGTTCCAGTCACGGCAAGTGCGAAGTCAGTGACGAGATCGATTGCGTATGGCAGCTGATCTGGGATCGGCTCAAGGAGCTGGGCCAGGAGGATCGATACGAAGAGATTATAGAGGCAAAGGACTGGAGTACGGAACGGGCCGGCGGGCCTCGCAAGATCGTAAGAGAGGATTTGGCACAATGATGACAGAAAGCGTATTAGAAAAGGTAATGAAAGCCGGCCATATTGCTGTTACGGGCGAATGCGGCCCCCCCCGGGGCGCAATGCCTGAAAAGGTCAAGGAAAAGGCCGAATTGCTTCGCGGTTACGTGGATGCCGTCAACATTACGGACAACCAGACCGCCATGGTGCGCATGTCCAGTTTCGCTGCCAGCATGATCCTGAAGCAAATCAATATGAACCCTGTTTTGCAGATGGTGTGCCGGGACCGCAACCGGCTGGCCATGCAGGCCGATATCATCGGGGCCTACAGCCACGGCATCAACACCATGCTGTGTCTGACCGGCGACCACATGAAGTTCGGCGATCATCCCATGGCATCGGGAGTGTTTGATCTGGATTCCATCCAGATGATCCAGATGGTGCGCAAGATGCGCGATGAGGGCAAATTTTTCGGCGGGGCCGAGATCAAGGGCGCGCCCAAGATGTTTATCGGCGCTGCGGCCAACCCGTTTGCCGATCCATTCGAGCTGCGCGTGGCCCGTCTGGCCAAAAAGGTGCGGGCCGGCGCCGATTTTATTCAGACCCAGTGCATTTTCAATGTTGACAAGTTCGAGCAATGGATGAAAGGTGTGCGCGAGCGGGGTCTGCACAAAGAGACCTATATCATGGCCGGTATCACCCCGATGAAATCCGTAGGCGCGGCCAGGTACATGAAAAACAAGGTACCCGGGATGGATGTTCCCTCTGAACTGGTCGATCGCATGGCCAAGACGCCCAAAGAGAAGCAAGCCCAGGAAGGCATCGACATCTGCGTCGAGACCATTAAGCGGGTCCTGGACATCGAAGGGGTGGCCGGCGTTCACATCATGGCCATCGAATGGGAATCTGCGGTGCCTGAAATCGTCGAACGCTCTGGACTCTATCCGCGGCCACAGGTATAGAGGCATCGGGACGATCCCCGATCGATTGGGGTCGACACCGTTTTGAATACAAATCGATCAAGGAGGTCTCACACCATGAGTAGCAAACAATTGGTACTGGTCGTCGACGATGACCCGGATCTGGTGGAATCGGTCAGCATGAAGCTGGAAAGCCGAGGCTACCGTGTGGCCAAAGCCTATGATGGCGTGGAAGCCTGGGACAAGATCAAAGCCGAGCGGCCGGCCCTGGTGATTCTGGACGTCATGATGCCCCGTAAGAACGGGTACGTGCTGTGCAACGAAATCAAAAACGATCCCGACTATAAGGACATCGTGGTGGTTCTGCTGACGGCCGTGGCCGATGCGGTGCCCGACACCAGCTACACCCACATGGACGGGAAGAACACCTTGGCCGATGATTTTATTCCCAAGCCGATTGACCTGGATAAATTGATGGAGATCGTCGCCGATAATCTCTAACGGCGATTGTATCCGGTCAAGCCTTGTCTCCTCGGTACGACGCTTACACGGTTCGGCCAGCCACTGATTTGTTTTCGCCGGCGGCCCTTCACTTCGGGGCTGCCGGCGAAACAGACCGTGCGCCCGCAATTTGCCGGCCTGGTCGTCCGCACAGAGGGGCATCCGAATGGGCCTCCGGCACCGTTTCCTGCCGACTGTCGGCCATGTTAGGGGTTGGTCTTCGATATGACCGAAACGCTTTCCATTAATGGCCTCAAGCTCAGCGAACCCCTGGCCCTGATCCAGGTTCATGCGCCTCATGCGACCGTTGGTCTCTTGTCTCCTTTCTGCCGTTTGCTGGCCCAA
The DNA here is from genome assembly GCA_002402905.1 of Desulfatitalea sp. UBA4791. GTDB lineage: Bacteria > Desulfobacterota > Desulfobacteria > Desulfobacterales > Desulfosarcinaceae > Desulfatitalea. The sequence continues at coordinate 39,185 of DHGT01000108.1, read as the reverse complement.
CACCAAGTCAACATCGCGTTCATCACAACGAGCGCTGCCGTCGATTCGCAGCCGGTGGTATGCTGCATCGAGGCCAAGGATCAATCGGTCGTCGAAGCCTTGACCGAGCAACACGAACGGCTCAGGGGATACGTCCATTTCTGCGGGCGTGTCGGTGTTGTCACCTTCTATCCACACCATGCCAACCTCAAATTCATGGGATTGGCCCTGCAAGTGTTCAGCCGAAACGGCATCAAGGTCCACGCTCTGGCATCTTCGATCTCGGCTCTCAGCTTCGTAGTCGATTTCGATCGGCTGGAAGAAGCCGGCCGGCTGCTCGTCGAAAGTTTTCAATTGCCTGAAAATGCCTCGCCGTTGCGGACCGATTTCAAAGTTCGCCAGGAAAGGCCGCCCGTATGATCCGGCCGGATCGCCATGCGGGGAGAGATCGCCCGGCCAGGCCGCCTATCCGGGTATCCACCGCTGCCCGGGGAGGGATGGGAAACGATGGAAACCATTGCCGTTTATTGGGAATCTAGAATCCGAACCTACGGATTTCATCTGTGCGAAGCGTTGCGCATGTGCCGGATCGATATTTCACCGGAAAGGATGGCACAGTGGGGGCAAGCTCTTCAATCCATGGCTGATCAGGGGCCGGTCTTCCAGGTGGTTTGGGCCCAAAGCGGCCAGGGGGGCACGGCCCGGTTTTTCCTGTTGAGCGATGAAACCCATTGGGGTAGGTTAACTCCCTTTTTGGATCGTCAACTGGCGGCGGGCAGCGTGTCGGTCATGGGGGACCCGATGCGCGTGGATCTGGTGTTTCTACAGGGGCCGCACTACGGCGATCGATATGGCGTGCTGGATTTTACCCTGACGCCACTGATCGAGGCGCAAATCCCCATTCTGGCCGTCTCCTGCTCGGTGGCCACGATTTATCTGGTTCTGCCGACCGGTTGGGGCGGGCAGGCCAAAGCGCTGCTCACGGACGCATTCGAGATTCCTCGTCATGTGCGTATCTGACGCGTGGCGACGCCGTTGGTGTCATGGGTTCGATCCCGAGGAGCTGGAGACCGGACGATGAATCAGAAACTGATGAATGAGCTCGACTGGCGCTTGCGGGTGTTCGATTCCCTCTCCTTTCCCACCCTCATTCTAAAGCCGGACAAGACCATATTATCGGCCAACCAGATCTTTTTGCAGCGCCACGGCCTCACCCTGGATCAAATCGTGGGGCGGCATTGCCACGAGGTGTTTTACAACGCGGACGCATGCCCGAACAAGGTGTGCCCTTTTCAAAAAGTATTGACCGAGAAAAACGGTACCACCGTTATGCGGCGGCATACCACACGGACCGGTAAACGGCTCTATGAGGACCGGGTCTTTTCGCCTATTCTGGACGACAATGGCGAGGTGGCCTATATCATGGAGAGTGTCCGTGATGTCACCCGCCAGAAAAATCTGGAGCTGGCCCTGAAAGAGACCGAGGCCTTTCTCGAAAAGGTGATTCTCGGTTCTCCCATCGCCATCGTCGCCGCCGACCGCTACGGTCATATCTTGCTCATGAATCCGGCCGCCGAAGAGCTGTTCGGTTATAGCAACCCTTTTGCCGTGCGCCATGTTACCGCGGATCAGCTCTATCCCCCCGGCACGGCCAGCCAGATCATGCGTCTTCTAGAAGAGGCCCAAGGCAAGTTGCCGAGCATCAAAACCACGATACGCAATGCCCAGGGCGACACCATCCCCGTGGATCTGACGGCTTCGATCATCTACGAAGACGGTGAAGCAGTGGCTACCGTCGGCATTTACACCGATCTGCGCGAGAAGCTGGCCGTGGAGAAGCAGCTCAAGGAGGCCCAGGCCCAGTTGGCCCAGTCCGAGAAGATGGCCTCGCTGGGGCAGCTCGCCGCCGGGGTGGCCCACGAGATCAACAACCCGCTGACCGGTATCCTGTTTTACGCGACCCTGCGGTTGGAAGGCATGGACCACGACGACCCCGAGCGGGCCGATGTGCAGGCGGTGATCGATGATGTGAAGCGCTGCCGCGACATCGTGCAGAATCTTCTGGCCTACAGCCGGCAATCGAGTCCCATGAAAGACATGATCCAGCTCAATATGCTCGTCGACCAGAGCATCAATCTGATTCGGGACCCGAAGATGTTTCGCAATATCGAGATCGAACGTATCTTCTCAGACGAGATGATGATGTTGCACGTGGATAAAAACCAGATCAGCCAGGTGATCATCAACCTGGTGATCAATGCCGTGCACGCCATGGACGGCAACGGCAAGTTGACCTTGAGAACCTATCGGAACAAATTAGAAGGAAAAGCTTTTCTTGAAATCTCCGATACCGGATGCGGAATTTCCGCCCAGGACTTGCCTAAAATATTCGATCCGTTTTATACGACCAAGGCCCCCGGCGAAGGCACCGGTCTGGGATTGAGCACGGCCTATGGGCTGCTCAAGGAGAACAGGGGAGACATTCGTGTAAAAGAAACCAGCAGTTCGGGGACGACCTTTATCATTGAATTCGAGCTCTATTCGAGTGCCCAGGACCACGATTTGGATTAAAGGAAAGAATCTGTGACCGATACCCACCAACAACCGCTGCCGGGCAATGCCTGTGTGGATGGATTCCAGAAGACCAGTGTGCTGATTGTCGATGACGAGGAGCGGATTCGCCACGTCTGCTCCCAGATGCTGACCAAAGAGGGATACGATGTGGCCCAGGCGGCGAACGCCAACGTCGGGCTGGAGATGGTCGCCCAGCGCCATTTCGACATCATATTGCTGGACCTGCTCATGCCGGGCATTCCCGGTCTGGAGGCGCTGGAGCAGATCCGGGAGATGCACCCGGATACCGTGGTGATCGTTATCACCGGCTACGCCACCTTGGATCACGCCGTCAACGCCATGAAGAACGGTGCGTTCGACTTCGTTTCCAAGCCTTTCTCCCCCCAGGACTTGCGCCTCGTGGTCTCCAAGGCCATCGAGCATATCCGCACGTTGCAGGATATCACCAACGAAAAGTCGCGGGTCCGCACCATGATCAACCATCTGGCCGGCGGCGTCATGGCCACCGATAACTGCAAGGTGGTGGCGCTGGCCAACCATGCCTTTCTCAATTTCGTCGATCACCGCGGTGAAACCCCCATCGGTAAACCGGTGACCGACCTGGTGAAAGATCAAAAAATCCTTGCCATGATCGATCAGGCCCTGGCCATGCCGGGAGACCAGTTTGCCGAATTGAACGATGAAATCACGGTTGCATCCGAGGCGGATGGCGAGGAGCGCATCATCGAAGTTCGCTGTGTGCCGTTTCGGGACCGCCTGGACCGCAACCTGGGCACCATTACCGTCATGCACGACGTGACGGCCCTGAAGCGCATGGATCAGATGAAATCGGAATTCGTCGCCATGGTCAGCCATGAGATCCGGGGACCGCTTAACTCGGTCCTCATGCAGCACAAGGTCATTCTGGACGAACTCGCCGGCGAGATCACCGAAAAGCAGCGGGAGATTTTAACCCGCGCCTATGACAAGATCAGTGCCCTGGTGGAATTGTCCACCGAGTTGCTCGATCTGGCCAAGATGGAGTCGGGGTTGATCACCGTGGAGAAGGAGAGGCTGCAGTTAGCCTCGATAGTGGAAGATCAGGTGGCTTTCCACCTGCCCAGGGCGCAATCCAAATCGATCGCTCTGGAGTTGATCCCGCTTCCCGAACTGCCGCCGGTCCTGGCCAATCGCAGGAACATGGAAGAGGTGTTGTCCAACCTGATCACCAATGCCATCAACTATACGCCCGAAGGCGGCCGCGTGACCATCGGTGCGGAAATCGACGGGCTCTTCGTCTGCATGAAAGTCAGCGACACCGGTTATGGGATCCCAAAAGAGGAGCTGGATCACATCTTCAAACGCTTCTATCGGGTCAAAACCGAAAAGACCCGTCTGGTAATTGGCACCGGCCTGGGGCTGCCCATCGTGAAAAAAATCGTGGAGACGCACAACGGCCATATTCAGGTGCAAAGCGAAGAGGGCCAAGGCAGCACCTTTACTGTTTGCATCCCGGCGGCCTGAACACTATTTCGTGTCCATCCACAAATGTCCAATTTGCCCGATATCTGCGTTGCGCGAAAAATTTAATCCTCGGAATATCGCCTATATACCTGCGGTTAAATTTTTCGTGCGCCTTNNTTGCCTATTTGTGGACGGACACTATATAGCGCTTCTGTCGATATCGGTTGGCCCGCTTTTTTGCCGTGCCAACCATTCGGCGCCTTCGGCCAAGGCACGGCGCCCCTCCTCGAAAGACAGGACCTGCAGGGCAGCCTCACCGTCGAGCCACTGCGCCGTCCTGCTTTCCATCGCTTGAGTTTCCGCCACGGCGTGGACGAGATAGTATTGGGCGACGACCTTTTCACCTGATTTTTCGAAGCATTGCAGGCTCAACGGCGCCAAGATCCGGCCCGTCAGACCCGCCTCTTCGCGAAGTTCGCGCAATGCGGCCGCCTCGGCATTTTCGCCTGCCTCGATATGCCCCCGAGGCAGCACCCAGTGCACACCGGTGGATGACGACACAACGAGAAACAGGGGGCGACGATCCGCCATTCGGAACGTTACGGTACCGGCGTGGGTCATCTTCATGGGATTGGCCTTTCCTTGAGCATTTTGATGAACAGCATTCAGAAGCGCCGAATGTTGATGCATCCGTAGAAGGTCTTTTCCGTCAATGTTGGAATCCTGCTTTCCTTGTGCCGATAGTTACGCTAAAATATTTTTGTTTAGTTTTTGCCAGGGCCTGTCCGGCTCTCGGCGGGCTGCATGGAGAGGCGTCGAAATGAGCGTCATTCGGTGCCGTTATCCGACGGTCCACTCCATTTAATGTTTTATCTATCACAACAGGGGGGGCACATGCCACGGGTGTTCGGCTCGAATGAATTGATCGAAGATGTGCATCGCAGAGGACTTTGCATCGGGTGTGGGGCGTGTGTCGAATTGTGCCCTTATTTCAAAAATTACAAGGGCAAAACGGCCCAGCTGTTTCCATGTACACTGCCCCAGGGACGGTGCTTTGCCTACTGTCCGAAGGCCGAGGTGGACCTGAACGAGATCTATCAATATGTTTGGCAAACGCCTTATGACGGCAGTGCCTTGGGCCCATACCGAACGATCCTGGCCGCCAGGGCGGGCAGCGAGATGGCGCCGGCTCATTACCAGGGCGGGGGGACCGCTTCGGCTCTGATGGCCTTTGCGATGAAGTCCGGGCGGGTCAAGGCTGCTGTCCTGACCCGGCGGGAAGGGTTGACCCCGGTGCCCGAGGTGGTGACCGACTGGACGCAGGTCGCCCGATTGGCCGGTTCCAAATTCATGGCAGCGCCGACCCTGGCGGGTTTGAACGCCGCGGTGCGTCAGGGGCAGCGGGATCTGGGCGTGGTCGGCACCCCCTGTCAGATGTTGGCGGTTGCCCAGATGCGCATGAATCCATTGGGAAAGCCGGAGCATGAGGTGCCTGTGGCCTTGACCGTCGGCCTCTTTTGTAATTGGTCCCTGGACACCCGTCAGTTGATCGATTTGCTGGTTCAAAAGGTGGATATTGCCGACATTAGCGGCATGGACATCCCACCACCGCCGGCCAATACGCTGGTGTTGGAGACGTCCCGTGGGCCTGTGGAGGTCTCCCTGAACGATATCAAACCGCTTATCCCGCACACCTGCTTTATCTGTCTGGATATGACCGCCGAACTGGCAGACGTGTCAGTGGGCATGTACGAAGGACGCAAAGGATGGAACACCTTGATCGTCCGCTCAGAAAGAGGGGCGCAACTGGTCGATGACGCGGTCACCGCCGGCTTTCTGGCGACAGAAGCCATGTCCGATGAGATCGTGACCCATTTGTCAAAGGCGGCCGTCGCCAAGAAAGAACGGTCTTTGCGCATGCTGATTCAAAGGCAGCTGATCAACACCAGGAATGAGACCGACGACGGGACAAATGACGGGCCGCGTGCGGCCTTGCGCATGTCACCGGAAGTGGTCGATAAGATTCTGCCGCCAAAGAGATGATGCGGCATCGCCGCGAGATGCGTTGCCGGGACGCACCTTAAGCCCGATTGAGCACCTCCCTGAGTTTCATCGAAAGCTCTTTGATGTTGTAAGGTTTCTGGATGAATCCCCGGCAGCCGCCCTCCAGGATCGTTTTGGCTTGGCCGTTGATACTGTAACCGCTGGAGAGAATCACCCTGACATCGGGGTCGATTTTTTTCATTTCGCTGAAGGTCTCACCCCCGCTCATGCCCGGCATGATCATGTCCAGGAGTACCAGGTCGATGGTATCGTGTCGTTGCTCAAAGGTGGTTATGGCGGCCTGGCCGTTGCCTGCGGTCAAGACCCGATAGCCCAGTTTTTCAAGGATCAGCCGGCCGACTTCCACGATGCCCGCATCATCATCGACCAAAAGAACCGTTTCGTTTCCTGTTTTGGCTTCCATTTTCACTTCTTTTTGCCTTCCGGTCTGCATTTCCGTGGCCGGCAGGTAGATGTTGAAGGTCGTGCCGACCCCCTGTTCACTGTAGACGGTAATCGTGCCGCCGTGGTTCGATAGAATACCATAAACCGATGCCAGTCCCAGTCCGGTACCGTGTCCCATTTCCTTGGTGGTGAAAAAGGGGTCGAAGATTCGGTTGATGGCCTCCGGTGCGATGCCGACACCGGTATCGGTGACGGAAATTATTATGTACTTGCCTGGATTCAATCCGTATGACCGGGCGGCCTGCCCCTCCAGAACACTATTTCGGCTCGACAAAAAAAGATCGCCGCCGTTGGGCATGGCATGCCAGGCATTGACGAATAGGTTGAGCAGTACCTGCTCCATTTGGCCCCGATCGACCGCCGCCATCCACAAGGCGTCGTCCATCTCCAGGTGCATGGTGATCTCTTTCCGGGTTCGGCCGAAAAGGTTTGCAGTGGCTTCGATCACATGATTCATTGGGGTGGGCTTTACTTCGTACTTGCCGCCCCTGGCCGCCCCGAGCAGTTGCCGGGTCAGATCCGCGCCGGCCCTGACGTACTGTTCGATGCTTTTCAGGTTGGCATAACTGGGGTGGTCTTCGTCGGTGTCCATGAGGATCAGCGTCGTATTGCCTTGAATTCCCATGAGCAAGTTGTTGAAATCGTGGGCCAGGCCGCCGGCCAGTGTACCGATGGACTCCATTTTACTGGAATGCAACAGTTGGGACTCCATCTTCTTCTGCTCGGTGCGGTCTCGGGTAATGCCCCAGAAGCCGACCGGCCGGCCGGAAACATCCCGGCGAAGGTAGGCCGACAATTCGCACTGGCGGATGGATCCATCCTTGCGGATGATTTCGTATTCCATGACGGTCGAGTGTTCGCCGGTCTCGTAAATGTTTCGAAAAATGTTTGAGATCCTCTTGGCGTTGTCGGGTCGAAGGTAACGTTTGTAGCTCATGCCCATCAGTTCGTCGGCCGTATATCCGTGCAGCCGACAGGTCGAGGCATTGAAGTAGGTGAATTGGCCGCGCAGATCGGTTTCATAGTAGCCCTCCTCCATGCTCTCGAGGACCGTTCGATACTTGAGTTCGCTTTGGCGAAGCACTTCCTGGGCCTGCTTGAGCGAGGTGATGTTGGTGACGATGACCAGCAGGCATTCCCGATCGCGAAACTGGATCTGCCGGGCCGATACGATGGCATCCAAAACCTGCCCGGATCTGTTTCGATATTGAATTTCGAGGCCCTCCACGCTGCCGTATGTTTTGACCCGTTCGACGAGACGGTCCCGATCCCGGGGATCGCGGTACACCCCCAGTTCCAGTGGGGTCCGGCCAAGGGCCTCCTCGGCCGAATAACCGCTCAGTCGGCAAAATGCATCGTTGACCTGGAGATAGCGCCCCTCTTGAAGGTCGACCACAGTGATCGAATCCGGCGCCAGTTCGAGGATGCCGCGGTGGCTCTCCTCGCTTTGGCGCAGGGCATCCTCGGCTTTTTTCTGATCGGTGCGGTCCCGCAGTATGCCGTAGAAACCGATGGGCGCGCCCGATGCGTCCCGCAACAGACTCACGGAGCTTTCGACGATCCTCGGGGTGCCGTCCTTTTTTCTCACACAGTAGTCTACAATCCTGCTGGGGGTGCCGCCTCGAAAGATGTCATTGAAAACGGCATAGAGCCGGCCAACATCCTCGGATGCGGTGTACTGCCTGAAATTCATGCCCATCAGCTCATCGGGAGTGTATCCGGAGACTTGGACGAGGGTGTCGTTAAAAAAAGTCAGGTTGCCGGACAGATCGACTTCGTAGTAGCTTTCCGTGATGTGATCCAGGATGTTGCGAAGCTTGGCTTCCTTTTCCCGAAGGTCCCTCTGGGCCTGTTTGAGCGAGTTGATGTTGGCCGTGACGACCAGCAGGCAATCTTCCCCCTCAAACGTGATGGGCTGGGAGGACATGAGATTGTCGAGAATCCGGCCGGATTTGGACTTGAATTGAATCTCCATTCCCTCGATCTTGCCGTCTCTTTCCAGTGCCTCGATGACGCGTTCACGATCCGATGGATTGGCGTAAATGCCCAACTCGTAGATCGTCCGGCCCACGGTTTCCTGGACCGTGTATCCGGTCCGCTCGCAAAAGGTCCGGTTCACTTGCATGAAGCGGCCGTCTCTGCGCCGTGTCACCGTGATCGAATCAGGCGCCAGGTCCATCAAATTGCGATAGGTTTGTTCACTTTGCCTCAGGGCTTCCTCGATCTGTGCCGGATCGGTTCGATGCCCAGGGGGCTCCTGGGATGGGGAACTATTCTGTGGGTGGACCGGTCGATCATCATTGGGTTCGGTTTGCCTCTCGGTTGGTCGTTCGGACTGTCGATTGCTGCTGTCAGCGGTCATCGTGTGAACTCCTGCCGGATGTGTTGAGGATGCCTCGCCTTGTCGCCTGTCGGCCGTGCCTTGACATGCGATTGCCACCGAATTTGCCTGATTCTGAATGAGCACCGATCATCGTCCGTGTCGCGTCCGGACATCGTCACAGTCGAAAAGCGTTGCACAGATTGCAACGCTTTTCTATTGCAATGAAATTACATCAATTTTTAGCGTTAAGGCCGAGATCTGTCAAACATCGGATGGGGTGTGCTTATGGCAACCGCTTTTTGGACGATGCAGTTTGGGAGGTCGCTGTTTGAGCAGCGGGTTCAGGAGCGGTTGCCGGCTGGGCACAAGGGTCCGTCCATTCCCCGGCGCCGACGATCGGCCAGGCATCGACATCCTGGACCGCCATCATGTGGACGATACGGTCGAGGACCTGATCGATGTCGGCTTGCTCCTCCTCGGGCAACGCAGAAAGGCGCTGTGCGAATCTTTCCTGGAGCGGCCACGGCATCGATTCGGCGATTTCCTGTCCCTTGTCCGTCAAGGCGATGGTCACCTTACGCCTGTCCGGGCGTCCGCGCTCCCGACGAATCAGATCTCTGGATTCCAGGCGGTCGAGAATACCGGTGACCGTGGCCTGGCTGAGAAACACCAGGCGGGAAAGGTGGCCGGCAGTGGACGGGCCATGCAGATAGAGCTGCCGCAGGCAGACCAGTTGCGGTACGGTCAGTTTGAAACGCGCACTGAGCTCCCTGCTGTGCAGATCGATGGCCCGGGTGATGCGTCTGATCGAGCGCAGGATATTTTCAGCATAGGGACTGGTCATGGGCGGTTGCCGGTCGACATGGGGTTACAGATGCTCCTTGTAGCCGCACTCCCGGTTGACGCAGCATAAAAAGGTGCCGTCGCGCTTAGTCGTTTTTTCGACGAGATAGGGGCTGCCGCAGGCCGGGCAGGGCTTGTCGACGGGCTTGTCCCAGCTGGCAAAGGTACATGCGGGATAGCGGTCGCAGCCGTAAAACACCTTGCCGCGTTTCGATTTTTTTTCGACGATCTGTCCCGTGCACCCCGGTTCCGGACACTTTACGCCGGTGCTTTTGCCATTGACCCCGCCGTTGATCGATTCGGTGTGATTGCATTCGGGGAATCCGCTGCAGGCCAGGAATTCACCGTATTTGCCTCTTTTGACCACCATGGGTTTGCCGCACTTGGGGCAGACTTTATCGGTGGCGGCTTCATGGTTGGGTTCGACCGGTTGGATACGTCCGCGTTCGTCGCGCACATAATCCCTTGAGTAGGCGCACTCCGGATAGCCGCTGCAGGCCAGAAAATGCCCGTTGCGGCCGACCTTGATGTGCAGCTTGTGACGCTTGCACTGAGGGCAGTCGATATCCGTGGGAATGCCAACGCCTTTGACGCTGAGCATCCGCGCATCGGCCTCGGTGAGTTTCTGCTTGAAGGGCCCGTAAAAATCGCTCAGGACACTGACCGCATCCAGTTCAGCCGTCTCCACACGATCCAGGTTGTCTTCCATTCGGGCCGTGAATTCCACATTGAATATTTCTGGAAAACTGAGCACCAGCAGATCGTTGACGATGAGTCCCAGTTCGCTCGGATGAAAGCATCCCTTGATCAACTCCACGTAACCTTTGTCCCGAATGGTGGACAAGATGGCCGCATAGGTACTCGGCCGGCCGATGCCGTTTTCTTCCAACTCCTTGACCAGCGAGGCTTCGGTAAACCGCGGCGGTGGCTGGGTAAAATGCTGTTTGGGCAGGATTTGCTGCAAGTCGAGCTCATCCCCTTCGGTCAAGGGCGGCAAAGGCTGTTGTTTGCGGCTGTTTTCGGCTTCTTCGTCGACGGTCTGGTAAACGGTCATGAAACCGGGAAATTTGACCGACGATCCGGTGACCGTCAAGGTGTAGTCGCCGGCGGCGATGGAGATCGTGTTTTGATCGATCTGGGCGGGCGTCATCTGGGAGGCCACGAAGCGCCGCCAGATCATCTGGTACAGGGCCAGCTGGTCCTTGCTCAGGTATTTGGCCAGTGTTTCGGGCGTATGGTTCACCGAGGTGGGGCGGATGGCTTCATGGGCGTCCTGGACCTTGTTTCGGTTGCCGAAATTGCGCGGCTGCTCCTGCGCATAATCGTTGCCGTGGGCCTGGCGCACCCAATCGATGGCTTCCTGGGCCGCCTCGGCCGCGATACGGGTGGAGTCGGTGCGCATATAGGTAATCAAACCGACCGGTTCGCCCGGCCCCAGGTCGATGCCTTCATAGAGCTGCTGGGCGATGAGCATGGTTTTTTTTGCGGAAAATCGCAATTTGCGAATCGCTTCCTGCTGCAGCTTGCTGGTGGTAAACGGCGGCTGCGGATTGCGGCGCACCGTTTTCTTGACCACCTTGGCCACCTGATACCGAGCCGATTTCAATTCCGCGACGATGGCCGTGGCTGCCGTCTCATCGGCGATCTCGAGTTTCTCACCCTTCTTCTTGACCAGCTTGGCTTCAAAGGCAGGAGGCGTTTGACCTTCGAGCAGGGCCGTAATCGACCAGTACTCTTGCGGAATAAACTCCTGAATGGCCTTTTCGCGTTCGCAGATGATGCGTACCGCAACGGACTGGACCCTTCCGGCACTCAGGTTGCCTTTGACCTTTTTCCACAGCAGCGGCGATACCTGGTAGCCCACCAGGCGATCGAGAATCCGCCGCGTCTGCTGGGCCTCGTATTTATCCTTGTTCAACTCTTCCGGATGGGAAATGGCCTTGAGGATCCCGTTTCGGGTCAATTCGTGAAAGAGGACCCGATGAAACCGGCGCCCCTTTTTTTTGAGCACTTCGGCTGCATGCCAGGCGATCGCCTCTCCCTCCCGGTCCGGGTCGGGTGCCAGGTAGATGTCATCAGCCTCACCGGCCGCTGCCTTGAGCGCCGAGATCACCTTCTGTTTACCGGGAATGCTCCGATAAAGCGGCTTGAAATTGTTATCGATATCGATACCGATTTCTTTGGCCGGCAAATCCTTGATGTGGCCCACGGTGGCGGCCACGTTGAAATCATTGCCCAGATATTTTTTGATGGTGCGAATTTTCGTCGGAGACTCAACAATAACAAGTGGTTTTGAAGACACAATATACCTCTGTAACAAAATGTAGTGGCCATCATGCTAGCGCATGGCGGTTCAATTGTAAATATCGGTACCATGGAATTTTTGGATCGAGCGTCGTTACCTATATAATATTTATAATAAAATTCAGATTGTTATTCTTTCCAGGCGTTTTTTTCCATTTGCCCCGGAAGCGGGTGACCCGTCATGGCCCACAAGAATCGCAATAGTCCGGGTGGCGAACAAAGTGTTTGCCAGGTTCCTGGCAGACCAATCCCTTGAGTTCCAGTTGAGACAAGATGCTGGTCAGCGGCGCCATGGCCTGCCCCAGGTCCCTTGCCAGGTCGTCGATATGCACCGGGTCGACCCCGATGGCGTCGAAGACCCGCTGCTCCTTCTCCGAAAGGCCGACCGCCTGCCGCGGCTGTCGAGGTACACGCTCGACGGCCAATTGAGGCGCGATCTCCTCGATGATGTCGTTGGCTGTTTCCACGAGTTTGGCGCCCTGTTTGATCAGGTCATGGGTCCCTCGTGCCGTGGCCGAGTGAATATTGCCCGGTACGGCGAACACCTCCCGGCCTTGTTCGGCGGCCAGTCGTGCGGTGATCAGTGAGCCGCTCCGGCGGGCGGCTTCGACCACCACCGTGCCCAGCGACATGCCGCTGATGATGCGGTTGCGCATGGGAAAGTGGCGGGCGTCCGGGATGGCATCCATGGCGAATTCGGTCATCACCGCCCCATGTTCGGCGATCCGATGAAACAGCTCTCGGTTTTGAGCGGGATAAATATGATTCAACCCCGAACCCAGGACCGCGATCGTAACGCCACCGGCCTCGAGCGCCCCCTCGTGGGCGGCCGTGTCGATGCCCAGGGCCATGCCGCTGACGATGCTGGCGCCGCTTTCGGCCAGCTGCCGGCATAAGCTCATGGCCGTCTTCCGTCCATAGGGGGTGGCCTTGCGTGAACCGACGACCGACAGGGGGTATTCGAGCCGGCTCAATCGGCCGTAAACGTAAAGGAGAGGCGGAGGATCCGGGATGTGCCGGAGCAAGGAAGGGTAGTCCTCGTCCTGGCAGGTCACGAAAGTGTAACCCTTCTTATAAACCTGATCGATATCGCGCATCACCGCATCGGATGTTCGCTGCCGTCGGATGGCCTCGGCGATTCTGGGGGTGATGCCCGGCACTCGGGTCAACGTGCCGGTAGGGGCCTTCAATACCTTTTCCGGAGATTCGAAGATCTCGAGCAACCGGTTGATGAGCAGGTTCCCGACGCCCGGAACACTTTTGAGCGTCAGCCAGGGGACGATATCATTCATGCGATCATTTTCGTTTTTGCCATGCCAGCAGGATCGGGCTGGCCACAAAAATCGACGAATAGGTACCCACGAGGATGCCGACCAGCAGGGCGAAGGCGAAATCGTGGATGATGCCGCCGCCGAAGACAAAGAGCATGAGCACCACGATCAATGTGGTCCCGGAGGTCAGAATCGTCCGGCTGAGGGTCTCGTTGATGCTTCGATTGATCGTCTCGGCGAGCGGCAGCTTGTGGTATTTTCGCAGGTTTTCACGGATCCGGTCGAAAACGATGATGGTGTCGTTCAACGAATAACCGATGATGGTCAGCAGGGCGGCGATGATCGGCAGGGTGAATTCCTTTTGAAAAATGGAGAAGAACCCCACAGTGATAGTGACATCGTGGATCAGCGCGACGATGGCGCCCATGGCATACTTCAGGTTCAAAATGTAAAAAAGAACCAGGGTCACCACTACCGCGGCCAACATCAACATGGGGATGCTCAGGTGGGCCAGCCGCAGAATGTAGACGCTGAAGGCCAACCCGCCGGCCACGGCCGCGCTGAGCAGCCATTTGAGTTCGAATCGACCTGAGATGTAGACGGCGATGAAGAGCAGGGCGAAAAACATGGCCAGCAGTGCCTTTTCGCGCAGATCGCGGCCCACCTGGGGACCGACCATCTCGAAGGATTCCAGGGTCACCTGCCGTTGGGTCTGGGCGGCCAGGCCCTCCTTGAGGGTTTGTGCCAGATTCTCTTGCTCCGCCACCGCGGCCGGAATCAGGACGCGATAGAAATCCTCCGCTTCCTCCCCGTATTTTTGCACCACGGCCTCCAGCTGCAGGGCGTTCATGGCCGCCTTGACCTCCTCGATGGGCAGCGGCTGATCGAACTGGATCAACAGCTCGGCGCCACCGGCAAAGTCGATGCCGTATTTGGGGCCACCGTGGAAAATGAGAGACACGATGGTGGTCAGAATCAGGATGGCCGATACAATATAGGCGAATGTCCGACGCCCCACGAAGTCGATGTTTACGTCTGGTCTAATGATCTGCATGGTCGGTTTTCCTCAGAATCAATTCACACATGCCCGCGGCATGATGGTGTCCGAACGATAGGGCCGTTGGCGGACCATTGTGGTTATATGCTCAAGGTCTTGATCGAACGCTTGGTCAGCAGAAATTCGAATATGGTGCGCGAAACGATCAGGGCCGTAAACAGGCTGGCGATGACGCCCAGGCTCAGGGTCACGGCAAAGCCCTTGACCGGTCCGCTGCCGAATTGAAATAGCACCACGGCGGCAATCAGTGTGGTGACGTTGGCGTCCATGATGGTCAGCGTGGCCCGTTCGAAGCCGGCGTCAACCGCCGCGCGAGCCGTCTTGCCTAAACGCAACTCTTCTCGGATACGCTCAAAAATCAATACGTTGGCATCGACTGCCATGCCGATGGTGAGGATGATGCCGGCGATGCCGGGCAGGGTCAACGTTGCGTTGAAGGCAGCCAGGCCACCGGCGATGAGTACGATATTGAGCAGCAGGGCCGCATCGGCGATGAGACCGGCACCCTTGTAGTAGAGAATCATGAAGAGCACCACGAGCACGCCGCCGATGAGCATGGAGAGCAGGCCCTTGCGGATCGAGTCTTCACCCAGCGAGGGGCCCACCGATTTCTCATATAAAATTTTAACCGGCGTGGGGAAGGCCTCGCGCAGCACCAGGGCCAGGCTCTTGGCGCTGTCGTCCGTGAAATTGCCGGTGATCATGCCTTCGCCGGTGATCTTGGATTGAATTTCCGGGGCCGAATAGACCTCGTTGTCCAGGACGATGGCCAGGCGTTCGTGGATGTGCTTTTCGGTAATGTCTGCGAAGATGCGGGCGCCTTTGGGGTTGAACTTGATGGCGACATAGGGCTGTCCGTTGGCCGGATCGAATTTGACGCGCGCCTCACTCAGATAGTCGCCAGTCAGCAGGGTTTCCTTCTTCAGAAGGATGGGACGGCCGGCCATGTCGGGGTCGTCTTTCCGATAATAGCGGATTTCGCTCCCGGGCGGGACACTGCCGGAGAGGGCCTGGCGCACATCGTTGGTTTCATCGACCAGCTTGAATTCCAGGTTGCCGGTACGGCCGATTTCGTTGCGCGCCTTGTCGGCGTCGATGACGCCGGGAAGCTGGACCATGATGCGATCTTCGCCCTGGGGTCGGATATCCGGTTCGCGGGCGCCGTATTCGTCCACCCGGTTGCGGACTTTCATCACGGCCTTCTCGAACGACAGTTTTTTCACCCGTTCGATTTCGTCTGATTTGAGCTGCAGGACGATTTCACGCTGACCTTCGCTGGTGCGGTCTTCCAGGTTGAAATCGCGGAATTCGTCGGCGATCAAACCCTTTGAGCGGTTGGCATCCTCACGTTCATCCAGTACCACCGTGAAAGTGGTGGCATCCGTTCTTTTCAGCGCCGCGACACGGATATCGTTCTGACGCATGAACGCGCGCAGTTCATCGAACGATCGATCCACCGTATTTTCCACGGCCTTATCGGTGTCCACCTGCAATACAAGGTGCATGCCGCCCTGCAGATCCAACCCGAGGTTGATTTTGTTATACGGCCATAAGGTCGGCGACTCTTTTTTCTCCAGGACCATTTGAAGCGTCGGCAGCACATAGACCAGCGCGGCCAGCAGGACCACAATGACGACAATGGGACGCCAGGAAGTTGTTTTCAATGCTTCGTTCCTCTTGTTCGAACCGTGCTCGAGTCAAAATCAGGATACCCGCCACCCACCGATCCGCCAGGCCGTCACAGACCGGGCTGAAGATAGCGGTGTTGCTGCGGGTATCATCCTTCCGACTTGGCTTACTTTTTGTCGGTTTCAACTTTTTTGGGCGCCGGCGGTGTCTCCGGCTTGCTCGTCTGGGCCAGACCGGCGACGTGCCCCCGGCTGACTTTAACGCGCACCTTATCCGCGATTTCGACGGTCAAGGTGGCATCGTTGGTCCCGGTGATCCGGCCGTACAATCCACCGGAGGTGATGATCATGTCACCCTTTTTCAAGTTGGTGATCATTTCCCGATGCTCTTTTTGTTTTTTTTGCTGGGGGCGAATCAGCAGGAACCACATGATGGCCAGCATCAAAATGATGGGCAACAGGGGCGTGGCCAAAAGTCCACCGCCGCCTTCGGCTGCAGCGGCGCCCCCCTGGCCCATGGCATAGGCTATGTTCATATCGTCAAACCTCCCTTTCGAGAATAGAGTGCAATTGACATTATTAAATGATGTGCATCACAAGACGGCGCTGATATACTTGAAATGTCCGTGCAGGTCAAACCCTTCTTCCAGATCAACACTCGGGATAACAATCGATATGGCATTCATGGGGGGGCATGCCGGCGTCGCCCTCGATGGTCAGGGAAAAGCCGCGTTGCATTTCCAATTCAATGATTTCCTTTCGTTTTTTATTGAGTACATAGTCCGCCACCGCCTTGGGCACGCTGCCGTGAACGCTCTGCAGTCCGCTCTTGCGGGTCATTGTCTTGAGTTGACGTAAAAAACGCAAGGCCAGCGTTTCGGTGGACGGGGTCAACCCCTTTCCCTTGCAGTAGGGGCAGGCCACCAGACTGCCCAGTTCGATGGAGGGCGCCAGGCGTTGGCGGGCCAATTCCAAAAGGCCGAATTGTGAAATTCGACCGATACGCACCCGGGCTTTGTCCCGTTTGACATGTTCGCGCAGGGCGCGTTCGATGGCGTTGCGGTTTTTCATTTCGCGCATGTCGATGAAGTCGACCACGATCAGGCCGCCCAGGTCCCTCAATCGAATCTGCCGGGCGACCTCCTCGGCCGCCTCGAGGTTGGTGTTCAAGGCGGTTTGCTCCAGATCCTTTTCACGGGTGCCCCGGCCGGAGTTCACGTCGATGGCCACCAGGGCCTCGGTCTGTTCGATCACGATGGAACCGCCCGATTTCAGGGGTACCCGGTTCTCGAAGATCGTCGCGATCTGATCCTCGAGCTGGTATTTGGTAAAGATCGGTTTGTCCAGTGTGTAGTGCTTGACAATGCGCTTGTGGCGCGGCGAGATGATCTGGACGAAATTTTTGACCTCCTGAAAGGCCGCTTCATCGTCGATCAGGATCTCGTTGACGTCCGGCGTCAAGTAATCGCGCACCGATCGAACGGCCAGGCTGCGATCCTTGTAGAGCGCGGCGGGGGCGGTTTCCTGCAGTCCCCTGTTTTTGATGTCACGCCACAGGCGCAACAGGTAGCTGATGTCCTTGGCCAGTTGGGTCTTGGTGCAGCCCTGGCCGGCGGTGCGCACGATGGTGCCGAATCCTTCGGGGATTTTCAGTTGAACCAGGATCTCCTTGAGCCGCTTGCGTTCCTCTTCATCCTCGATTTTACGGGATATGCCGCGGTTGTTGGTGCCCGGCATCAGCACGACGTAACGGCCGGGCAGCGAGATGTAGGTGGTGAGCATGGCCCCCTTTTTCATCATGGGGTCCTTGGTCACCTGGACCATGATCTCCTGGCCTTTTTTGACCAGGGTATCGATCGTCCGCTGACCACTGTCGCTCTCTAGATAATAGTCGCTGTGAATTTCATGCTGCTGCAAAAAACCGTTGCGTTCACCGCCGAAATCGACAAACACGGCTTGCAGGCTGGGCTCTACACGGGTGATGATGGCTTTGTAAATATTGCCATGGAGAATTTCACGACCGGCCATTTCGATCTGGAACTCTTCCATTCGGCTGTCCTGGACCTTGGCAATGCGAACCTCTTCCGGGTCTATGGCATTAATCAGAATTTTGCTGCTCATGTATGGGTTATTCCTGTGTTTCGATAACGTGTATGACGTGGGGGACGTCGGGCGTAGGCGACTGTAACGCTTTGATTCATATGTGTTTGCTGCGGTTAAGTCAAACAGATTGTCAACTTCCCACATATCTTGCACTTTGAATAAAATTATGGCATGAGAAATCAAAATCTTAAACGCTCATGGCCCCGCATGCGCCGTCGCGGCGCTCTGTTTTTTGATGGCTGAAAGTTGGAACCAGAACACTAAATGTCCGGCCAAGCCGGTTCAGGTGACAAGCGATGGATGAACAATACGATGCCCGTAAGATTGAGCAAAAATGGCAAGAGGAGTGGGAGCGGAGCCATCTGTTCGAGGTGGATGTCCAGGCCGACCGGCCGAAATATTATTTATTGGAGATGTTTCCCTATCCTTCGGGCAAGATTCACATGGGCCATGTGCGCAACTACACCATCGGAGACGTCGTGGCGCGTTACAAGCGGATGCAGGGGTTCAACGTGCTGCATCCCATGGGGTGGGATGCGTTCGGCATGCCGGCGGAAAACGCCGCCATCGCCAACAACACCCATCCGGCTGAATGGACCTACGATAACATCGCCTATATGCGCAACCAGCTCAAACAGCTTGGTTTTTCCTACGACTGGACCCGGGAGGTGACCACCTGCACACCGGATTATTATCGTTGGGAGCAGTGGCTGTTTCTCAAGATGTACGAGAAAGGTATGGCCTACCGCAAGGAGGCTTACGTCAACTGGTGTGAACCGTGCCAGACCGTACTGGCCAACGAGCAGGTCGAGGCCGGCATGTGCTGGCGTTGCGGCCAGCCGGTCAGGCAAAAGAAGCTCAATCAGTGGTTTTTCCGCATCACCGATTTCGCCGAGGATCTGCTCGTCCATTGCGATCAGTTGCCCGGGTGGCCGGAAAAGGTGACTACCATGCAAAAGAATTGGATCGGCCGCAGCCAGGGGGCCGAAATCCGATTCGCGGTGGAGGAGAGCGACACGGTGATACCGGTCTTCACCACTCGCCACGACACCGTTTTCGGCGCCACCTTCATGTGTCTGGCCCCCGAACACCCCCTGGTGCCCCAGTTGGCGGCCGGAACCGAACAGGCGGCGGCGGTGGCCGATTTCATCGAGCGCATCAGCCTGCAGGAGCGCACCAGCAAGGCGGTGGAAACCTACGAGAAAGAGGGGGTTTTTACCGGCAAATATTGCATCAATCCCATGACCGGCCGGCACATGCCGATCTACACTGCTAACTTCGCCCTCATGGAGTATGGTACCGGTGCGGTCATGTCTGTGCCGGCCCACGATCAGCGCGATTTCGATTTCGCCAAAAAATATGACCTGCCCATCATTCCGGTGGTCAACCCGGAAGGCGAGACCCTGGTCGCCGCCCAAATGGCGGAAGCATATGCCGGCGACGGGCTCATGGTCAATTCGGGAGCGTTCGACGGGCAACCCAATCGCCAGGCCATGGAAAAGATTGCCGACCTGCTCGAGGCCAAGGGGCTGGGCCGGCGGGCGATCAGTTACCGGCTGCGGGATTGGGGGATCTCACGCCAGCGCTACTGGGGCGCCCCCATCCCCATGATCTATTGTGATACGTGTGGGACGGTTCCGGTTCCCGAGGCCGATCTGCCCATCGTGCTGCCCGAGGATGCCCATCTGCTCGCCGGAGGCCGCTCGCCGCTGCCCGCCCTCGACAATTTCGCCCGGACGACCTGCCCCAAGTGCGGGCGCACCGATGCGCGCAGAGAAACCGATACCATGGACACCTTCGTCGAGTCGTCCTGGTATTTCGAGCGTTACTGCAGTCCCAAGTTTAACGAGGGCATGTTCGACCGCGAGGCGGTGGCCTACTGGATGCCCGTGGATCAATATATCGGCGGTGTGGAGCATGCCATTCTGCACCTGCTCTATTCCCGCTACTTCACCCGCGTACTTCACGACATCGGTTTGATCGATTACAAAGAGCCGTTCACCCGGCTGTTGACCCAGGGCATGGTGTGCAAGGAGACCATGTCCTGTCCCCAGCACGGCTATCTGTTTCCCGAGCAGGCGCGCGACGAGCGGGGGACGCTGTACTGCGCGCTCTGCGATCAGCCGGTCACCCTCGGACGGGTCGAAAAGATGTCCAAATCCAAGCGCAACGTGGTGGACCCCAATGTGTTGCTCGAACGGTACGGCGCCGATACGACGCGCCTGTTCTGCCTCTTTGCCGCGCCGCCGGAGCGAGACCTGGAGTGGAGCGACCAGGGGGTCGAAGGCAGCGCGCGCTTCCTCAATCGGGTCTGGCGGTTGGCCGGCGCCTGGTTGGACGTGGTGCGCGGCGCGGCCCCTTACGACGGTCCGGTCGAGTCGCTTCCCGACACCTTGCGGCAGACCTACCGAAAGGCGCACCAGACCATTGAAAAAGTGACCCGCGACATCGAAGATCGCTTCCATTTCAACACGGCCATCAGCGCCGTCATGGAGTTGGTCAACCAAATGCATGCGGTCGGTCCAGACGACGGCGATGCGGACCAGCGCAAGAGCGTCATGCGTCATGCCCTGGAGACGGTCATTCTGCTGCTGTCCCCCATCGTGCCCCATTTTGCCCAGGAACTCTGGCATGCCCTGGGGCACACCCAAAGCACGCTCGCTGTGCCTTGGCCGGTCTACCGTAAGGATGCGCTGGTTCAGGAAGAGGCCACCATCGTCGTTCAGGTCAACGGGAAACTGCGTGGCCGGTTTACGACCGCCGTGGACACGGACGACGATACCGTGAAGCAGCTTGCACTGGCGGATGAACGGGTGCAGAAGTTCGTCGGCGACAAGGCGCCCAAAAAAATCGTTGTCGTGAAAAACAAATTGGTCAACATTGTCGTTTAGGCGGCAGCAGCGTAACGAAAAGTGTAAAATTCGAAGTGTAAAGTTTAAAGTGTAAAGTTTAAAGTGAAGGAATTCGGTCGATTAGATGAGAGGCCGTTCATATGCGTTATGAAGATGTATGCCAGAATTTGAACGGCCTTGATGCAGCCTGTGAACGGGTAGTCGCAAAAGACCGCTGCCACGGACGACGGCAGGTTGGCAGGTGGACGTTGCTCGTCCTTTTCCTATGCCTGCTGACGGCTTGCGGTTATCAGTTTGCCGGGCCGGGTCAGCTTCCCGGTGGGGTCCAGACCATCGCCGTGGAGGTTTTCACCAATCGGTCGGCCGAGTCCGGGCTGGAGACGACGCTGACCAACGCCGTGATCGATGAGATGACCCGCAGGCGGCAGGACCTGGTGGTCGGGCCTAAGGAGGCCGATGCCGTCTTGTCGGGTACCATCGACCGGCTGTCCACGGCAACCCTTACCCGTGGCGGTACATTGACCGCCGTCGAGCGCAGGGTGATCATGACAGCCTCGTTTGTTTTGAAGAATCGGGGTGGCAAGGTGGTGTGGCAGGTGAGGGGGCTGAGCGCCGAGCAGGCGTATCCCGTGGGAGACAGCAAGGCCGCCACCGATCTGAACAAACGGTTGGCCATCGGACAGGTATCCGAACGGCTGGCCGAATATCTGTTCGAGCGCCTCACGGGCGCATTTTAAAAATATTGGGTGGCCCCAGGCAACTTGGGGCTGGACAGCATAGCAAGCAAAGCACTCGGCCGTTCTCGTGCCGGGTGCTTTGCTTTGAGATTCCGAATCAGGATTTGATGGTTTGGGACAGCTTGGCCAGCCGGGCGACTTTTCTGGCGGCGGTGCGTTTGTGCAGGACGCCTTTTTTCACTGCCTTGTCAATCGTCGACTGAGCCGTCCGCAGGGACGCATCGACCGTATCGACGGATTTGGCCGCGGCGGCCTGGCGGACCTCCTTGACCACATGTTTGACACGGGTCTTGACGGTTTTATTTCGCATGCGCCGTGTTTCATTCTGGCCGGCGCGCTTGAGGGCTGATTTATGGTTGGCCACTGAAATGCTCCTTTCACATTGATTTGTAGCTTTATAAAACGAAACTCTATATAAGTATCTCCATACCATGTCAACAGGTTTCGACAAGGAAAACCCGGGTGCCGAAACGTCTTCCCACAAGGCACACCTTCATCTCGATCCCACCCCCGCAGTGCAGGGTAGCGATCGGGCTGTCATCGCCAAGGCGGCCGGTGTGGTGGGGGCCGCAACCCTGTTCAGCCGGATATTGGGTGCCGTTCGGGATATTGCCATTGCCTCGTTTTTCGGGACCGGGATGATATCCGATGCCTTCATCGCCGCTTTTCGCATACCCAATTTGTTGCGGCGCATGTTTGGCGAGGGATCGCTGAGTATTGTCTTCGTGCCGGCCTATACGGAGTGCCTCTACCAGCAGGGACGTGGCGAAGCCGATCGCCTGGCAGGCAGCGCCGCGCGTTTCCTGGCCGTTTGTCTGTTAACGGCAGCCTTGGCCGGCATGGCGGCGGCCCCTTTGCTGGTTCATGTCCTCGCGCCGGGGTTTGCCGATTCGGTTGAAAAATTCGATCTCACCGTGTCGTTGACCCGCACCATGTTTCCCTACATCTTTTTTATCGGGTTGGTCGCCTTGTGCATGGCATTGCTCAATGTGTTGGGACATTTTGCCGCGCCCGCCCTGGCGCCCGTGTGCTTGAACGTGGCCATGATCACCGCAATCGTGGGGGGCGCGTTGTGGGTCGACACACAGGCGGCCCTCGCCCACTGGCTCGCCGTGGGGGTGGTCGTGGGCGGCGCCCTGCAATTGGGGTTGCAGCTTCCCTTTCTCATTAAAAACAGGGTGTTCCTCTGGCGCCCGGCGCCATGGTGGCACCCGGCTTTCAAACAGATCGGGGCCATGCTGGCCCCTGTCCTGTGCGGTGCTGCCGTCTATCAAATCAACAACCTGGTGATCACGATCCTGGCCTCCATGCTGCTTCAGGGCAGCATCTCCTATCTCTACTACGCCGACCGGCTGCTCCAGTTCCCCCTGGGCATATTCGGTATCGCCGCGGCCACGGCCGCGTTGCCGGCCCTGGCGCGCCAGGCGGTCATGCAGCAATACGATGCCATGCGTCACACCTTCAATGAGGCCATCCGGCTGGTCTTGTTTATCACCCTGCCGGCCATGGCCGGTTTGATCGTGCTGCGCGAACCGATCATTGCCATGTTATTTCAACGGGGGGCCTTCGATCTGGATTCCACGCGATTGACGGCCAGTGCCTTATTGTACTATAGCATCGGATTATGGGCGTTTTCGGCGGTGCGTGTCGTTCTGAATGTGTTTTATGCGTTGAAAGATACCCGCACGCCCTTGAAGATCGCGCTTTTGACCATATCCGCCAACTTGATTTTGGGTGTGGCGCTGATGGGGCCGATGCGGCACAATGGTCTTGCACTGGCATTCACCCTGGCCTCGGTTTTGAATCTCGGACTGTTGAGCTTGGCTTTGAGACGGAGACTGGGCGCATTAGGCGGACGGTCGATCGCGATCTCCGCATTGCGATCATCCGTTTGCGCGGCCGTGATGGCGGCCGGCGTGTGGGTCGCAGCCAGATGGCTGCTGCCCCATGGCCCTGTTGTCGGCGTGGCCCTGCTGCCGGGCCTTCTGGGCTGTATCTTCATCGGCGCCGTGATGTTCGGCGCGTTGGCGCGTATCCTGGGAATGCCGGAGTTTAATACCCTGATGCACATGATCCGGAAAAGGTCACCGCAAGCGTGAACCGCAAACAGAAAATATCGATCGCTTTCACCGGCATCGCTATGTTTTTTCTTCTTTTGGTGATCGTTTTCGGCGACAACGGATGGGTCGAGCGGCGCCGCATGCAATCGGCCCATGCCCAATTGGTGAGTGCCAACGAATCCCTCACCCAGGAAATTCTGCAGATGTACCGGACCATCGATCGGTTACAGAACGATCCGGCATTTCTTGAAAATGTCGCCCGCCAGGAGCTTGGCATGATCCGCTCCGACGAACTCATTTTTAAATTTAACAGCAACACCAAGTAACCTGAGGAAATGAACGAATCATCCGAGTTCTACACGGCGACCATGGCCAGGCTGTATGCCGAGCAGGGCTATTTGCTCAAAGCAGCCGAAATATATCGTTATCTTGCAGTCCAAAATCCAAGGGACGCAGAATTGAAAAGGGCCCTGGAAGATATCGAACAGGAGATTGTCAGGCGGCAGGCGCCTACCCTTAGAGATGCCCAGCTTTTATTGCGGGAATGGATCGATCTGTTAAGGGAGAAAAAGAAAAGAGAGCGAACACTATAGCTTTATTCAAGGAGGGAAGAAGATGAAGAATTTAGTCGGCCATAGACTGTTGGTCAGTGCGTTGGTCTGGATAGGCGTCGTTCTTTTTTTAGTTTCCGGGTGTTCGACCCTAAAAGGCAAGGATGAAGGAAATGCTTCGACCGACACCGTGGCTGCGGCCCCGGCGGTTGCGGCCCAGGACACCGGCCCCATCTACCTGGATTTCGGTGATGTCATGCTGCCGCGGGATTTGAAGGCCGACAAGAAGGAGTCGTTCGTCATGAATACGGCCGGCATGACGTCGGGCGTGCTGGTGATGAGCGGGGGCGTAGATGCCAATTCGCTCGTCTCCTTTTTTGAAAGCAAGATGCCGGTGGATGGTTGGAGCAAGGTTGGATCTTTTCGATCGGCGCGATCCTTGCTGCTGTTCGAAAAGGCGACCCGTTGGTGCGCCATTGCCATTACCGACGGCCAGTTCAGCACCAAGGTTGAAATCTGGGTGGCGCCGACCAGCAAGGTGACCCAAGACGGCCTTCACAAATAACACCCATCCACAAATGGCCACACCGGCATATTTCTCATGATGTGGCTGGTAACACGCATCGTGCCCATGCATAGGTGATGGCAAACAGGCGCTGCATAAAAGGGGGGGTATGGGATTCCCAATGCCTGGAAAACGGATCACGCTCGGTGTGTGCGGCGGTATTGCCGCTTACAAAGCCGCCGAGCTGGTACGTTTGCTCGTCAAGGAGGAGGCCCTGGTCCGCGTCATCATGACCGATAACGCGGGGTACTTTATCGGGCCCATGACCTTCGAGGCCCTCAGTCAGCAAAAGGTGTGTCGTACCCTGTTCGAAACCTCGGACGAGGCGGCCATACAGCATATCCACTGGGCCCAGGAATCCGACGCGGTCGTCATCGCACCGGCCACGGCCAAT
The DNA here is from genome assembly GCA_002402905.1 of Desulfatitalea sp. UBA4791. Classification (GTDB taxonomy): domain Bacteria; phylum Desulfobacterota; class Desulfobacteria; order Desulfobacterales; family Desulfosarcinaceae; genus Desulfatitalea. The sequence continues at coordinate 13,993 of DHGT01000108.1, read as the reverse complement.
ATCATCGGCAAACTGGCCGGCGGCATCGCAGACGATGCCTTGAGCACCTTCATGCTGGCCGTCACCTGCCCGGTGTTGGTTTGCCCGGCCATGAATACCAATATGTACCAGAGTCCGCAGGTCCAGCACAATCTGGAGCGGTTGAAGTCTTATGGATACAAGGTGCTCGAACCGGGCAGCGGCGAACTGGCCTGCGGCACGGTGGGGCCCGGCCGCCTGCCGGATCCGGCCATCATCATGGATGCGGTGCGTGCCTTGTTCCAGCCTGCAGACTTTTGCGGCCGCCGCGTGCTGGTCACGGCCGGCCCGACCCGTGAGGCCATCGACCCGGTGCGCTTCATCACCAACCCTTCGTCAGGCAAGATGGGCTATGCCATCGCGCGCGTCGCCGCCATGCGCGGTGCCGAGGTGACGCTGGTTTCCGGTCCTACCGCTCTCGCGCCGCCCGATGGGGTTCGCCTGATCCGGGTGACCAGCGCCGCCGAGATGGCCGAGGCGGTGTTGGCCGAGATGGATGGCCACCAGGTGATCATCAAGACGGCCGCGGTGGCCGATTTCCGACCGATGGCGGTTTCCGACCGCAAGATCAAGAAGGAAGACGCCGAAATGGTGATCCAACTGGAGCGGACCCAGGACATCCTCAAGGCGTTGGGGGAGCGCAAAACCCGTCAGATCCTGGTCGGTTTCGCCGCCGAAACCCATGACATGGAATCTTTTGCCAGGGGAAAGCTGGCGGCCAAAAACCTGGATATGATCGTCGCCAATCACATCGGTTCGCCGGAGGCGGGTTTTCAGGCCGACACCAACCGGGCGACCTTTTTGTTTCGTGACGGTCGCCGCGAAGAGATCGGGCTCATGCCCAAAACCGAGTTGGCCGGTATCCTCCTCGACCGTATCGCCGCCCTGATGGTTGCAGCGGACGACGCGACGTCATTGCGTTAGATATCACCCGTGAAACAAGACCCCGCTACTGTCAACGATCCCCTCGAAGCCCTGCGCGACACCTTGCTGCAGTTGTCGCGGTGGGGATGCCAGGGGTTCGCGTGTTCGCCGCAGACCCTGGCCATCCTGAACACCTGGTCCCGGCCGGCCCCGGCCGCCCGGTCCGAAGATGCTCCGGCGGATACCCTGGCCGCGATTCGAGACGATCTGGGAGATTGCCGCAGGTGCTTGTTGAGCGCCGGGCGGACCCATCTGGTGTTTGGGGAAGGCAACCCCCGGGCCGAATTGATGTTCGTCGGCGAGGGCCCGGGGGCCGAAGAGGACCGTAGCGGAAAGGTTTTCGTCGGACCGGCCGGCCAGTTGCTCACCCGGATCATCGAAGCCATGCATCTGACCCGCGAGCAGGTCTATATTTGCAATGTGGTCAAGTGCCGGCCGCCCGGCAACCGCAATCCGGAACCCGCTGAGATTCGAACCTGCCGCCCTTTCCTCGAGCGCCAGATCCAGGTGGTCGGTCCCAAGGTGATTTGCGCCCTGGGCAGCGTCGCCACCCAGGTCCTGCTCGATACCGACCAGCCGGTATCCCGGTTGCGTGGCCGTTTTCACGACCGGGGGGGTATCAAGGTGATGCCCACCTACCATCCCGCCTACCTGCTGCGCGAGCCGGACAAGAAGAAGCTGGTCTGGGAAGACGTGAAAAAGATCATGGCGTTCTTGCGGATCCCGCTATAGAATGTTTCAAAACGATCATGAGATGGGAATGTGACAGAGGAGATGCCGCATGCGTTGGATCTTGGGCTGGGCATGTATCGTCGCGATGTTCATAGGAGGGCCGGCTTTCAGCGCCCGCGCCGAGACCGACACCGCGGGTACGGTCATGACCGTCGTCGTGGCCGATCCCATCGGTCCGGGGGTGGCCGAGTTTCTGGAAGACGCCATGGAGAAGGCCTCTGAAGCTGGGGCGGCCTGCCTGATCATCCAGCTCGACACGCCGGGCGGCGCGGTCGAGTCCATGCGCAGGATCGTGCAGGCGATTTACGCGTCCCAGATTCCGGTGGTGGTCTATGTCTACCCGAGCGGCGCCCGGGCCGCTTCCGCGGGCGTGATGATCACCATGGCCGCCGATATCGCCGCCATGGCGCCCGGCACCAACATCGGAGCGGCCCATCCGGTGGCCGGCGGCGGTCAGGAACTCGAGAAGACCATGACCGACAAGGTCGTCAACGACCTGGTGGCCTTTACCCAGGGCATCGCCAAGCGTCGGGACCGCAACGGAGAGTGGGCCGAAAAGGCGATCCGCGAAAGCGTTTCCGTGACCGCTGCCGAAGCCCTCGAACTCAACGTCATCGACCTGGTGGCCAGAGACATGGCGGATCTGATCGCCAGGATCGACGGCCGGGAGGTCCGCGGCAAGGGGCCATTGAAGGTTTCCGGCGCCGAGATTACCGAAATCACGCCCAATCTACGCATTAAAATTCTCAAGGTGATCAGCGATCCCAACATCGCCTATATCCTGTTTATGATCGGTCTGGCCGGGCTCTATTTCGAACTGTCCCAGCCGGGCGCCATCTTCCCGGGGGTCATCGGCGCCATTGCCCTCATCCTGGCCTTCTTCTCCTTTCAGACGCTTCCAGTGAACATCGCCGGCATTCTCCTGATCCTGCTGGCGGTGATCTTTTTCATCCTGGAGATCAAGGTCACCAGTTTCGGCATGCTCAGCGTGGCCGGTGTGCTGAGCCTGACCCTGGGATCGCTCATGTTGTTCAAGGGCGCCGGACCCGAATTCCAGGTGGCTTGGCAGCTGTTGATCCCGACCGTGCTGACCATTTCCGGTTTTTTCATCGCCGTGGTGACCCTCGTGGTCCGGGCCCATGCCCATCGGCCGTATGGCGGTTCGGAGGGCCTCGTCGGTGAGGTGGGGGTGGTGAAACAGGTCGATGGGAAGGAGGGAAAGGTGCTGGTTCATGGCGAGCTTTGGCAAGCCCGATTCAAGGATCCGGCTACCGTCGGCAGCAAGGTGGTCGTGCAAGCGGTGGATCGTCTGACCCTCACCGTGGCGGCCCTCAAGTCGGAAGCATGAGACCGACGGCTCAACGATAGGCAGGGGCTTGGCGGATCGGGCGAGTCGGTCATTTTCAGATGTGCACTGCTACACATGGAGGTATTCACATGTTTGCACCCTTTGTCACCATCGTCGTCCTGGTCCTGCTCTTTCTTTGGTCGGCCATCAAAATCCTCAACGAATACGAGCGCGGTGTGATCTTCCGTCTGGGGCGGGTGATCCAGGCCAAGGGACCCGGGTTGATCATTCTCATTCCCGTGATCGATCGCATGCAACGGGTGAGCATGCGCCTGGTGGCCACGGACGTCGATCCCCAGGACGTCATCACCCGGGACAACGTGTCGGTCAAGGTCAATGCGGTGATCTATTTCAGGGTCGTGGATCCGACCAAGGCCATCGTGGAAGTGGAAAATTACGCTTACGCCATGTCCCAACTGGCCCAGACGACCCTGCGCAGCGTCTGCGGCCAGGCCGAGCTGGACGAACTGCTCTCGGATCGGGAAAAAATCAACAACCAGTTGCAGGAGATCCTGGACACCCATACCGACCCCTGGGGCATCAAGGTGGCCACCGTGGAGTTGAAACACATCGACCTGCCGGTGGAAATGCAGCGCGCCATGGCCAAGCAGGCCGAAGCCGAACGCGAGCGGCGCGCCAAGGTGATCAACGCCGAGGGCGAATTCCAGGCCGCCGACCGGCTGGCCGAGGCCGCCCAGATCATCGCCGATCACCCCATGGCCATGCAGCTGCGCTATTTGCAGACCATGCGCGAAATGGCATCAGAGAACAATTCCACCACCATCTTTCCGTTACCCATCGATCTGTTCAAGGTATTCATGGAGCGCAAGAAGGATTAGGGCCGGCCGGACCGATCGAAGTTTTTCGAAAGTTGCTCGCTTGAACATTGACATTTTATAGCGGGATAGGTTAGTTATGCCCTTTTAAGATGAGAGCCGAGGCCCCATGGATGCCATGGTGCTGCGCCTGCCCGGGCGGTTCCACCGGAGCGCTGGCACAAACCGGGCGTCACATGCTGTGGCCGTCTATGTTGGAACTTTAGCGGAGGCTCCAAACAGCCTCCGCTGCTGCTTTGAGACCGACGACCGGAAAGGAGAAGTGAACGAAGATGGGGGGTAAGAAAAAAGACGTAAAGGAAAAGCCGCTCGATAAAATGACAGTTAAGGAGTTGCGGGAGATCGCTCTTCAAATCGAGGGGCTGGTCGGCGTTCATGGGATGAACAAACCGGAATTGCTGGAAGTGATCAAAGAGGTGAGGGGGATCACCGATTCCCCCAAGGCCAAGGCCGGGGCTTCGACCAAGGAGATAAAAAGCAAGCTCAAGGGGCTGAAAACCAAACGTCAGGAAGCCCTGACCGCAAAAGACAAGACCTTGGCCACCCGCTTCCGGCGGCAGATATCCAAGCTGAAGAAGAAAACCCGAAGGGCGGCTTAGGAGTTGCAACCACCGGCGGCATGGAACAGGTGAATGCCGTCGTGCGACGGCCGCAATCCCTTGGGAGGCACGTGATGGGAACCGGCCACCGGGTTTGGATGCGGCCGGTTCCGCCTACCATTGACGGGGAATCGGCAAACCATGGGATCGACTCTGCTGCTCGTCTCTATCGATCGTTTCATTGAAAGCCTGGCGGCCGAAAAGGGGTATTCGGCCCATACGCTGCGGGCCTATCGCCACGACCTTGAAGAGCTGGTGGAGTACATGGCCGGAGCGGCGGACGACCCGAAGCGAGAAGGCCGGCGTCTGACCTTGACGGTCGGCGAGGTGGATGCCATGCAATTACGCGGCTACCTCGCTTTCTTACACGGCCGGAACCGCAAGACGACCATCGCGCGTAAACTGGCGTCGATCCGCTCTTTCTTCAAACATTTGCAACGCCTTGGCCAGGTCCGCGACAATCCCACGGAAAACGTGCCGACCCCCAAACACGGCAAGCCCATACCCAACTACCTTTCGGTCGACGACATGTTCCGGCTGCTGGATGCCGTTGTTCCCGAGGATGTGTTGGGCCTGCGCAACCGGGCGATCCTGGAGACCCTCTACTCGGGCGGTGTGCGGGTAGCTGAATTGGCCGGCCTGAATGTGTCCGATGTGGATCTACGCAATGGGACCATGCGGGTGCTGGGCAAGGGGAACAAACAGCGCATCGTCCCCATTGGCGGGAAGGCGGTGGAAGCCATTCGGGCCTACCGCAGCGCCTTGTCCGAGGGGGGCGGCGCGCCATTGGCAGACGAGGGTGCCCTCTTCCTCAACAAGGACCAGGGGCGGTTGACCACACGGTCCATTGCCCGGGTGGTGGATAAATTCGCACGGGCCTGCGGGTTGCAGATGGGCGTTTCGCCTCATGCCCTGCGCCATTCGTTCGCCACCCACCTGCTCGACGCGGGTGCTGATCTGCGATCGGTGCAAGAGTTGCTGGGACATCGCAGCCTCTCCACTACCCAGCGCTATACCCATGTGAGTATCGACCGGTTGATGGCCGCTTACGACAAGGCCCACCCCCGGCGATAGGCGTGACCAACGAAAGGCAGGCAGCGCATGACGCAAACGAGCCATGATTTTCACGGCACCACCATCCTGGCCCTGCGCCATGGGGGACGCGTGGTCCTGGCCGGTGACGGGCAGGTCACCATGAACAACACCGTGATCAAGCACAAAGCGCGCAAGGTTCGCCGGATCTACAATGACCGGATCGTGGTCGGATTTGCCGGTGCCACGGCCGATGCCATGAATCTGTCCGAGCGTCTGGAAACCAAGCTCGAGCGCTACAACGGTAATCTGACCCGCAGTGCCGTCGAGCTGGCGCGGGATTGGCGCACCGACAAGATGCTGCGGCGGCTGGAAGCCTTGATGATTGCCGCCGATCCCCAAAAGCTGTTTTTGATATCGGGGACGGGCGATGTGATAGAACCGGATGAAGGGGTCATCGGAATCGGTTCGGGTGGCGTGGCGGCCCAGGCGGCGGCCACCGCCCTGCTGCGACACACCTCCCTGGATGCCCGCCAGGTGGCCGAGGCCGCCATGCGGATCGCATCCGGCCTGTGTGTTTTTACCAACGAGCATTTTACCATCGAAGAGATGATTTACGATGCAGGACCTGAAACCGTCTGAGATTGTTGCCGAACTCGATCGTTACATCATCGGGCAGGGCAAAGCCAAGCGATCGGTGGCCATCGCCTTGCGCAACCGCTGGCGCCGCAGGCAGGTGCCGGAGGAGTTGCGCGATGAGATCGCGCCCAAAAACATCATCCTGATCGGGCCCACGGGCGTGGGCAAGACGGAAATCGCCCGTAGGTTATCACTGATGACCGACTCCCCCTTTTACAAGGTGGAAGCCTCCAAGTTCACCGAGGTGGGGTATGTGGGCCGCGATGTGGAATCCATGGTGCGCGACCTGGTGGAGTTGACGGTCAATGCGGTCAAGCAGGCCGAGCAGGAGGCGGTCCAGGAAAGGGCGCGCGCCATTGCCGAGGAGCGCATGCTCGATTTGCTCCTGCCCAAGTCTGGCGGCCAGGAGCAGGCCAAGCGTGAAGGCGCTGGGGAAACGGCCCTGGAAGTGGTCTCTGCCGCCGGAGAAGAACACAGCTCCACCCGCGAGAAGCTGCGGCGCATGCTGCGGGACGGAAAGTTGGACAATCGCTTCGTGGATTTGGATCTGCCCGATCGATCCGGCCCCATGGTGGAGATCTTCTCCAATATGGGCATGGAGGAGATGGGCATAAATTTCAAGGACATGCTTGGTGGCCTGCTGCCCAGGAATGTCAAACGCCGCAAGATAAAAGTATCCGAGGCGCTCAAAGTTCTGACCCAGGAAGAGGCCCAGAACCTCATCGACATGGACAAGGTGGTGCGCACCGCCATTGCCAAGGTCGAACAGTCGGGCATCATCTTCCTGGACGAAATCGACAAGATCGTGGCCAAAAGCTCGGGCCAGGGCCCCGATGTGTCGCGGGAGGGGGTGCAGCGTGACCTGCTGCCCATTGTCGAAGGCAGTTCGGTCAACACCAAGTACGGTCCGGTTCGCTCCGACCATATTCTGTTTATCGCTTCGGGAGCATTTCACGCCATCAAGCCCTCGGACCTGATCCCGGAGCTGCAGGGCCGGTTTCCTATCCGGGTGGAGTTGGATGCATTGGGGCGTGAAGAGTTCACCCGCATCCTGACAGAGCCGCGCAATGCCCTGGTGCTCCAGTATATCGCCCTGCTGAAGACCGATGGGGTGGACCTCGAATTCGGCGACGACGCCATCGCGCGCATCGCCGCCATTGCCGAAGAGGTCAACGAGAGCACCGAAAATATCGGGGCGCGCCGGCTGCATACCCTGATGGAATGCCTGCTCGAAGACGTGCTCTTCAATGCACCGCGCGAGGGTCTGTCCAGGGTGGTGGTCGATGCCGATTATGTGGATGCCAAGCTGAAGGCGTTGAAGGAAGACGAGGATTTGAGTCGGTATATCTTATAAAAGAAGAGTTTTAAGTTCGACGTGTTAAGTTTAAAGTGAAGGAATTCTATCGATTTGGATAGAATGATCGAAGCGTAAAAAGATTGCCTGACGGCACCGTCAGACAAAGGTGAATGAAAGATGACGCCATGGAAGCACACATTCCCAAAGCCTCCGTCGCCGAGATTCTGATCGAGGCGTTGCCTTACATCCGCAGTTTCAGCGGCATGACCGTGGTCATCAAATACGGCGGCCATGCCATGGTGGACGAGCAGTTAAAGGAAGATTTCGCCCGGGACATTTCTCTCCTCAAGCTGGTCGGCGTGCACCCCGTAGTCGTCCACGGCGGTGGACCCCAGATCAATTCGGTGCTGGATAAGATGGGTATACGCCCCAAATTCGTGCGGGGCATGCGCATGACCGACGGCCCCACCATGGATGTGGTGGAGATGGTGCTGGGCGGCAAGGTGAACAAATCCATCGTGGCCCAGATCAACCAACAGGGGGTTCGTGCCGTTGGTCTGAGCGGCAAGGATGGCGGCCTGATCCAGGCGGAGAAGATGCAGATTGTCTTCCAGGAGGATGCCACCAAGCCACCCGAAATCATCGACCCCGGCATGGTCGGCCAGGTGACCCGCATCAACCCGGCGATCATTCACACCCTGGCCAAGGAGGGTTTCATCCCCATCATCGCGCCGGTGGGGGTGGGCGAGAACGGGGAAACCTACAACATCAATGCCGACCTGGTGGCCAGCCATATTGCCATGGCCCTCAATGCCGGTCGCCTGATTCTGATGACCGATGTGGACGGCGTCCTGGACGATGAAGGGCGACTCATCTCCTCGATCGATGCGGCCACGGCCAAGGAGATGATCGAGAAGCAGAAGATCACCGGCGGCATGATTCCCAAGATCGAATATGCGCTCGAAGCGCTCAAAGGCGGCGTCAAAAAGGTGCCCATCATCAACGGCAAGCGGCGTCATGCGATTCTACTGGAGTTGTTTACGGATCAGGGGATCGGCACAGAAGTCACCCTGAGGTAGGGTGCTTCCAGGGCAGGCATCCCTTCGTTCGGGCCTGGGTTCCCGTCTTAGATTCGACGCCCCGGGTAGTAAAGATCAAACGTCAATAGTGAAGTGATGATTTCAGAGGCGTATATGGATATCAAGCAGACGGCTGACAAACACATTGCCAATACCTATGCACGTTATCCCCTGGCCCTGGTGAGGGGCGAGGGGTGCCGGGTCTGGGACGACGAGGGGCGGTCCTACGTGGATTTTATCGCCGGGATCGCGGTATGTAATCTGGGTCACGCCCATCCGGCGCTGGTGGAAACGCTGACGGCCCAGGCACGTAAGTTGTGGCATGTTTCCAATCTATTTTATACCCAACCCCAGGCGGAGCTGGCGGCCTGGTTGACAGGGCACAGCTTTGCCGACCGGGTGTTTTTCGCCAACAGCGGTGCGGAGGCCAACGAGGCGGCCATCAAACTGGCCCGGCGCTATTTCAAGGAGAACGGCGCCGCCGAGCGCTACCGGGTGGTGAGCATGAAGCAGTCGTTTCACGGCCGCACCATGGCGACCTTATCGGCCACCGGCCAGGAGAAGGTACGCAAGGGGTACGACCCGATCCTGGAAGGTTTCGATTTCGTTGCTTTCAACGACATCGAAGAGCTCGCCTGCGCCATCGGTCCTGCGACCTGCGCCGTCATGCTCGAGCCGATTCAGGGTGAGGGCGGGGTGGTCGTTCCGCATCGCGACTATCTGGCCCAGGTGCGCAAACTGTGCGACGAATCCGGTAGCTTGCTGATTTACGATGAAGTCCAGACCGGAATGGGGCGCACGGGCAAATTATTCGCCTACGAGCACTCCGGGGTTGCGCCCGACATTCTGACCCTGGCCAAGGCCTTGGGCAACGGGCTGCCCATCGGTGCCATGCTGGCCACCGAACGGGTCGCATCGGCCTTCGTGCCAGGCGCTCATGCCACCACCTTCGGCGGCACGCCCCTGGTGACGTCGGTGGCCTTGAAAATCCTGAAGCTGATTGTGGAAGAGGGCATTCTCGACGAGGTCGAACCCAAGGGGGACTATTTTCGCAGCGGCCTGGAAAAACTCAAATCCAAATACCCGCTCATCGAGGAGGTTCGCGGCAAGGGCCTGCTCGTGGGCGCCAGCCTGCGGGTTCCCGGCGCGCCGATCGTCAAGGCCTGCATGGATCGCGGTTATCTAATCAACTGCGTCCAGGACAACATCCTTCGATTCGCCCCGCCGCTGATCATCAGCCGGGAAGAGATTGATGGGGTTTTGGATTGTCTCGATGGGGTTTTTACTACCATATAAGTAAAAAACGGCAATCGTTTGCAAAGACAGCGTCAAGTATGAAGTGTAAAGTTTAAAGAGTAAAGTTTAAAGTGGTGGAATTCTGTCTATTCGATAATATTCGATCACGTTGCCGGATCGAGCTGTAAAATTCTAATCGACAGCATTCATTCACTTTAAACTTTACACTTCACACTTAAAACTCATTTACAAAGGAGATCCCAACCGTGACCGACCCGATAAAAAAAGTAGTCCTGGCCTATTCCGGCGGCCTCGATACTTCCGTTATTCTCAAATGGCTCATCGAAACCTATGGATGCGAAGTGGTGGCCTTTTCGGCCGACCTGGGACAGCCCGAACCCCTGGACCATGTCGAGGCCAACGCCTACAAGACCGGCGCTGCCAAGGCCTATGTGGAAGATCTCAAAGAGACGTTCGTGAGCGACTATGTCTTCCCCATGTTCCGCGCCAACGCCATCTACGAAGGAGAATATCTTCTGGGCACCTCCATCGCCCGGCCGTTGATCGCCAAACGTCAGATGGAGATCGCCAAGCTGGAAGACGCCGATACGGTCAGCCACGGCGCCACGGGTAAGGGAAACGACCAGGTGCGCTTCGAGTTGAGCTATCTCTCCATGGACCCGCACATCAAAATCGTGGCCCCCTGGCGCGAGTGGGACCTGCATTCGCGCACCGCGTTGATGGACTTTGCCAAACGGCACGGCATCCAGGTGCCCACCACGCCGTCCAAGCCTTACAGCACCGACGGGAATTTACTGCACATCAGCTACGAGGGCGGCATCCTGGAAGATCCCTGGGCCAAACCGCCCGAAGATCTCTTCCAGTTGACCGTATCCCCGCAGAAGGCGCCCGACACGCCGGAGACCATCGAGATCGGCTTTGCCCAGGGCAATCCCGTGGCCATCAACGGCAAGGATCTCTCACCGGCCAACCTGCTGGCCGAACTCAACCGCTTGGGCGGCAAGCACGGCGTGGGTCGGGTGGATATCGTGGAGAACCGTTTCGTGGGCATGAAATCGCGCGGTGTCTATGAAACGCCGGGGGGCACCATTCTGCGCAAGGCCCACATGGCCATGGAGTCGATCACCCTGGACCGCGAAGTGCACCACCTGCGCGACAGCCTGATCCCCAAGTACGCCGAATTGATCTACAACGGGTTCTGGTTCGCTCCCGAGCGCCAGCTGCTGCAATCCATGATCGACGAAACCCAGCGCCATGTCACCGGTGTGGTGCGCCTGGAACTCTTCAAAGGCAGCTGCACGGTGGTGGGTCGCAAATCGGACTACTCGCTTTACAGCGAGGCCCATGCCACCTTCGAGGACGACGTGGTTTACAGCCAGAAGGATGCCGAAGGGTTTATCCGCCTCAACGCGCTGCGCCTGAGAATACGCAAGCTGATGCAGGATGCGCAGGGGTTATAAAACCGTTTCAGGAGAGGAATCTTTTTCATGAGCGATAAACCCTGGGATGGCCGCTTCGCCGAGCGAACCGATACCAGCGTGGAGGCATTTACCTCCTCGATCCAGTGCGATCGAAGGCTCTATCCGTACGATATCCAAGGCAGCGTGGCCCACTGCCGCATGCTGGCCAAGGTGGGGGTCATCACGGCCGAAGAGGCCGAAACGCTGGTGGAAGGGCTGTGGCGCATCAAGCGTGAGTTAGATCAGGGCAACTTCGAGTTCAACGACAGCCTGGAAGACATTCACATGCACATCGAGGCGCGCTTGCTGCAGGAGGTGGGCAAGGTCGCCCAGAAACTCCACACCGCGCGCAGCCGCAACGATCAGGTGGCATTGGACATTCGGATGTTCCTGCGCGATGTCACCGCCCAGATCATTTTAGGGTTGAAAGCGCTGCGGACCATCCTGGTCGGCTTGGCCGAGCAGCATGTGGAAACGGTCATGCCCGGCTATACCCATCTACAGCGGGCCCAACCGGTGCTGCTGGGGCACCACTGGATGGCGTATTACGAGATGTTTTCCCGCGACGCCATGCGTTTTGCCGACGGCTTAAAACGCACCAACGTCATGCCCCTGGGCGCCGCAGCCCTGGCCGGCACCACCTATCCCATCGACCGCGGCTATACCGCCGAACTGCTCGGTTTTCCGAAAGTCACCGCCAACAGCATGGACAGTGTCGCGGACCGCGATTTCATTCTGGAATTTCTCTCGGCGGCCGGCATCTGCATGGTGCACTTGAGCCGTCTGTCCGAAGAGCTGGTGTTGTGGTCATCTTCCGAGTTCGGTTTCATCGAACTCTCCGATGCTTTTTCCACGGGCAGCAGCATCATGCCCCAGAAGAAGAACCCCGACATACCCGAGTTGATCCGCGGCAAGACCGGCCGGGTCATCGGCAGCCTCATGGCCGAGCTTACCTTGATGAAAAGTCTGCCGCTGGCCTATAACCGGGACATGCAGGAGGACAAGCCGCCCCTGTTCGATGCGGTGGACACGCTCCAGAGTTGCCTCAATATCACCATCAAGATGCTGCCCACCATCCAGGTCAAGACCGATCGGATGCGCCAGGCCGCCTCGGTGGGGTTTCTCAACGCCACCGACATGGCCGACTACCTGGTCGGCCGGGGCGTTCCCTTTCGCAAGGCGCACGGCATCGTCGGCCAGGCGGTCGCCTTTGCATTGGCCCAGGGCAAGGAACTCGATCAACTCACCCTCAAAGAGTTGCAGGGATTTTCAAAGGAGATCGAAGAGGATCTCTTCGAAAATCTCACACTGGAACACATGATCGCGCGGCGCCAATCGGCCGGCGGTACCTCGGGGGATAATGTGCGCGCGGCCATCGCGACGGCCCGCCGGGAGCTGGCCGCCGACGACCCTGAACAAACCGGCAGCGGGGCCACGGCATGAGTTGCGGTGTGGATCGGCGCTTGCCCGGTGCTCGCTGGGCGATCCTCATCTTGTGCCTGTTGATGGTCGGCCCGTGGGCTTGCGGAAGGAAGGCTCCCCCGGTTCCGCCCGAACGCCCGCCCTTGCCTCAGCCCATGGAGCTGAACGCCTGGCGCGAGGGGGATGCGGTCGGATTGAGCTGGCGGCCCGGGGAGCGCGATCGTGGCGTGGTCCGTTACGCCGTGCTGCGGAGCCAATGGCCTGTCGAAGCGCCGCCGTGCGAAGGCTGCCCCCTGGTGTTTCAGGAGGTGGGCAGCGTCGAGGCCGCGCCGGAAACCGACGCCTACACGTTTACGGATCGCATCCAAACCGACCTGGTGTACAGCTATAAAATCGAGCCGGTCGGGTCGTCCGGAGATCGCGGACCGGCGTCGCGCCGGATCGTGGTCGCCCCGACAGCGAGATAGGATATTTGATGAATACCATCCCTTTTTACAAAATGAGCGGCAGCGGCAATGATTTTATCATCATCGACAACCGCGACGGCGCGCTGAGTGCCGACCCGCTGCCGCCCTTCGTGGCCAAGGTGTGTCTGCGCCGCATGTCGGTCGGCGCCGACGGGCTGATCCTGATCGAGCGGTCGGATCGGGCCGATTTCCGCTGGCGCTTCTTCAATTCGGACGGCAGCAGGGCCGAGATGTGCGGCAACGGTGCCCGCTGCGTGGCCCGTTTCGCCCTGCTCAACGGCATCGCTCCGGCCCAAATGGCCTTCGATACCGATGTGGGCGTCATCCAAGCCAGCGTGCATGGCGACCTGGTCAAGATCAAGATGTCCGATCCCAAGAACATGGTGCTCAACGACGGGATCGTGCTGGCCAATTATCCGGTGCCGATCAGTCGCGTGAACACGGGTGTGCCCCATGTGGTCATGGAGGTCAAGGACCTGCCCAATGCCAATGTGAAGGCCGTGGGGCGCGAAATACGATTCCATGAACAGTTTGCGCCCGAAGGCACCAACGTCAACTTCATCGCGCCGCTCAACGAGCGGATGTGGGCCATCCGCACCTACGAACGCGGCGTCGAAGGCGAGACCCTGGCCTGCGGCACCGGCAATGTCGCCGCGGCCCTGGTGCTGGCTGAACGCTATCGACTGCCGTCGCCCATTTCGCTCAAGACCCTCAGCGGCAGTGACCTGACCATCCATTTCAAACGACGGGGCGAATCCGACTACTGCGATGTATATCTCGAAGGCGATGCCCGGGTGGTCTATCGTGGCGAGATGGATGCCGAGGCATGGCAGTTCGGGTTCGGCGCAATGGATCCAACCACCATCCCCTCTCAGAAAACGTC
>DHGT01000084.1 GCA_002402905.1 Desulfatitalea sp. UBA4791 | reverse complement strand
AATAACCTAACCGGAAATTACTGGGAAAAAATGGCGTGACGCATGCGCGACCTCCTGTTGTGGATGGCGGTAAAGCAACCCCTCCACTAATGACAAACACCCCAGGAAGTCAACGCCATTTTTTCTCCAATCATTTGATTTTCTTATAATTACCAATAACGATGAAAAATGACATCTTGCTGGATGGATGGAAGGTTTGTTTAATGGGAAAGGCTCTCGGGTCAGGATGAGCTTGTTGAGCCGGCAGATTCACGGCTCGATAGCCGCCACGTTACGGGCAGGTTGACGGCCCGCACCCGAAATCCACCGGCCCGCGCGTCGATGATGTTCAACGCCGCAGGGTCCTGGCCGATTCGAAAGAGATGGTTCAGGGGCATTCCGAGCAGATGGCAAAGGATCACTCGATTGACGCCGGCATGAGCGACAACCAGGGGGTTTCCGGTGCATTGGGTTGCGATGCGCTCAAAGGCCGGCATCACCCGCGCCTGGAGATCGGCAAACGATTCGCCGGACGGCGGCCGATACCCGGCCGGATCCATACCGCGCATTTCATAGGAGCGGGGATCTGTCGCGCGCACCGTCTCGAACGTGAGTCCTTCCCAGGCCCCCAGGTCCACCTCGCGCAGTTCGGGCAGCGCGATGACTTCCAGGCGGTGGCCCTCGGCGATAATCTTCGCCGTCTGCACAGAGCGTTGCAGATCGCTGCAAAATATGTCGGAAAGACCCACCTCGCTGAAAAACGCCTGCCATTGACGGGCCTGGTGCATGCCAACAGGGCTCAGGGCAAGATCGCTGCGACCGATATAGTGCTTGCCGCCAGATGGCTGCAACAGCTCCCCATGGCGCAACAGATAGATCTTCCGGCCGCCGCCTTTGGCACTTTCTTTCGCTGTCATGGGATCGTGCCCCCTTCGGTATCCACATTTCGCAAGAGGGTCTGGATACTGAGGCCGGTGATGCGTTCGACGGCCGCCTGGATCGCCAGCGCCGACCGCTTGCGCCTCTCGATGGCCGCCACGGCTTGAAGATCTGTTCCGTACTTGAATAATTTTCGTTCGAAACGCTCGCCCAGATCCGCCAAGCGGTGGCCGACCACCAGTTTATCCGCCAGGTAGACGACTGCGGCTTCGTCGGGAACCGGCTTCGGCCCAACCTCCAGGTCCATGTGTACCCGCACGACCGAGGCCAACCTCGGGAATCCGAGATCTTCCAGCAGCCGCGCGCCGGTGGCGGCGTGATCGGGTTGGTCGCGGGCGACATCGTGCACCAGGGCGGCACTGCGCACCAGGTCGAGGTCCAGGGAAACGCCTGCACGTGACAGGGCCGATGCCAATTCCATGGCGACCGCAGCCACGGCGTCGCAGTGGCGCCGGACCGCTTCGGGCAACCGATGCACTTGCGCCATGAGCGCGCGGCACTCCCGGTCCGTGGGAATATCCGCTCGCTTCAATCGCGCCACCATCTTCTGGTAATCATCCCCGGTATCGAGGTCCAGCAAGATGCCCTCGTCGGCCACCGGCACATCCCGCATCGAACGGTTCCCCTCCGCCCAGAAGGCCCGCAAGCCCCCCTCGCCCCGCCAATCGGCCAGCTCGGCGGCCAATGCCGCGGGCAGCAGCGGCGGATGACCCCGCCGGCCATCGAAGCACGGGTGATGGATGGCGTCGGGAAATGTCGAAAATTCTTCGGCAAGCGCCTTCACGGTGGCCGGCCGAACCAGGGGAAGGTCCACGGGATGGACGAAAAATCCGCTGCAATCCTCCGGCAATGCCCGCACACCGGCCATCACCGAAGAAAACATCCCTTTTTCGACATCAGGATTCATGACACAGCGCACCCCACGGGAGTCCAGGGCGGCAACCACCTCATCCCCCTTGTATCCGACCACCACGCAGATATCGTCGATGCCGGCGCCACGATACAGATCCACGACCCGCTCCACGACCGTCGTCGCACCCAATTGCAACAGCGGCTTGAAACGCCCCATTCGCCTGGAAAACCCGGCGGACAGGACGATCGCCGAGAGATGACCGCCTTTCATGGACGCTGCCACTCCTACATATTGAGCTTGCAATTTTCCGCGATCATTTCGGCGACGATGCTGACCGCGATTTCGGCCGGGGTCTCGGCCCCGATATCCAGGCCGATGGGCGAATGGACCCGCTGCAATGCCGCTTCGGTAACCCCGTCTTTACGCAACCGCTGGAATATGGCATCCCGCTTGCGCCGGCTGCCGATCATTCCGATGTAGCCGGCCTCCGTCTCGAGTGCCTTGGCGAGGACCGCCATATCGTATAGATGACCGCGGGTGAGGATAACGATAAAGCTCTGCGCGTCGACGGACATGCCGTTGAACGGGTCGTTCAAATCGGGCAGCACCTGGACCG
The DNA here is from genome assembly GCA_002402905.1 of Desulfatitalea sp. UBA4791. Lineage (GTDB taxonomy): Bacteria > Desulfobacterota > Desulfobacteria > Desulfobacterales > Desulfosarcinaceae > Desulfatitalea. The sequence continues at coordinate 61,259 of DHGT01000084.1, read as the reverse complement.
TATGGACATCGGGAAACCGGCGAGGGTTGGCAAATGCCTCCCGGTCGTCCAGCACCACGACGCGAAAACCGACCATGGCCAGCATCCGCGCGGTGGGCTGAGCCACATGGCCGGCGCCGACGACGAAAGCGGTCTTGGGTTTTAAGATCGGTTCCAGGATCACATGGTGATCTTCCACGAAGACGATCTGCATGGCCTTGGCCGATTGTCCGGTTTGGGCCAGCGATGCGACGGCCGGAGGTGTCAACGGTAGATGCCCCTTCACGCGGCCGTCGCCATACAACAGGGCATGGTAAATACGATCGACCCGCTCGGCCGAACGTTGAAGCGCAATGACGAATACCCCTCCATGCCCATGGGTCTCCATCTGCCGCCAGCCATCGAACAGATCGACGCTTTCCCGGGAAGGAAAGATGGGATCGAGCAATATTTCAAGATCCCCACCGCAAATCATATCCATGCTGGCCACATCGGCATGGCCCAGATCGAACCGTTCAAAACGTGCCGCACCGCCGGACAGAAGCCGCCGGGATTGCTCGATGATAGTGGCTTCCACCAGGCCGCCGCCGATGGTGCCGACAGGTTCTTCCTCGGTGGTCACCACCATCTGGGTACCCGCGGTGCGCGGCGTGGCCCCCTTTTGCGAGGTGATCTTGGCCAGAACCAGCGGGGTCCCCTGGGACAAGCGCTGAAACGCCGTTTCGGCGATGGTCTTCAATGTGTTCCCTCCATGATGTACATAGGACGATCGATCAAACCCTTTCCACGACGATTTTACGTTTGGCCGCCGGTCCGGTCAAACCCGCGCCATTCTCCATCGATATGGGGGCCAATATCAGGCTCCCGTTGGCCAGGGCGGCCCTGATGGCCGTCACCCGGCGAAGCGCGGCATCCGCCTGTGAAGGCAAGCGCGTGTCCCTGCGCCGGGTCATCAACCGCACCTGGAGCGCGTCCTGCCCGTCGCCGGTTTTCAGCGTGGCCTGGAAATTCAAAACATCCGGTAATGCAAAAAGCGCCTCGTCCAGGCTCGCCAGGTCCAGTGTCACGCCATCGGAAAGACGCACGCTCTCCCCGAGTCGGCCCTGGACCCATCCCATGCGCCGCAGCGTCGTGCCGCAGGGGCATGGGCCATCGACCCAGCTCGCCAGATCGCCGGTACGATAACGAATCAATGGCATCGTATAACGCGTCAGGGTGGTAAATACAATCTCACCCGGCCGCCCACCATGGTCGATGGGCTCATGAGTCACCGGATCGACAATTTCAAACAACAAATCCGCCTCACGCAGATGATAGCCATCATGCGCCCCACAGGCCAGCACCCCTCCGTAGCCCATCTCGGTCATGCCGTAATGCTGAAACACCGGGCAGTGCCAGGCCTCGCGGATACCACTCACGATGGCCCGGGGCACATAATCGGTACTCAGCAGGACCGACTGAATGGTGCCCGGAGCGATCCGTCCACGATCCGCATGGCGCGCCAGAGCCAGCACCTGCACGGGAATGCCAACCAGCGCGTCGATGCGCAAATCGAGGATCGCCTGGATGGTGTGACGGGGGTCCTGAACCAGACCATAGGTCAGTCCCACGGCGTTCATTTAGTAGTTCCGGCGCAAGCGGTTGGTTGGCCGTCAGGCCGATGCGTGCGGCCGCCCAATCCTCCAATGGGGTCCTGGCAATGGGTATCATGTTCGATAGAGGGCGCGGCCGTCGACGGCCGTCACGTTGTACAGGCAAAAGGGCACCAGGCGCCGGTCGACGGTCATGATATGGATGCAGCACTGCTGCACCCGCTCGAGGTCGAGGTTCCAGACATCCTGAAATGCCATGGCCGACACCGAAAACGTGCGGGCGTGGGCGGTGGCCAGAAAATCATCCAGGGAAAGCAACGCCTCGCCGCGTCCTGTATGACTTGACTCACCACAGCCGCAAGCGTGCGTCAGAGCATCACATTGACCCGCCGGAGGTGCGGCCCATTGTCGGGCCACCGAATCGATGGCGCGTGCCGCCCCCTCTTCGGCCCGGATCGGTGCCTGACTGCGCCACGTCACGGGGCCGGGATGCAACGGCCGAGGCCGGCCATCCGAAGAGAGAAGGTATTGGGCATGGAACGAACAAAACGAGTGTTCACACCCCGGCGGACGAAAATGATCGGCCCGAAAAAGGCCGCCGGTCTGTATCTCGATGTCCCGCATGAGATCGGGCAGGGTGATCCGGTCGTGGTCCCCGGGCGGCCCCGGATGGCGGCCGAAATAGCTCACGGGCTGGAAATGGACCCCTCGCACGGTGGGGTACCACTTCAGGGCCATGCGTAAAATATCACCCGCGGCGTGGCTGTTGCGGCCCGGTACCAGGGTCGGCACCAGCACCACGCCGAGGCCGGCCCGGGCGCAGGCAGCCACGGCAGCCTGCTTGTCCGACCACAGGGCGCGCCCACGCAAAGCGCGGTAGGCGGCATCGTCCACTCCGTCAAACTGTAAGAAAATCGAGGCGACACCGGCCGCTTTGAGCACCCGGGCATAACCCGGCTCCCGCGCCAGGCGCAGGCCGTTGCTGTTGATCTGGATGAAATCGAAACCCGCCCGGCGGCCCATGGCCACCAATTCCGGCAGATCGTCGCGGGCCATAAACGCCAACAGGCAACAACCGCCGGTGAGGGCGCCACAGGTGGCTCGACCGGCGCCGCATCCATACGCCAGGCCGGCCATGGACCGCACCAAATCGTCATTGGTTTGTCCGCAAGCCTCCAACCCCAGCAGCAGGAGAATCTGGCTGCAGCTGTAACCCTGCCGGCCCCAGCGCATCATGCGGATCAGCAGATCATCCATGGTCGTCTGCTCCTCTGCGTGCCACCATCAAATAATATCCAGATCGCCCGCCCTGGTCCAGGCATCCGTCACCGCAACCGCCCCCCACAGCCTTCCAGAAGGCCGCCATGGAGCCGTGGGCCCATACCAATTGAGCTGCCAGTCGCCTCAACAGCGGGGTGTGGTCCTCGAACAGCAGGACTTCGAAACCTGCGGTGCGCATGCGTTCATACAATCGCCGGCTGCCGGTGACGCCCGCCAGGCAGGACATCAACGCTCCCGATTCCGGCCTCACCTCCCGTCCGCCGTTTCGGGCGTACAGATCGGAAACGACCAAATAGCCCCGCGGCGCCAGGGCGCGGCGCCACTCGCCCAAAGCCGCCTGCGGTGCAGACACCAGGGAAAGGACACATTCACAAAAGATGGCCGCCAAGCAACTGTCCGCAAAAGGCAGCGCCTCGGCCCTGCCCCGGATCAACGGCAAACCGTCGGTCGCGTTTCGCCCTGTGCCCAGCAAGCGGCCGGACGCATCCAACCCAAAGGCTTTCAACCCATGCTCGTGGCGCAAGTGGGCCACGGTGGCGCCGTTGCCGCAACCCACGTCCAGAACCGCCGCCTCGGTCGGGAGTGAGCAATAGGCCAACGCTCTCTCGGTCAACGTCAATCCCCCCGGACGAATGGTCGGCCCGGTGACGGCCCTCAGCGCCGGGGACTCATACAACTTCACCTCTTCGGGCACTTCAAACGCCTCTATTTGTCTTCCAGGATCTTCTCCACCTCGGCCATCTTGCCCAGGGCCAGCGCCTCGGGCACCATCACCCGGCCGCATCCGGGACAACGGGGCATGTCGGTGGTAAAGCTGTTGTTCATATAGGTGACGGTGACCTGGCCGAGTTCCAGCGGCCGATCGCAGGCCGCACAGTGCCAGGCCAATTCATCGCCCCAATCCTTGTCGCTCTTCATGGGCCGTGCACCTCCATGCGATGGGCATAGGCGTTGAACACCTCGAATCCGGCCTCGCAAGGGGCGTATTCCACCCAGAAGGTCACGTGACGGGCCAGGAAGAAATCCTCCCCGAGACTGAAGGCCATGTCCTCCAGGGCGAACTCGTGGGCCGAAGGCGGCATCTTGCCACGCTGCACCATGCTGCGCCGGGCCTGCAGGCAAAGATCCTGCATGGCGAAGTCTTCCGGGCATACCGCCTCGCACAGGCCGCACAAGCTGCACGAATTGATCAACAGATTCGCCGATCGGCTGCCCATTACGATCGATTCGTTGTTGTAGATCTCCCGGACATATTTTCGGGGATAGGCACCGAAATTCTCCAGATAGGGGCATACCTTGACGCATTCCAGGCATTGGCAGATCAGGCAGCGCGCGGCTTCGGCCATGGCCTCGGATTCGCTGTAGCCGGCCTTGGCATCGGCCATGGGCACGGCTGGTTGGGCGACCACATCGGTCAGGCGGGTGTACAGGCGGGTTTCGTATGGACCTTCACGCTCGCGCCCGGCGGTCATGGAAACCTTCTGCAGAAAGCGATCCATGGAGGTGGCAGCCCAGCGGCCCTGGGCGACCCGCCTGATGGTCGACAAGACACCGCCGCCGGCAAACACCTCCGGCCGGCTGGTGGCCAGGGTGCCGGTGTCGATCCGGACCTCGCCCCTGGCGCCTCTCTCCAACGGCCACTGCACCGATGCCACCGCATCCAACCCGATGTAAAAGGCATCGAAACGATCACGCCGGTCTTCGAAAAAGGCCTGGCCATGAACGACCGTCCCGGTTTCGAAAGCGACCCCCAGCGTTTCGAGACTGGCGAGTTCCACGGCGACGATCTCCGGCGTCAGGACCGGATACGCATCGCACAGCACGGCCCCCGGCACATCCCCCGGTTCGAACAGGGTGACGCCGTAACCTTTTCGAACCAGGTCCCAAACCACGGTCAGACTGCTCAATCCGGTGCCCAGCACGGCGATCCGCTTCGGCCGGCCCGGCAGCCGCGTCACCCGGTATTCGCTTCTCGCCAGACGGACGCAGGCCTGCTCGAGGGCGGAGATACGGATAGCGTCGCCGGCCTCGCCACGTTTGCAGTGCGCTTCACAAGGCCCATCGCAGATGCGCCCCACCAAGCCGGCCAGGGGCATGATCCGCGCCAATGTCTGCCAACCCTGATCCCATCGGCCCTGCTGCAAATGGCCGACTAAGGAACGGACATCCACGTGAATCGGGCAGGCGGCGGTGCAGGCCGGCGGCTCCTCCTGGATGCAGCGCCGCTCCCATTGTCTGAGTTCGTTCTGATCCATGTGACCCTGTGTCCATCCGCAAACGGCCAAATGGTCATTTGTGGACCGACACCACCTGAATTTTCGGCGTGGGGCGCACGCACCCCACGCCGAAACGAGATGGATACGGTGTTACTTTTTCAAGGCAGCCAACACCTTTTCCGGAAGGGCCGGCAAATGGCGGATACGCACGCCACAGGCGTTGTGGATGGCATTGATCACGGCCACATGAGATGAGGTCAGAGGCAACTCACCCACACCGGCCGCACCGAAGGGACCATTTTCACGGGGCGATTCGATGTAGTGAAGATCCATCCTGTCCGGTATCATCTTGGCATAGGGCAACCCGCAGGCGCGCAGGCTGTTGTGCTTGCTCAAATCCTCGAAATCCTCGCTGAGGGCCAGGCCGATGCCCTGGGCGATGCCGCCGTACATCTGACCGTCCACCACCAGCTTGTTGTTGATGCTGCCCACATCGGAAATGGCGGTAAATCCTTCGACCGTGGTCTTGCCAGTCGCTGTTTCCACGGCCACCTCGGCCATGAACATGCCATACATATAGACCGAGAAGGGTTTCCCCTGGGATGTTTTCAGATCACAGTTGGTACACATGGAGGCGGTCCATTGGCCTGAGTAGCTCACCGGTAGATTTTCGGCTTCCATTTCGGCATAGGTCCGATAGGTGCCGTCGGGCTTGCGCATGGCGGCCATCAGCATCTCGCAGCCGTTCTTGATGGCATTGCCGGTCACTACCTGGCTGCGGCTGCCGCCGGCCGGGCCGCTGTTGGGGGTGATGGCGGTATCGTTCATCACCAGATGGATCTGCTCGGGTTTGAGGCCCATGGGTTCGAAGGCTTTGTGTGCAGTCCCCAAAACGCCCATGTCGGCCCCCTGGCCGTGATCCTCCCAGCTGCTATAGACCGTGATGGTGTTGTCGGAATTGAGTTCCACCCGGATTTCGGAGCTGTCGGCACCATCTAGACCGCATCCATAAATGCCCAGGGAGATGCCCACTCCCCGCTTGACATCGGCGGTGGAGTTTTGCCTGGCCTTTTCCAAAGCCGATGTATAGAGCGGCCGCAGCTTCTCGATCATCTCCTGGAAACAGAACACTTCCGGTTCCTGCCCCGTGGGCGTGGTATCGCCCGGCCGGTAGACATTGCGGGCGCGCAGTTCCAACGGGTCGATGCCCATCTTCTCGGCCAGTTCGTCGATCAGGCTTTCGCTGGCCAGAAAACTCTGGGGCGAACCGTAGGCACGGAAAGCCGATCCCCAGGCATGATTGGTGCAGACGGTGCGGCCCATGCCACGGATATTGGGAATACCGTATCCGGCCCCGATAAACTGGGCGCCGCGCAGGGTGAGCAGGTCGCCAAACTCCGAGTAAGGACCGTGATCCACGCTCCAGTCGCTCTCCATGGCCACGATCTTGCCCTCTTTGTCTGCACCGTACTTCACCTTCATCCAGAAGGGCGACCGCTTGCCGGTGTAAGTGATGTGCTGCTGGTAATCGTAGCGCAGGAAAACCGGCCGGCCGGTGGCCATGCAGGCCACGCCCAGCAGCGCCTCCATGGTGGGGCTGAACTTGTAGCCGAAGGTGCCGCCGGCCGGGTTCTGAACCAGGCGCAGCTTATTGGGAGAGATGCCGACGCCGGCCGCGATCATGGCCGAATGCAGATGGATGGCGATGCTCTTCGAGTGGATGGTCAAACGCTCTTCTTCGTCGAAGTAGGCGCAGCCCACATCGGTCTCCATGGTCAGGTGGGGCTGGCGCTGGAGGTAGTAATCGCCTTCCACCGAATACGCCGCCGACTGCATCAGGGGGCCGGTCTCGCCGCCCTTGACCACCGGCAGTTCGAAATAGACATTGGGCGTGCCCGGATGGATCTCCATGGCGTCTTCGGCCATGGCCGCCGGGGCACTCATGTAGGCCGGCAGCTCTTCGAGGTCGACCCTGACCTTCTCGGCCGCCCGGCGGGCCTGGTATTCGTTGTCGGCGCAGACGATGGCAATGGCGTCTCCGTATTGAAACACCTTCTGGTCACAAAGAATCGGCCGGTCCCACCCATCCCCCTTGTTGGTGGGGAATGTAATCAGGCCGGTGATGCGGTTTTTGCCCGTGACATCCTTGGCGGTCACCACCTTGAAGACCCCCGGCATCTTTTCGGCCTCGGAGGTATCGATCCCCTTGATATTGGCGTGGGAAACCTTGGCCTGCACCAGGGCCAGGTAGAGGGTGTCGGCCGGCATCTTCAAGCCCAGATCGGCACCGTAATCCAGGGTGCCGGTCACTTTGGCCACCGCCGAGGGCCTGGGATGGTTGGTCCCCCAGATATGGCCGTCGGGGGGTATGCGGAAAAGCAGATCCTCGGCCTTCATCTCTCCACGCATCACCTTGGCGGCATCCATGACGGCGTCCACCAATTGTTTGTAACCCGTGCAGCGGCAAGCGTTGCGATGGGTCTGGAACCACTCGCGCACATCCTCCCGGGTGGGGTTGGGGTTCTGGTCGAGCAGGGCCTTGACCGACACGATGAATCCGGGGGTGCAGAAACCACACTGGGCGCCGCCGTGAACGATCCAGGAGAGCTGGATGGGATGCAGGTTATCGCGGTTGCCGATGCCTTCCACGGTAATCACCGTGGAACCGTCGGCGACCTTGGACATCTTGGTCACGCAGGAACGCACCAGCTTGTCGTCCAGGATCACGTTGCAACATCCACACTGAGCCTGCCCGCAGCCGATTTTGGTGCCGGTCAATCCCAACTGCTCGCGCAGCACATTGGCCAGGCTCTGGTCGGCCTCGACGATCACTGTCCGCGGAACGCCGTTGACGTGTAAGGTCCGTTTCATCATGTCGTTTTCTCCTTTTCAAAAAGGGGGGTTGTTTCTTCTGTCGCAGCGCCCTCCAAAAAACAGACAACTATTGAAGTCAGGATGTTATCCGCATCCGAAACCACAGATCGGGTAGCGGCATTCGGCGCATCCGGAACAATAGCCGCCATGTCCCAGGGCGGTGATATCTTCCCTGAGGACCTTCTCGCCGGCCACGATGCGCGGTACCACCAGATCGAATATGCTGGCCCGGTAGTACATGACGCAGCCCGGCAGCCCGAGCACCGGAATCTCGCCGATATGGGCCAGCATGAACATGGCGCCTGGGAAAACCGGGGCACCATAGGTCACTACCTCGGCGCCCGCCGCACGAATGGCGGCCGGGGTGCAATCATCCGGATCCACGGACATGCCGCCGGTCACCACGACCATCTGGGCGCCTTCATCGATCAACGCACCGATGGCGTCGGCCGTGGCGGCCACATCATCTGAAACCAGGATCTGGCGAATGATTCGGCAGCCCATGTCCTCAAATTTCTTTCGTACCACCGGCCCGAACTTATCCTCGATGCGGCCATGGTAGACCTCGCTGCCCGTCGTCACCATTCCTACCTGCAACGACCGGAAAGCCTTGACGCAGACCAGCGGAAATGTCTCCCGGCAGACCGCCTCGACCGCTTCTATTTTAGCGGTTACGATGGTGAGGGGAACGACCCGCATGCCGGCCACCGCCCGGCCGGCTGTGACCGGGTGGTGGGTGTGGACCGTGGCCACAACGATTTGCTCAATGGCGTTGATCCGATGCAGGGCACCCACATCGATTTTCAGCAGGCCGCTTCGTGCCGCGATGAGGTTGACCCGTCCTTCCGACGGCGCCGTCATGGTGAGACCTTCCCCGGCGGCCGCCTTGGCCAAGCGCAGGGCCGCTTCGTCTTCATGCAGCCTTCCAGGTCCGAGCACCTCCACGTAAACGTGCTGTTTGCCGATATCGAGCAGCGCGGGCACATCCTCTGATTGGATGATGTGCCCGCGCTTGAACGCCGGCCCTTTCATTGCGCCTGGGATGATGCGTGTGACATCGTGGCCGAGCACCATGCCCACCGCAGATTCAACCGGTACTGCTTTCATGCGATTGGCTCCAATTTCTATCCGTGTCAGCAAGTACGGATTAAATGTGTTGGGTTTCCGCTGTCGAGTGGCACCTAAACCATTTAGGCTCTCCTATAAATTGAAAGGAATTATGTCAATATTGATATAGTAACTATCACATGCTTTTCTGACCGCTTCGGATTTTATGACTTCATAATGAACACTATATGACAATTACCGACCAAGAATAACCTTCTTGATTTTTATGACTGTCGAACCCTACTGTAAGAGTAGTTTTAAAAGCGCCGAAAAATTGATAAGTGGATAAACCAGATGGGGCGGGTACCCCTTTGAAAGGATGGGTCATGGCAACGGAACACATGCCATTTGGCATTCGATCCAAGGTATGGATCGAAGACGGAGAGGGACATGTGGTTTTTGGATTGGGTCGCTATCGAATGCTGGATACCATCCGAAAAACCGGTTCCTTGAATGCGGCTGCAAAAGAGTTGAAGATGAGCTATCGTGCCGTGTGGATGCGAATTCGCATGTCAGAAGAGCGTCTTGGCAAGGCTTTGGTGGAAAGAGATGGCAATGGATCGCGTCTGACCCCCTTTGCCCAGCAGCTGATGACCCAGTTTCAGCAACTTCAAAACCGAGTCAACAAAGATTCCGACGCTCATTTCGCGCACACCATGGCCGAAAGCTTCACGGCGTCGGATTAGTACCGACCGCCATCTTCACCCAAAGGATGCTATGGAATTCATCATCGTGATCATACTGGCGAGCATCGTGTTTGCCATCTGCTTTGCCGTCTTTTTACTTAAAGGGCGTCACTCGGAAGAGCCCCTCAGATTGCATGCTTGTGGTCAAGCCGGCGATTGCCATTGCCGGGACAAGCACCCCGGCCAAGAACGAAGTTCCAATGATGGGCAATAAATGGTGTATTGTCAGGCAATGCTTCAGGCAGGCCCGATCCAGTGCCAGAGCTCAGGCAAAGATGTCGATCTGGCTTCCGATGGTGCGCTCGACAGCCACCTTGCCGTCCATGCCATATGTCATCCCCTCGATGACATGCGGGGATGGGATACGATAAAGACGGGGTTGCCGGCGATGAGGCGCGCCCGGCGGTTGGCGCAGGGAGAAGTCGGGTACCGCGACCTTCGCAGGTGCCAGGATTGGCAGATAAAGTGTATCCGCGCTGGCAGTCATCACATATCTTCCTTTTGGCCGGTCGTTCTTCCTTCAAAGCCCGAAACGGCTTCGATCGGCTTGCACAGCCAATGACACGGATAGTGGCGGGGGCCTTGTGTGTCGCCATGCGGCTGGGTCAGGTCCGTACGGGGGATCAGATTACGGATCTGCGCCAGCGCCGAGAAATTTTGCAATTAAAATAACACAGGCTTGCCCGAATGTCGAACAAAGAGAGCCAATCCTCAAGTAAATGGGGAAAAATGATGAAAAAACGCTTGAACCTTGCCGGACTCTGGATCTGCCTCGTGCTGATGGCCGTAAGCCTGTGCCTGACGGCGCCGAATGGCCAGGCGGACATTTACCGCTGGCAGGACGATAATGGCACCTGGCATTTTTCAGACAGCCCAACTTCAGAGGCACCCATCCGTCAGGCTCCGGTTCCATCGGTGGAGCAGCCGAATGCCAAACCGGATCGGCCTGCTGAAAATGACCTTTCTCATGAATCCACTGGGTCCATTCACCCTGCACTCATCGAAAACCCGACATCATCCTCGGCATCAGGCCCCTTGTCCGAGGAAGCAACGGCCGACCTCGGCGGTTTACTTTGGCGCATCACCTCTCCTGAAGGCGACGACAGCCACCTTCTCGGCACGATCCACAGCGCCGATCCGCGTGTCGTGCAGTTGCGGCCGGCGGTGTCACACGCGCTGGATCGTTGCGAACGATTTGTCATGGAAATGGAGATGGACGCTTCGGTCCTGACGGCTTTCGGAAGCAACATGATGCTGACCGACGGAAGCGATCTGGAAGGGTTGATCGGGGCCGCTTTGTATGCTCAGGTGGTCGCGGCCATGGCCGATCTGGGCATGCCCGAAATGGTGGTGCGCACCCTCAAACCCTGGGTCGTCATGGCGCTCCTCAGCATGCCGGCGCCCACCGGGGAACCCTTCCTCGACATGGTGCTGCAACAGCGCGCCGGTGCGGCCGGGAAACCCACCTTCGGCCTGGAGAGTGCCGACGAACAACTCTCGGTCTTCGAAGCGCTCTCCATGCCCGATCAGATCGAACTGTTGAAAATGGCCCTGGCCCAGCTACCCGAACTGCCGCGCATGTTCGAACAGCTCATAGAAGCCTATGTTGCCGATGATCTGGGGCGCATTGCGGCATTGGCGGCCGACTATAAACGCTCCGGCAACCCGGCGGCCACCCAACGGTTCATGCTGCGACTCAACGACGAACGCAACGAGCGAATGGCACGACGGATGCTTACGTTTCTCGATCAGGGCAACAGTTTCATTGCCGTCGGCGCCCTGCACCTGACCGGGCCAAAAGGTCTGATACATCTGCTCCGCAACCAGGGTTATCGTGTCGTACCGGTTCGATAGTACGATCTGAATTGGAACACGTTGCCCGTTTCACCGGGACCAAGGAGTAACAGGCATGCCATCGCTCGAATCCATCGTGTCGGGCACTCGACCAGAAAACAGGGAACTGGCGATGGAAGTCCATCCCCTGACCCTGACCTTTGTGGGAGCGTGCGCCCCCTTGGAAAAAGGGTTCATGGCGGATTATGTCCAACGGTCACTGACCCAGTTGCGCCTGGCCACCCTGCTGAGCACCTTTTTTTACCTGCTTTTCGCAGTCCTGGACGCCATCGTCGCCCCGGAACTCAAACATGAGCTCTGGCTCGTCCGTTGCGTTGTCGCCCTGTGCATCCTGGGGGTCTTCGTCTTCACCTATTCGCACCACTTCCCCAAGTACATGCAACCGACCATCGCGGCGTGTGTGATCATCGGCGGATTGGGCATCGTCTACATGACCGTCATCGGCAATTCGCTCATTGCCGGCACCTATTATGCCGGCTTGATGCTGGTGTTGATGCTGGCCTACAGCATGATCTGGGCGCGCTTCGTATGGGCGAGCGCCTGCGGCGCCATCCTCATCGCCGCTTACGTGGCCGCGGCCGCATGGAACCCCGAGCTGTCAGTGGGGGTGGTAGCCAACAATGCCTTCTTTTGCATCAGCGCCAATATCCTCGGCATGGTGGTCTGCTATGCCTTCGAGTATTACAATCGTCGTGATTATTACATGCGCTGCCTGGTCAAAGAACAGCATGAAGCCGTGGAAGCGGCCAAGAATGTGCTCGAAGAACGCGTCGAGGAACGCACCCGCATGCTCGCGAAAACCAATGAGGAATTGCGCCGCGAGATCGAAGCACACCAACGCCTCGACTGGGAAAAGCACGTGCTCGAAGGTCAGCTGCGCCATGCCCAGAAGATGGAGGCCATCGGCACTCTGGCCGGCGGTATTGCCCACGATTTCAATAACATGCTGGCCGCCATCATGGGCCACTGCGAACTGGCCATGATTCAGCTTTCCAATCGAAAGGAAGCTGAAATCTGCCTGACCGAGGTGCTCAATGCCAGCCACCGCGCAAAGGACCTGGTCGGCCAGATTCTATCCTTCAGCCGACAGAGCGAAAGCGAACTCAAGCCCCTGAAGATCAGCCTCGTCATCAAAGAGGCCCTGCGGCTGCTCAAGGCGACCCTGCCGGCCAATGTGGTCATCGAACAGCATATTCACGCACCGGACAGCACCGTGGTGGCCGATGCCACCCAAATCCACCAGATCCTCATCAATTTATGCACCAACGCGGCCCATGCCATGGAACCCCGGGGCGGGATCTTGACGGTCTCTTTGGAGGATGTGGAAATCCAGCACCCCTCCCTGCCGGATGCGTCCGATCATCCCGGCCAGCTGGAAAAAGGATCGTACGTCTGCCTGACCATCGGCGATACGGGCCATGGCATCCCCGAGCATCTCATGGAACGGATCTTCGACCCCTATTTTACCACCAAGGCCAAGGGCGTCGGGACCGGTTTGGGATTGGCGGTGGTCAGCGGCATCGTCCAGAATCATGGCGGCGTCGTCCATGTGGAGAGCGCGCTGCACCAGGGCACGCGATTCAAGGTCTACCTGCCTCGTGCCGAGGGCCAGGAGGTCCCCGAGCTGCAACAGTTTCGGCTTCTGCGCCAGGGCAATGAAAAAATCCTGCTGGTCGACGACGAGGAGGGTTTGGCCGAATTGGGGGCCAAATTGCTGACGACCCTCGGCTATCGGGTGGCCGCCTACACCGAACCGGAAAGCGCGTTGGCCGCTTTTCGCGATGACATCCAGGGATTCGATCTGGTGATCACCGACATGATCATGCCTAAAATGAGCGGGGAGGAACTGGTCCAGAAGATCTTGTCTTTAAGATCGGACATGCCGATCATCATCTATACCGGATATACCAATATGATGGCCGCCGAAAAAATCAAACGGCTGGGCATCAAGGCCGTGTTACGAAAGCCGATCACCATTTATGGCCTATCCCAGGCGATCCAGAAGGTCCTCAATCAACGGCCCGCCGGGCCACCGCAAACAGATTGACGCCCTCGGGTTCGGCCACGATCTGCACTTGACCGCCAAACGGCGAATCGGCAAAGAGGTGGCGCAACTCCTCTTCGTCCCGGTAGATCAGTCGCCAGTACATCAACTGATCCATCAACAACCGGTCTGGATTGGCCGGTGCGAAATTGCCGATGATCATGACACCGCCCGGCTTGAGATGCTCATGGCAACGGCGGATCAGGGCCGACACCAGACGATGATCCAGATAGTCGCACAAGCCGGATGAGTAGATGATGTCCTGGCGTCCGAAATCCTGTTTGACCCGCCCTAATGCCCATTTGATCACATTTTCATGCATGAAACGGATCGCCGCCCGATGATCGAAGGTGTTGACCTGCTGGTTGGCGAATTGCAGGGCCTCGGGGTCGATATCGATGCAGAGGGCATTGATTTTTTCACTGTAGCCGCCTTGGGCGATCAAATCGAACAGCTCACGGCAAGGGCCGCAGGCCAGGTTCATGATGTCGATGGAACGGGAGGTCTCAAGCCGTTCCCGGCACAAGCGATCGAGCAGATCGTGGAGCAACCGGCGACGGCCGCGCACCGCTCGGGCCGGCACCTGTTCGAGCAGCCAGCCGTCGATTAAATTTCCCAGTTTGCCATCTCCTTCGGGCTGATTGCGGTAGATCAGTTCGATCATATAAAAATCACCGGCATATCCTTTGGGCTTGTAATAGGCGCGCTCGAAAAAACGGCTGCGCACCAGATAGGGAAACACCTCCTTGAACATATAGCCCCAGATGAGATCGGCGCTATCGGTTTCCGGTAACAGGGCCGCCGCCGCCCTCATCTTTTCGAAAAAGGCATTCAAGATGGCTTCTCCCTCTATCTTGAGTTCAGAAGAGATACCGGCGCCGGATTCACCCTGTAATCGATAGCCCACATCGAACATGCGCGCCTTGAAATCTTCGAGCTCCTGGTTGACCCGTTGCCATCCCGATGATCCCAGCAGATCCACCGGCAGTTGCTGCAACCCCCTGAAGTGTTCCCTGCCGGTGGATAATGATGCTGCGTAAGCGGTCAACGGTCCCCGGTCCGATAAGACCTGCCGAAAACGCACGCACACCGACCGCAACAGATACTCCAGAAAACGCGCATACAACGACACATCGTCCTTCTGCAGACGCATCATGGCCGCGTGGTCGAACACCCGCAGGCGCACCTCTTCCGCGGCCTTGATGTTCCGGGTACGGGTCATTTGATCGAAGAAACCGATCTCTCCGAAAAAAGAACCCGGCCCGATCAATGCCACCACGATGGGGGTTCGCTGCGCCGTATAGGAGACCTCCAGCGTTCCCTGCTCCACGTAATAAAAACATTGGGAGGCCTCACCCATGGAAATCAGGTCGGCACCCTGGGTACAGTCCTGTGCCTCGCCGAAAGGCAGCACCGCCGCGACCAGTTCGTGGTCCGCTGAGCCGGCAGTCGCGTCGGTTAATGACGAATTCCCCATGCGTTTTTCCTTTCATACAGCCTTGGTTGGCCATGGATCGCTGCCCCCTCCGGAACCGGGCGGCTTCCTTTCGTATAATGGAAACGATGGATGGGTCAATCCCACCCAAATCAACCCAGCGGCAAAAATACCGGTCCACCGTGTAAACAATTGCAGCGGCATCCGCGTCATAGGGTGTCAAAACGGCATGAAAGGAGATGTGTCATGAAAGCCAAAGCCATTTTGACCGCTGCATGTTTAGTCGTGTTTGCTTCGCTCGCCCTGATTCCCAACCCCAGCTGGGCCGGTTCGCCCCAGAGGCATCGATGGGAGGGGGTGGCCATCGGCGTCGGTGCGGCCATCATCGGAAGTGCCTTGATCAACTCCTTGCACCAATCCAGTGCCTATGCCGAGCCGGCGCCGGCCGCCGCCTATCATCCCGTTTATGAAAGAAGGCACGCGCCGAGGGGGCACTGGGCCATCGAGAAGGAGTGGGTGGAGCCCGTCACCCGGAAGGAGTGGAATCCTGGTCACTACACCCCCCCGGGGGCGCTGGGTGCCCGGAGAATGGATTTATATCGAGGTTCAACCGGGGTACTGGACCGAAAGAAAGGTGTGGGTGCCGCATCGGTAGGTCACCTTTCAAAAATAGTTAAACCGCCACTTCACCCGCCATCCGTTCATCGCGGATGGCGGGGCTTCACCATGTGCGCTTCCATGCGGATCTGCTTCGAATCCTGAGATCTTCCAGGTCAAGCCCTCGCATTTTCTCCGACCATAAGCCGCCCCACCGGCTGAATCCCCGAGATTGCCCTTTTTTTCGATAGAGAATTGGGCTATAGTCACTCTCCACAATGCGTAAAGCAGCACCTTCCGCAGGATAGAAAACCCGGATACCGACATCCGACACTGATTCTATTCGAACCACATAAGTAAAATGAAGATCAAGGGTTCATTCGAATCTGACAAACCGGGCATGTTGTTGTCTTCTTGCGTCCGTCCGGGTTTTTGTTGCGCAGATGATTTGAACCACTTGTCCCAACCATGACCGAGGAGAAAACGATGAGCACAGAAAAATGGGTTTACCTTTTCGACGAACTCGATCAGGCGATGCAATACGTCAACGATGAATGGGATGGACTGCGTGGCCTCTTTGGCGGCAAGGGCGCCAATCTCGCCGACATGCAGCGAATCGGCGTGCCGGTGCCGCCCGGATTTACGGTCACCACCGAGGCATGCAATGCCTACCTGGCGGGCGGGGGCGTTTTCCCGGATGGCATGTGGGACCAGGAGCTGCAAGCCCTGATGGCCATTGAAAAGAAGACAGGCAAAACATTCGGCGATGCCGATCATCCCCTGCTGGTGTCTTGCCGTTCCGGAGCCAAATTCTCCATGCCCGGAATGATGGATACCGTGTTGAACATCGGTCTCAACGACGAAACCGCCAAGGGCATGATCCGCCACACCAAGGATCCCCGGTTTGTGTATGACGCTTATCGTCGATTGATCCAGATGTTCGGGTCGGTGGTCATGAACATCCCCGACCAGGCCTTTGAAAGCGCCATCGAACAGATGAAACGCGAGGTCGGCGCGGCCAGCGACGCCGACCTGACCGGAGCGCAGTGGCAATATCTCACCGCGCGGTTCAAAACCATATTCCGCAGCCACACCCAGGTCGATTTCCCCCAGGACCCCGTCGAGCAACTCAAGATGGCCACCGAAGCGGTGTTTAAAAGCTGGAACGGCAAACGGGCCGTCGATTATCGCAATGCGGCGGGGATTGCCCATGATCTGGGCACGGCCGTCAATATCGTCACCATGGTGTTCGGCAACATGGGCGACGATTGCGCCACGGGTGTGGCCATGACCCGCAACGGCGCCACAGGTGTCCCAAAACTGGAGGGCGATTACCTGATCAATGCCCAGGGCGAAGATGTGGTCGCCGGCATCCGCATGACCAAGGATATCGACCAATTGGCGGAGGATATGCCCGAGGCCTATGCGGAGTTGCAGCAGATTGCCAAGGCCCTCGAAAAACACTATCGCGACATGCAGGACATCGAGTTCACCATTGAAAAGGGTAAACTCTGGATGTTGCAGACCCGGGACGGCAAACGCACCGCCCAGGCCGCGGTGCGCATTGCCGTGGACATGGCCGAAGAGGGGCTGATCACCCACGAAGAGGCCGTGATGCGCGTATCTCCCGGCCAGATCGACTTTTTCCTGCACCCCCAGTTCGACACCCAGGCCATTGCCGAGGCCCGGGCCCAGGGGATGATGCTGGCCCGCGGGCTCAATGTCTCGCCCGGCGCCGCCGTGGGCAAGGTGGTCTTCGATGCCGATCTGGCCGAATCCTGGGCCAAGGAACAGGGCCGCAAGGTCTTGATGGTGCGCCCGGAAACCAAACCCGACGATGTCCATGGCATGCTGGCCGCCAAGGGGATTTTGACCAGCCGGGGCGGCCGTACCAGTCATGCGGCCCTGGTGGCCCGCCAATTCGGCAAGCCGGCTATTGTCGGCGTTTCGGCGCTTCAGATCGACCTGAACAAACGACGCATGAGCGTCGGCGATCGAGTGATTCAAGAGGGCGATTGGTTATCGCTGGATGGCAACACCGGAGAGATCTTTATCGGCCAGTTGAAAACCATGGTGCCCGATATCAAGGACCCCTGGCTGATCAAACTGCTCGCCTGGGCCGACGAGATCCGCACGCTGGGGGTCTGGGCCAATGTCGACTACCCCGTGGATGCCCAACGGGCGAGGGAATATGGAGCCGAGGGCATCGGCCTGTGCCGGTCCGAGCACATGTTTTTTGAAAGCGAGCGCCTGCCCTATATCCAGAAAATGATCATGGCACAGCTGCCATTCGATCGGCGAGAAGCCCTCAACACATTGCTCCCGTTCCAGCGGGAAGACTTTGCCGGCTTGTTTCGCGTCATGGACGGGCTGCCGGTCATCATCCGGCTCATCGATCCGCCCCTGCACGAATTCCTGCCCGATCTGATCCAACTGATCAACGAGTTGGCGGATCTCAAGATGCGGGTCAAGCACGCCCCTACCCTGGCCGAGATCGACAGCCTGCTGCAGCAGATTCAACGCAAGGAGACGATTCGAAAACAGGCCGAACATCTGCACGAACAAAATCCCATGCTCGGCCTCCGCGGCGTTCGGCTGGGCATTCAGATTCCCGAGTTGACCGCCATGCAGGTCAGGGCCGTTTTCGAGGCAGCCTGTGAAGTGACCCGAGAGGGGATCAAGGTGCTGCCCAAGGTGATGATCCCGCTGACCAGCCATGCCAATGAGCTCAAGCTGCAGCGCGAGGTTCTCGAGGCCGAGGCGCGCAAGGTGATGGCCGAACAGGGACTTGAAATCGAATATAAATTCGGGACCATGATCGAGCTGCCGCGGGCCGCTCTGACGGCCGACCGAATCGCTGAGCACGCCCAATTTTTCTCGTTCGGAACCAACGACCTGACCCAAACCACCTACGGTATCTCCCGCGACGACGCCGAAGCGGGCTTTCTCATCGGCTACCTGAATCGCGGCATCCTGCCCGAGAACCCCTTTGCCACTCTGGACCGGGACGGCGTCGGTGAATTGATGCGCATCGCCATCACGAAAGGGCGCGCGACCCGCAAGGACATGGAGTGCGGCATTTGCGGCGAACATGGCGGCGATCCCGACTCCATCGCCATCTGCCACGAATTGGGACTCACCTACGTTTCTTGCTCGCCGTTTCGGGTGCCCATTGCCAGATTGGCGGCCGCGCATGCGGCGCTGAAGAGTGAAAAAGCGAAATAAAGGGGCACGCGTTTGAATGATCGCTGACGTGGATGGAAATCTTCAAACGCCGGCGTTATCTCGATGTGATTTCCCTGGTGGGCGGCACCACGTCCCGCCCGCCGGCGATTTCTTGGGTCGCCTTGAGCTCCTCGTGGTTGACCATCTTGAAAAAACGCCGCTCCTCACGTACGTTTCTACAATGATTACAAATTGTTACATGACTTACCGGTGTCCCGCAAATTCTACAGCGACTTCCCATAGGGCCTCTTTTCTCTATCGGTTTGTTTTAAAGGATATGAACTTCATAGAAGCTTGATCATGTGTCGTTTCATGGCGGCTGGGGTACAAAATGGTCTATTGGAGCGACGGGAAATCGATCGACGCTGGAAACTCCGTGTTACAAGCATTCTACGAGCAATCAATCACAATATATGATGCAAATAGGGGAACGCGCGGCGTTGCTGCATCGGTCCGTCCAAATGGATCTCTATCTACTTCTGGAACAGCCGATTGTTTATCCAGCCTTGTTAGCTTTCCGATCGATCCATCGGGTAGCTGCCAAGACGCTTGACATGAATGGACATGAGATCGAGCTGTTCAAAGACGCGCTGGACGTGAGCGTCTTGCATGCCGCCCTCGAAATCGAGAAAAAAACTGTAGTTGCCCGGATCCGAGCGTAACGGCATGGAGGCGATGCGCGTGAGGTTGATGTGCTCTTCGGCAAACAGCCGCAGCACATTAAATAGCTGCCCAGCTTCGTGCGCCGTGGCAAAGATGATCGACGTCTTTTCGCCCGGACCTTCGAAAGGGTCGCGGGCCAACAGCAAAAAGCGGGTAGAGTTCGAGATGCCATCGGCAATGCCGCTGGCGATGATCGCAAGATCGTACAGTTCCGAGCACAAACTGCTGGCAATGGCCGCCGCGGCCCTGGGATTCTCACGGGCCAGCATCTTGGCCGCCCCGGCCGTGTCATAAAAGGGCCGCGCCTCCAATTTGTTCTTGAGCAAAAACCGCTGGCACTGGGCCAGGGCCTGGGGGTGGGAATAGACCACCCGGATTTCGCCAAGCGCCACGGGCGCCGTGGCCAGCAGACAGTGGTTCACGGCCACTCTCGCCTCCCCGATCACCTTCAAATCGGTGGTGGTCAGCAGATCATTCACCTGGGTGACGGCCCCTTCCAGCGAGTTTTCCACCGGTACGACTCCCAGGTCGAAATAGCCGTCCTGGACCCCCTGAAACACATCGACGAACTCCATGCAGGGGATATAGGCCCCGCCCGGCACCAGCTTGCGGCACGCCACCTCGCCATAAGCGCCGGCCTCGCCCTGGAACGCCACCAGCTTGCGGTCTTCTTGTTGCAACCGCTTGCTCTCCTGGATGATGGTACGCAGAAGTTGACGGGCAAACGATCGCTCGACGAGATCCAGATTCATCCGCTCGGGTCTGGACAGTACGGTTTCCTCCCGTTTAACGTCCACCACCTCGGACTTGAATTTCTTCGCCATAATGGCCAGGCCCATGCGCTCTTGCAGCAGGACCAACAATTCACGATCAATCTTGTCTATTTTATGACGAATCTCTTCCAATCTCATCGCTTGCGGCTCCACCTCATTGCATGGCTCGGGCAGGAGGCTCCTAATTGAATGGCTTTGAACTGAACGGCTTTTGTTTTTTAAACTGTTGTGCATAACATGGGCAATGCTCTAAAACAATGGAAACATGAAACCGCAGGCCCGGCCAAATTCATGCAAAGGAGGTCCACCCATGCCATACGTCAATATCAAGATTACGAAGGAGGGGGCCACGTCCGAAAAGAAGGCCCAATTGATCCAGGGGGTCACCGATCTTCTGGTGTCGGTATTGGGCAAGAATCCTCAAACCACGGTGGTGGTTATCGAAGAGATCGATACAGACAACTGGGGCATCGGCGGCAGGACGGTCTCAGAACTGAGAAAAAAAGGATGAACCAAGAGAGCAGGCAGGAATTTGCGAGATCCCTGCCTGCTCTCTGGCCCAAATAAACGACTGAAAGGGGCAATTAGTTCACTGCATCCTTGAGCGCCTTACCAGGCACGAATTTAGGCACGTTGCGCGCCGAGATCTTGATCTCCGCGCCACTTTGAGGGTTACGGCCGGTGCGGGCTTGGCGCTCGCTCACTTTAAAGGTGCCAAATCCTGAAATCTGGACCGAGTCCTTTTTAGCCAAGGCGTCTGAAATGGCATCGATAACACAGTCCACCGCTTCCTTGGCTTGTTTCTGAGTGCCAACGATTTCAGCTACTTTAGCAATTAAATCCGCTTTGTTCATGGAATCTCCTCCTCTGTCTGGTTTCAAATTGTAATGCTTATTTGCGCCGTGGCCGTCGGCAATGGCCAGCCGCGGCGTTTCGGCTGCCCCATGCTCTTTTTATGGGAGCCATCGGGTGCATGCCATAGTTCCGGATAGATGAAGTGTGCGCTTGCCGGGCGCAATGAAAAGGATAATAACCATTCATCGCATCGGGTGAAGGGTGCCTTCATTTACCTGGGCTGAACAAAATATACAAGCCCAAATGCTTTGACAGAAGGAAAAAGGCCGAATAGAGACGGCAAATGCCGGTCATTCCGAATTCTTTGGGCAAGGGATGACACGCAGACAGGTTCCTTAAACATGGTTGAGATAATCCAAATGATACAGCTTCGCAATCAATTGCAGCGCTTGTGCGACCAGTGGCTCTCGACCGGGTTGCCTTCCCGTGACGCATTGCTCCAAACCGCCGAACAACTCAACAGATGGAAAATTCAACACAAAGTCCCCGGCATCTGGCCCGCCGCGCCGCTTATGATCACCGCCACCCTGGATGATGGAATTGGTCAAGGGATTGATATCATAAATATTTTTTCCGATATAGTCGGGATGAAGGTCAAACCACTCGGACTGCTTCAGCCGGCCGAACGGATTGTCGCGGCGTGCCTGAAAGATCGACCGGCGTTTCTGGGGTTGACCGTTCTGCAGATCGACAGCGAGGAAACCCTTTCGCTGATCGGACAGCGAGTCCCCTCTCAAACGCGTATCGTCGCTGGCGGACCGGCATTCAAATATGAGCCCGAGATGGCGGTTCGCTGCAATGTGCGCCATGTGGCCGTCAACGTGGCGGCATACATCGACTATGTATTGCAGTTGAATTTTTAACAATATGTTTTAATTAGTAATTTATTTCACGGGAGTGCAGTCGCCGAAACCCTTAACCGATGACTATCCCGGAACTGAACCTATTTTTCAGGCAATCTCCAAGTAGTACATGGCCACCCCCGGCGAGGCGGCCTGGCGCTCGCTATACTCGGGTCCCTGACACGGCTCAAACCCCATGCTCAGATACAACCGTTTGAGGTTGGGATTGTTGGTGAGAGATATAAAGCGTTTAAATCCTTTTCTTTTCAATTCGTCGATAAAGGCCTGAACGGTGAACACCCCCACCCGTTGATTACGGAACCGTGTGGATATCGCGAGGGCCGCGATTTCAGCGGTCTGCGCATCGATGGTCTTTTTTTCCACGCATCCCACAACGATGTCGTCGATGGTGGTCACGTAAAAATTGTTGCGGTTCAGGATCAAATATTCCTTGGTCCTTGGCTTGAGATATCCTTCACTTTTGTAAAGTTTGAGGATGCCATCGATCAGGCGCACCTCATTCTCGGTCGCCACGGGTTGGAATCGCTCGACAAAGTTATTGGCGATCAGGGTCCCCCACCCTTCTATGGTGAACAGTTCGTATTTGATGGCATCTTTACCGGCCGGGAGGATATGCACCCGATCGTAGTGGCCGCTATCGATACGGCTGCAGATGCGATCGAGCACTCCCTTGAAATTGGTGTTGGCAATCAGGTCTCCCCATGCGTTGATGCTTTGGCGCACGCCTTGGGTGGTGACGCTGTTGATCCTGTTGCCCAGATGATCGACCAGGGCCTTGCGCTCCAGAAAAATCAATTTATGGACATTCTCTTCATGGTCGAGCACATAACTGTAGAAATCGACATCCGGCGGCACTCTGACGATACGGGTTTCGGACAAGCGGTCGGCCAGGAGCCGGAAATATTTCTGGTTGGCAAATCGGTTGGCGATGTTGTGATAAAGGGCGGTCTTAATCTTCAGCCGGCTGAGCAGCTTCACATCGGAAATCACGGCATTGAGATTGTCGCGCAATATCCCTTCCCTGCAGGCGATGCAAACGCTCTTGCCTTCCAGGGAATGGGTGTACTCTTCGATATATAGCCGCGGCATGGTCTCTTGTGGTTGCCCTCCATGAGGTGGGTTTCGATCGGCATCACTGCCCTTTCTATCACGCCGAGGGTAACATAAAAGGATTTGAGGTCGCAAGCCGATGCCTCCGTTCTCGGCGATTCTAACGGATTGCGATTCACTGAACCCGGTCCGGATCCCGTCGAAACCGAAGGGGGGTATTGACCTGCTCGAAATGGATGAGTAGGATAGGCCCCCGAATTCAAGCTGAATGCGGCTCAACGATGCTGACGATCCCATCGAAACGACCGTGTGATTCGGGATCAACCGAATGGATACTGGCCTTGTCTGCCGGACCGTTTAAAATTCAAGTTATGGAATAGGAGAATCAGCGATCATGTCAAAAAAACCACGCATCCTGATCGTGGGTGGGGTTGCCGGTGGCGCATCGTGTGCGGCCCGCGCACGCCGGCTCTCGGAAACCGCCGAAATCGTCATGTTCGACCGCGGCACCCACGTCTCTTTCGCGAATTGCGGCCTGCCCTACTATGTGGGCAACGTCATCCAAAACGAAGAGGACCTGCTGGTAGCCACCCCTCAACTCTTCAAGGAGCGGTTCAATATCGAAGTTCGCCTGCGATCCAATGTGGCCGCCATCGACCGCGCCAACCGGTGCATAGAGGTCACGGACCTGGAACGCGGGACCACCTATGGTGAGGATTACGATTACCTGGTCCTGTCTCCCGGCGCTCGCCCTATTCGACCGAATCTACCGGGCATCGACCTGCCGGGGATCTTTTCGTTGCGCACCATCCCCGACAGCCGACAGATCGTTCAGTGGATCGAACAATTCGAAGCCACCCAGGCGGTTGTGGTCGGAGGCGGTTACATCGGCATGGAGATGACCGAAAACCTCCACACCCGCGGCCTCAAAGTCACCGTGGTGGAGCGACTAAACCAGGTCATGCCCCTGCTCGATCAGGAGATGGTGGCGCCCATCCACGATACGCTCATCAAACACGGCATTTCGCTCTATCTCAACGACGGGGTCGCCCAATTTGAAAAGGGCGAAGGGCACCGCATCAAGCTGACCCTTCAAAGCGGCAACCAGATCGAAACCGACCTGGTCATTTTATGTATCGGCGTTCGCCCGCACACCTCCCTGGCCGAGAAGGCCGGATTGGATATCGGCCCCGGCGGCGGCATCCAGGTCGACGGGCAAATGCGCACCAGCGATCCGCACATCTGGGCCGTGGGCGATGCCGTGGAGGTCCGGGACGTGGTCACCGGCCAGACCGGTGTGGTTCCCTTGGCCGGCCCGGCCAATCGCCAGGGACGGATCGCAGCCGATGCGATCATGGGACGCAGCAGCACATTCCGAGGCGTGCAGGGCACCTCGGTGGTCGGCATCCTCGACCATGTGGTGGCCTTCACCGGCGCCAGTGAAAAGACGCTCAAAAAAATCGGCATGTGGGATCAAATGGAAAAAATTTACCTGCATCCCGGCCATCATGCCAACTACTATCCCGGTGCCGAGCCGATCAGCCTCAAATTCATCTTTAAAAAGGAGGATGGACGCATCGTCGGTGCCCAGGCCGTTGGCCAGAAAGGCGTCGAAAAGCGCATCGATGTGGTCGCCATGGCCATCCAGATGGGCGCGACGGTGTTTGACCTGGAAGAGGCCGAATTGTGTTACGCACCCCAGTTCGGTTCGGCCAAAGACCCGGTGAACATGGCCGGGATGATCGCCGCCAATGTGCTCAGGGGAGATGCCCACCTGGCCCACTGGGAGGAGGTGGAAGAGAGCAGTGCCCTGATGCTGGACGTGCGCGATGTCATGGAGTACAAACAGGACCACCTCGACGAAGCCGTCAACATACCCATCGACGAACTGCGCCAACGCATGCAGGAAATCCCCAAGGATCGCGAGATCTGGACCTACTGTTTCGTGGGTCAGCGCTCCTATTTTGCGGCCCGGACCTTAACCCAGCATGGCTACAACGTGAAAAACATCAGTGGGGGATTTAAAACCTTTTCCATGTTTGAGACGGCGAAGTTTTTATCATGAATCGGGTGAACCGGTAGTTTTTAAAAGTCAATTGCATCAGCCTCTGCCCAGATTCTAACTGAACGCTATTCATTAAACCCGGCGTGGGTGGAACAGGTGGCCGATGCCACACGCCAAGCGGTCAAGTGTCGCTAAAATGCACGGCGGGCGGCCCAGAAACTCGCTGCGCTCAAACAGTCTGGGCCGCTTGTCCGCCGTTTGCATTCAAGCGACACTAAACCGCATGGCTCACGTGGCCCTGGCCACCTGCCCCACCCACGCCTGCCATCTCCATTGCCATGTGAATCATTTTTCAAAACAACTTCTGTAATGCATGCCCTCCAAGGTGTATCAGATTCAGTTAGAACTGCTGACTTATGGTGTGGCGGGCAACGGCATCACCGTTCCCTTCTGAGCAACCGTGCAGTCAGCCTGTGCCACACGACACGGGCCTCTTCTATTTTAAAGGCCCAGCAGACCCCACCCATCAGGGTCAAGAAAATCAAACTCTGGACGGCAATCAGAACGACACTGCCGAACAGGGTGGAGGCGTCCAACCATCGGTACAGGGCCTGCTGACTCAACAACAGGCCGCCGGCCACCGGCACGCAGAGCGCCAGGCATTTGCCGTAGAACGCATAGACCGACTTGCTCCCGGAATTGTGACTGCGGTGGTTCCAAACCGCATAGAGCAAGACCACCTGAAGCAGGACCGATCCGGAAATGGCCAGCCCGATTCCGAACACCCCCCAATATTTCAAGCCGATCCAGTAGAGCGGCAGACTTAAAAGAACGGCCACAGTGCCGTAAGCGGCCGGCAACAGCGTGTTTTGCATGGCGTAAAATCCGCGGTTCACCACCGTCTGGGCCGCAAAAGCGACGGCACCGATCAGCATGCCCGTAAGCGCCCAGGCGGTGGCGTGAGCATCCGCCGAGGTAAACGATCCGCGTTCGTACAACACGCGGATGATTTCGTAGCGCACGACATAGACCAGCACGGAAACAGGAAGCACCAGCGCCAGATAGCGCAAGGTAGTGTTGAACATCCGGTTCATGTCATCCCATTGACCCTGGGCCGCCATTCTGGCCAGAAAAGGAAAGGCGGCCACGCCGACCGCCTGGCCGAAAAACCCGACCATGGCCAGGATCACCCGCCAGGCAAAATCGACATGGGTGATGGCTCCGGCATCGAGAAAGCTGCCGAAGAATTTCGAAAAAACTTCTGTGGAAAAATTCATGGTCAAGCCCAGCATCAAGGGCAACGTCAAAACGATGTAGCGCTTCACATCGGGATGGCGCCAATTGAAATTGATCCGGAACTGCAAACCCGCTTTACGGGCGCCGATCCATTGGATCAAAATACTGCCTCCGGCGGCACCGGCCAGTGCCCCCCAGGCAAATCCTTCGACACCCAGCCGGGACCCCATCAGGATACCGCCGCCGATAATGCCCAGGTTATAAACGAGCCCCGACAGGGCCGGAACAAAAAAACGCTCTTTGGCAAATTGCACGGCCATGAGCATACCACCGGCAAAGAAAAAGAACTGAGCCGGCAGGATGATACGTGTCATGCGCACCGCCATTTGCATAAAAACCGGATCGGATCTGCCCGGTGCCAGCCAGGCCAGCAGCTGGGGCGCCGCCACCATACAGAGTGCGATCAGCACCACTAGAAACGCGCCGAGCACCGTGAGAAGAATGGAAAATATCTCCCAACCGCCGGCGTCGTCGTCCGCGGCCAGGTAGCGTGCAAAAATGGGGATAAAGGTGACGGAAAAGAAACCGCTGGCCAGCACATGATTCAGAATCTCGGGCAGGATGAAGGCCACTTTGTATGCATCCGTGGCGATATTGGCGCCGATCATGGCGGAGAGGATCGATTCGCGCAGAATGCCCAGAATGCGGCTCAAAAGGATCGAGGCCATCATGATGAGCGTGGCGACGCCCATCTTCCGATACATACGATTTCCCATAAGATTCCTGAAAAAAGTGAAATGATGCGCATCTTGCCCGAACGTGGCAATTGAGGCAAGAGGGTTTTCAACGCATGGTGGCTATCACCCAGGGGGTTGATGGAACCCACTGCACGGCCTTTACAAGGCTTGACATCCACATCCGGCCCATGAAATAGTACGTCCGTTTTGCGCTTTGACCGCAACACTCAATGAGATTCCCAGGGTTTAACCCACACATATACACATACAGACAACTGGAGGTTTGGCATGGCGTACAGCAACATCATCGTGACGACCCAGGACTACGTTACCACCATCACCCTGAATCGGCCGCCGACAAACTCGGTGAATTTAGGCCTCCGCGAGGAGTTGGATCACGCCGTCAAAGCGCTCGAGGAGAGCAAGGAGACCCGGGCGATCATCATCACCGGCGCGGGTGAAAAGGGATTCTGTGCCGGCATGGACGTTTCCGATATCGCCAACATCGCCAAGGGCCCCAATGGCAACGATATCTTCAACCGCATCGAACGCATGCCCAAACCGGTGATCGCCGCCATCAACGGCTATGCCCTCGGCGGAGGCTGTGAACTGGCCTTGGTGTGCCATTTCAGACTGATTTCCGATGCCCCCCGTGCCATCATGGGGCTGCCGGAGGTGAACCTGGGCATCACCCCCGGCTGGGGCGGCATCCAGCGACTGCCGAGGACCGTCGGTAAATCCAAGGCCCTGGAGATGATCCTGTTCAGCAAGCGGCTCGCGCCTCAGGAAGCGCTGGAGATCGGCCTGGTGGATCGCGTCGTACCGGCGGCGGAACTGATGAAGGAAGCCATGGCCCTGGCCGTGGCGTTGACCAAACGGCCGCCCCTGGCGGTCCGGGCGGTTTTGGAAGGCATGGCCACCGGGCTCGAAAAAGGCCTGGAAGCCGGACTGGCGGTGGACCGCGAATGGGCCACCAAGCTGGGCCAGAGCCACGATGCCATGGAAGGCATGACGGCCTTTTTTGAAAAGCGGGAACCGGTGTTCAAGGGGGAATAAGATCCGCCTGCCTGACGGCCAGACGCGAAAAAATATCCCATAAAAAATCAAACGGCGACCCGGAAGCATGACCCCGGGTCGCCGTTGTATTTCAGCCAATCTGCCTCGAATCCACCCTGTGCCGGCAGCGACAATTTCGATGCATCAGGAAGGAAACGGCTTTTCGATCACGAAGCGCTCGTCGAGCTCCTTGAGAATGCCCATGATGCCACCGTAAGAGAGGGTTTCGAACGGCTGCATGGCAGTCCCGAAAAAGCCCTGTTGCCGGATATCTAAAGTTTTGGAGGTGGCCCGCGCGCGCACCTGATCCCAGAAGGGGTGGTCGAACGGATCGATGGCCTCGGTCAAATGACCGTCCCGCACGCAATAGGCCGCGCATGAAACGCTCGGAGGGCCGTCAAAATAGGAGACGCCGCTGTTGCGCCTCACGGGCATCAGCGGCCCATGGTGACTGCCGCGCTGAAAGCCGCTGACATGGGCGCAGAGGGCAAAGGGCGCCAGCACCTCTCCAGCGGCGGGGAAGGCGTCCTGGACCCGCACGATGGCCACCGGATCATCCCGGCCCAGCATG
Source organism: Desulfatitalea sp. UBA4791 (assembly GCA_002402905.1). Lineage (GTDB taxonomy): Bacteria > Desulfobacterota > Desulfobacteria > Desulfobacterales > Desulfosarcinaceae > Desulfatitalea. Next base: position 32,560 of record DHGT01000084.1, on the reverse strand, counting down.
ATGCCGGCAACATAGTGCAGCCGGGTCGTGCTGACCGCCACACTCTGCTCTTCGGAGGTGCGCGAATGGACGGACCGAATGGCGAAACGCTCATCGTCTCGCAGGAGGGCAGCCAGGTTGTAAAGATCCTCGGGGGCTTCGAGGGTGATTACCCGGTCGTACTCCCGGTAGACCACGTCCATGATTTCGAAACGAAATCCTCGGCGCATTCGGGGCGACAATATCAGCCCGGAACAGTGCATGGGATCAGCAAAGGCCTGATAAAACGGCAGGTTGAAGGCGCCCGGCACGCTCTTGTCGATGGAAAAGACAAGAAAGGCTTCATTGGAGCGCTCTTGGAAAGTGATCTGGGCCAGCGAGGGGCCGAACCCCTTGGAGGCCCCCGAAATGCCCTTGTCGAAAATATCCTGGCCGGCGCCATAGAGTCCCTGCTCCACCGCCACCCGGGCGCCTTGGGCAAACGCCTCCCAGATCATATCCTGCACGGCGGTCTGGCCCGGATCTCCCTGACAGGTGCACACCGCCGTGATGTCATCGCCGGTGAAGTGAAGATCGAAGTCCGCGATGAGCTGCCCACGCTGCGCGTCAAGGGCCTCGCGCACCGCGGCCACGACCTGTTGGCTGGGTTGCAGGTGGCCGCCAATGCTGCCAATATCCGCCCGCATGGCGACGATCGTCGTTTGCATGTCACCCTCTCCTTTCCCATTCGCAGACCCTGCCCGGTTCTGCGGGAGTAATGAACCCACCGTCGACACGATCAGTAGAGGAACATGGGCATGCCCTCGGCCTTGCGAATGATCGGACGATAGGCGTCGGCATCGTAGAGGCTTTCCACATCCACCCGTTTGGCGCCGCCCTTAAGATCATCCAGACGAAGCGCCGTGTAACGGCCCTGGACCAGTGCCACCATTCGGCCGCTTTGTCCCTGGCCGATCAACTCGATGGTCAGATTGGCATAGTTCATGGCCACCATCAGGTCCAAGGAATCGGGCGAGCCGCTGCGCATGAGATAAAACAGCGGCTGAAAAATAATGCCGAGGCCTGTGAGCTTTTTGATGGCTTCGGCGGTCACCGCCCCGATCCCGCCCAGCTTGCGATGGCCGAAGGCATCGGCTTCGCCGCGCAACACCATGTCGCCCCCCACCATGCTGGCCCCTTCGCTGATGGTGAGCATGGCGTAACGGCTGGGATTGGCTCGCCGATCATCGACCATAAAACGTGCCAGGCGGTCGATATCGAACGGCACTTCGGAAATAAGCACGCGGTCCACGCCGGCCAGGTAGCCGGAGACCAGGGAGGTTTCACCGCAATAGCGGCCGAAAAGCTCGACGACCGCGATGCGTTCGTGAGATCCCGAGGAGGTTCGCAGGGCATGAATGAAATTCACGCTGCGCGTCACGGCCGTGGAAAACCCGATGCAATAGTCGGTGCCGATCACATCGTTATCCATGGTCTTGGGAATGGCGATCACCGGAAACCCCTCCTGATGCAAACGGGCGGCAAACGAGAGCGTGTCATCGCCGCCGATGGGCACCAGCAGATCGATGCCCAGGTGGGTGAGGTTTTTCAGCACATGGGCGGTAAAATCCATTTTTTTAGAAGGATCGGCGAAGGTGTCCTGAAGGAAGGCCGGCGCATCTTTATAGGTCACGGCACTCGGATTGGTCCGTGAGGTATGCAGGATGGTGCCCCCCGACCGATCGATGGTCCTGACGTTGGATGGATCCAGCTGCAGGATCTGTTCTGCTCCGGCCTCGGGCGTGTCGGACGAATATTCCAGGAGACCGGCCCATCCCCTGCGAATGCCAAGTACCCGGATCCCCAGTTGCGATGCCCGCACCACGAGTTGTTTGATGCACGGGTTGAGACCGGGCACATCACCACCACCCGTCAAGATGCCAATGGTCCGAATATTGGTATTTCCCATGACCTGGCGCCTCCCCTGCGCACGATGCAACCCGACCGTCCGCACGAGGCCTTCCGGCGCAGCGCCGATTTCAATTCATAGGCCTCGTGCAAGGCGGTCCGGCCACTTTTTAAAGAACCGATAGATAAACAGCGCACCCTTTGACTTAATGTGAGTCCGCAATCTTCATGCCAGGCAGTCCCTTGCCGGGACTCGGGTTAATCTTATGGAATTATTTGAATTTCTCATCACCGGGGGCGGTCAGTGGCCACGGAGAGACGCAACGGATGGCAAAATAGCTGACAGTGTGTAAATTCCATCGAACCAAGAGAAGAGAAGGACCGTTGAAATAAACTGTAGAGAGAAGGGGGGGTCAATACATTAAATTCGGCAAAAAAAGAACCAACCGGGGAAAAACGGCGATGATGGCAATGCCGACCAGTATGGCCAGCAGGAATGGCAGAATGCCCTTGAAGATGGATTCGAGAGTGATCGACTCCTTCATTCCCATGGCCACCCCATACACCACATAGACGTTGATACCCACTGGCGGCGTGATGACCCCCATCTCGGTGACCATCACGATCACGATGCCGAACCAGATGGGATCGTAGCCCAGTTGGAGGACCAGGGGATAAAAGATCGGCACGGTCAACATGACCAGTGCCAGGGAATCCATGAAGCAGCCGCCCAGAAAGTAGACCATGACGATCAGTGACAAGATGAGGATGGGCGGCAGGTCGAGATGCTCGATCCAGGCTGCGATATTGAACGGGATGCGCGTCACGGCCATGAATTTACCGAACACCACGGCCCCGGCGATGAGCATCATCACCATGCACGACGTCTTGAGCGTTTCGTACAGGGCATTTTTAAATCCACCCCAGCTCAACTGCCGCCGGATGCCCGACACCAACACCACGCCGATGACCCCCACCGCGGCCGCCTCGGTGGGCGTGAACCATCCGAAAAAAAGCCCCCCCATGACGAGTGCGAAGACGGCGACGGTCTCACTTAGATCCCGGACCGATTTCAACCGGTCCGACCAGGAAAAAGACTGCCCCCGAGGGCCTTGTTCAGGTGCTATGGCGCACCAGATCATGATGGCCGCACAAAACAACGCGGTAATGAGGAAGGCCGGCACGATGCCGGCCACAAACAGTTTGCCGATGGACTGTTCGGTCAGCACGCCGTAAACGATGAGCACGACGCTGGGCGGCATGATCATGCCCAGGCCGCCACCGGAGGCAACCGCCCCTGCCGCCAGCTCATCGGCGTATCGGTACCGTTTCATTTCCGGCAGCCCGACGGTGGCCATGGTGGCCGCGGTCGCCGGACTCGATCCACACACGGCACCGAATGCCGTACAGGCCGAAACCGTGGCCACGGCCAACCCGCCCCGGGTTCCCCCCAGAAACGTATAGGCGGTATTGTAAAGTCGTCGGCTGATACCGCTGTTGAAGGCCAATTGGCCCATGAGAATAAACAGGGGTACGGTCGTCAAACCGTAGGATGAAAAGACAGAGTAAAACTCCTTGGCCAGCAGGTTGAGGGCGCCCTGCACCGAGACCATGGTGCTGAACCCCAGGAAACCGACCGTCGCCATGACGTAAGAGACGGGCATGCGGGTCAGAAAGACCAATACCATCAAGACGATGCCGATAATACCGATGACCGTGGAACTCATTTACGCAGCAACTCACTCCAGGTTTCGATCACTCCCTTGACGATCACGGCGGAAAGCACCAGAAAACAGCCGGCCACGGCAACGATGATCAGGTACTCGGGAAGCTCCAGGTTCATGGAGACCTCTCCCGAAGATTTTAAACTCAGGGCATACACCACCATGCGCCAGGTCACCACCGCGAAAAAAACGAAGCTCACGATGCCGGTGCACACATCGACCAGCAGGCGGCGCCTTTCCGGCATGCGGCGCACGAAGATCTCCACCCCGATATGGCCCCGGGTCTGGTGGGTAAACGGCAGGGCGGCAGCGGCGGCCAGGACCCCCATGAAACTGACCAGTTCCACCGACCCGAAAACGGGATGTTTAAAAAAACGCCCGATGACGTCGACACACGTCAGCAGGCTCATTCCCGCCAGGCAGGCGGCGCCGCAGATTTTCAATTTATCAGACAAAAGGTCGATGATTTTACCCAAAACACGCATGGCGTCACACCTGTGGTTCAAAAAAGCATCGGCCCGGTGGTCGCGCCGACCCACCGGGACCGCTCTCGTTTGGAATCGGATCGCTCTATTCTTTTTTCAGTTCCTGGCGAATGGCCGCGATCACGTCGGTGCCCTTCATTCCCTTTTCATCCAGAGACTTGGCATATTCATCGATCATCGGCGCCACGGCGGCCTGCCAGCGGGCAGCCTCCTTGGGATCGATCTCGACGGTGGTATTGCCCTGGTCGAGGAAGAATTGCAACCCCTCTTTGTCACTGGCATCCCAGGCTTCGCCATGTTTGACGGCCCACTCTTTGTTGATCTCCTGTATCACAGCCTGATCCTTTGGGTCTATACTGTCCCACTTGGCTTTGTTCATCACCACGAAAAAGGAGGTGGTGTAAGCCACCGGATAGGCCAGGGTCACGTAGTCGAGCACTTCGCCCAGCTTCCAGCCCTTATTGGTTTCAATGGGATTGGCGGAGCCGTCCACCACGCCCTTTTGAAGACTCTGGTACGATTCCGGCATGGGCATGGGCACCGGCGTGGCCCCCAATGCCTTGACCATCTGGGCACTGATGCCCGTCGAGCGGATCTTGAGTCCCTTCAAATCCGCCAACGTACGCACCGCCCGGCCACGGGTGTGAATCAACCCGGCACCGTGCGCGTGAATGTACATCAACTGGGTATTTTCCAACTCCTTGGGTAAAAATTGCTCGTAGATTGAATTGGCCACCCGCGTTGCCGTGACGCCGTCCGGATACCCCATGGGTAAATCAATGGCCCCCATGACCGGAAAACGGCCACGGGTATAGGCAAAGGCCGAAAAACCGATATCCGCGATGCCGTCGAGGACGCTGTCATAGGTCTGATTGGCCTGGGTCAAGGTCTGGCCTGCAAAATACTGAACTTTCACGCGGCCTTCCGTGCGCCGCGCCACCTCCTGGCACCAGCCTTCGGCCAGCTGACTCTGAATATGGGTGGGGGGGAAAAAATTGCTGTAGGTCAATTGGATCGTACCCGCCCAGGATGTCGCCGACCCGATTGAACCAAGCACACCCCATACGCACAGAAAAGACAGACCCAAGGCGATCAGTTGGAAGCTCTTTTTCATGGGAGATCCTCCTCTCCCGGCGTTGCCGGAAGCGTAAAGTGAAAAGTTGAAATTTCGGACCAAGGATTCAACGGAACGATCGGCTCTAAAATCCGCCAAACAAGCGCAGCAAGTTACCGTGCAAGCGACCAGGTTGTCAACAATGGAGGCGACCGACATTAAACCCGGCCCGGGTGGGACAGGTGGCCGATGCCACACGCCCCACCCACGCCTGCCATGGCCGCTGCAATGCGATTTTTTTATCAAACAACTTCAGTAATGCGCGCCCATCAAGGTGAATCACCTTCAGTTAGAACTGCTGGCGACCGAATGCTGGATCAATGGCTTCGGGATTGGAACTATGTTAAAAACGTAGACATTAAAAACCGCTTGTTGCAAATAGAAGTGTTTGTGAGAACCACGACCCATCGCTAAAAACAGGAGGGTAGACATTGCGTCCCGAAGTCAACTGCCGCTTCTGCCCGGAACGGATTAAAGACCGGATTGTGGCGGAATACCAATCGGTCTGGGCCATCGAGGATCGATTCCCGGTCTCCCCGGGCCACCACCTGGTCATCCCCAAACGGCATGCATCCGACTGGTTCGCCATGACCGAGGCGGAATGCCGGAACGCAGACCACCTGGTGCGCCTTCTAAAGGAAAAACTCAGCGCCGCCGACCCCACCATCACCGGTTTCAATATCGGCATGAACTGCGGCAGATCCGCCGGGCAGACGATCTTTCACGCTCACATCCACATCATCCCCCGACGGGAGGGTGACACCCCAGATCCGACCGGCGGCGTCCGAGGGGCGATACCGGCCAAGATGTGCTATCGGCTGCAAGATTGACATGACCGTTCTCGGAAGCCAGCGGTTACGATATCTGCCAACCGATGTGCAAAAATCGGTTTGATTGGACCAGGTCCCGCTTATTGCACATTTCCACTTTTCAGGCACTCCCCCCCAAACCCAAACGGTCTCAGCTCAAGCCGGTTACGAAATCGACACGTGCCGATCAACATCGTTTCGCGACAGTCTTCCCATCATCCATTAGTTGACGCTCAAAGATGGATCCCGCCTTACCGAAGATCAAATTTTATAGTTTTATTATCAATCGGTTATAAAGCAGCATAAATATGATCACCCCCTTGCTTCTAACATGGCATTCAATTTGCTTTGGTTTGGGCGGGTGCGATTCCCCGATCCCACCTAACTCCACGTCAACTGAAGGGATTTTATGCATTCAGCGAAACGGCTTGCACTCCTCATACTTCTTATACTGATCTATCCTGCCCTTGGCATCGCCAGAGACGTCACTCTGGCGTGGGACCCCAACACAGATGATAACCTTGCCGGTTACCGGTTGTATGCCCGGGAACGCGGCGAAGCCTATGACTACAGATATCCCGAATGGCATGGCACCACCAACCAATGCACGGTCACCGGTTTTGACGAATACGAATCCTACTACTTCGTCGTAAGGGCTTATGACAGTGAAGGAAATGAGAGCGGCAATTCCAACGAGGTGTACCTGGCTTCGGTATTGGGGGAAGACCCGGACGACAACACGCTGGACAACGATGGGAGTTCGTCGGGCGGTGGTGGAGGTGGGGGCGGCGGTGGCTGCTTCATCTCATCCCTATCAGGACAATAAAACCATCCCTGCAGGCCAGAGGAAGAAAAAAAGCCGAAAGTCTTAAAGGTCCGCTTGTCGGGGCGGTGATGCCAACAGTCCCGCCCCCATCCATACGGTATCGCCTACATTTTCTTCAAAACCGCCAAAGCATCCACGGCCGTGAATTTCTTACGATTGTAAAACGCCGCCCCATCCTTGGGAGATATCTCCGCCACGGCCGACATTTTATCCTCGGACACGCCGGCCTCTTTCAATGTAATCGGCAGGCCGGAAAGATCGTGCAGGGTCTTGCGCAGCTCCCGGATCTTTTCGACGACCCGCATGCCGCGCTGCGATTCGGGTGTCTGGACATACTCGGTGGCGTCGGCCATGGGCAGCAGAAGCTCACCGAGCTCCTGGCCGATGGCATCCAGATTGAATTCGAGCACATCGGGCAGGCAGATCGCCATGGCATCGCCATGCGGCAAATGACACACGGCACCCAGGGAGTGCCCGATGGCATGCACCATGGTGACCATGGAATTGGAAAAGGCGATGCCGGCCAGCGTGGCGGCATTGGCCATGCCAAGACGAGCTTGCAGATTCTTCCCATTGCGGACCGCTTCGACCAGGTTGTTGAAAATCAAACGGATAGCCGCCGCGGCCACGGCATCGCTGATCGGATTCTTTTGAATACCCAGGCAAGCTTCCACGGCGTGGGTCAGGGCATCCATGCCGGTGGATGCGGTCAGCCGCGGTGGCAGGGTGGCGGTCATGCGTGGATCGATCACCGCGGTATTGGGCGGCATCGACGGCGAAATCAAGGAGAGCTTGATGCCTTTGCCCGGGTCTGAGATGACGGCCGCCGACGTCACTTCGGAACCTGTGCCGGCTGTGGTGGGAATGACGACCAGGGGACGGGTCGGTTTGACCATCCGAAGGACCGCCTTGAAATTCATTAAATCGATATCATCGTCGGCCAGTTTGATCTTGACCCCCTTGGCCGTGTCGATGGCCGATCCGCCGCCCACGGCCAGGATAGCGTCACAATCGTGCTGCTTGTACAGCTCAACGATCTCCAACACCGCCGATACCGGTGAGTCCGGGGGGACCCGATCGTAAACCGCACCGATGGCCAGGTCGGATTCGGCCACGGCATCCTGGATCAGGTCGAGCAGGCCGGCCTTGGCCACCCCCTGATCCGTGACGATAACGATCCGCTTACCGCCGAGCTGTTTAAACTCTCCGGCAAGTTTATCCAGCGCGTTCTCTCCGGAGACGATTTTGACCGGGCAATGGAATCTATAACTGTTCGACATGGTGACTCCCTATATCTATGTTATTTAGGCGAAATAGATAAATGGAACAATATGTCGATCTGTTCCCACCCTGTCAACATAAACTTCACCGAGGAACCCTCGGGGATTGGCACCGGCTTTTGATTTTATTGGAGCAGAGGAAATGTATTCGGCGCCGTTCACTTAAGGCGTTGGGTTTTCTTCCGGGCGGGGATACACCCTATAAGCGCTAAGTTATTCCCGCACCATGGTCGGCGATAACTAAATTTCGTGCATACCGTTATGCTGTTTTTCGCGTACTCGTACACGNNCTCGTACTCGATGGTTTTGCTTTCGAGGCTTGAAAATGCAAGCTTCGGCAGGTATTTTTCGATGACGAGTACGAGTACCGCAGCGCTGAGTACGAGTACGATGTGGACTTATCGGGCATAGAATTATCTTAGCGCTTATGGGGATACACCCTGCCCTACAAGACCCGGCCCTGGCGACGGCCTGTATTGTAATCCAAATCTCGTAGGGGTGCGGGCTTAACGCCCGCCCGCAACACCCGCGCAAGTTTATGAAATTGAATCTAAATTTTGAACTGGTGGACCATCTGTTCGAGTTGCTCGGCCAGTTTGGAAAGGTCCTGGGCACTGATGTTGACCTGGGCGCTGCCGTCGGTCATCTCATTCATGGCGCTGCTGATACCGGCGATGTCACCGGCAATCTGCGATGAAACCAGCGAGCTCTGGTTGACGTTCTCGTTCACCTCCTGGATGCCTTGGGAGGCTTGGGCCACATTGTTGGCGATATTTTTGGTGGCCGAGGATTGCTCTTCCACTGAAGTTGCAATGGTCGCCACCAGGTCGTTGACCCGGGCAATCACCCGTGCGATCTCACCGATTTGATCGACCGTCACCTGGGTGGTGCCTTGGATACCCGCAATCTTGGCCTTGATCTCATGGGTCGCCTCTGCGGTCTGCTTGGCCAACTCCTTGATTTCGTTCGCGACCACGGCAAAACCTTTGCCTGCTTCGCCTGCGCGGGCCGCTTCGATGGTGGCGTTGAGGGCAAGCAGATTCACCTGTTCCGAGATGTCGGTGATCGTCTCAACGACATTGCCAATATCTCGGGCTGCCGCCCCCAACTGATCCATGTTGGCCGATGCGTCGGACGCCTTATGCGCGGCCTCATCGGATATGTGCCTCGCTTTTTCAGCATTCGTGGATAGTTCGCCGATGGTGCTGGACATCTCTTCCGATGCGGAGGCCACCATATTGGTATTGGTGGCAGACTGCTCCATGGCGGCGGCAACGTTATTCATATTGGCACTCATCTCTTCGGAGGCCGCGGACACGGTATTGCTCTTCTCGGAGACGTTCTGAATTCCCTGGGTCATCTGTTCGGATATGGCGGACAGTTCGGTGGATGAGGAAGAGAGCGTTTGAACACCCGACGCGATGTCCCGGATGATACCCTGCAGCTTTTCGATAAAAACGTTGAACCACCGGGCCAGGTCGCCGACTTCGTCCCTGCTGGCGACATCCAGCCGCATGGTGAGATCACCTTCTCCCTGGGCGATGTCCTTCAGACCGGCAACGGCGGCATTGATCGGTCGGACGATGCTACGAGCCGCCAGCATCACCACCACCGCCATGATCAATCCTGCCAGAATGGCAACCAAGACATTGGTGTTGCGAATGGATACCGAGGCGGCAAGAAATTCTTCTTCGTTCTGGGTGGCACTGATCGACCAGCCGTTAAATCCCACGGGCGCAAATGCGGCCGTTTTTCGAATGCCCTGGAAAATGTAGTTCTCCACGCCGGTTTCGCCGACCATCATACGTTGGTTGATCGAAGACATCTCTTTTATGGTCGTCACATCGAGACGCAACACGTGCTCCGGTTTCGGATGGGCAAGGATGAGCCCTTTGCTGTCGATCATGTATCCATAACCCGATTGTCCAATTTTGCGGGCAGCAACCAGATCCGAAAAAAAGCGGATCTTGATCTCCGTACCGACGGCGCCGATGGCATCGCCATCCTTATTGAGAACCGGAGCACAGGCCACGACAATCGGCTGGTTGTTGCTCTTGGAGGGGGCGACATCACTCATGATCGCCCGGCCCGTTTTCAAGGCTTCCTGAAAATAGACCTGGTCAGAGACGGAGACGCCTTCGTAACTCTCGCCGTTCTCTAAGATACCGGTCAATACCAGACCGGATTTATCCGCCACGAACACCGCCTGGTAGTAGTCGGACATGTTGGCGAACTGGCTTCTCAGATCCGCATAAATTTCATAGGTATAGTCATGAATGTTGCCATAGCCCAGCTTATCGATGGTCAGCAGCAGATTGACGATCATTTTCTGACCGGCAATCACCTGGGCCAGTGCAATCTCCGATTTGATCCCCATGGCGGTCTGCTTGGCCAAATCGGCGGCGACACCTTGGGCCTGTTGTCTCGACAGATCCTGCATGGCCACGCGCGCCTTGGAAAAGGAAAGAAATCCGACGACCATCAAAGGCAACAAAACGGCGCAAACGCCTCCGATAATGAGCTTTGAAGAGATCGATCTCAAATTGATTTCCATTTTTTCCTCCAATGCCGAAATATTCGCATGCGGGAATCCCGCCCCGTCGCGTGGCCGGGCCCTCCCAATATTTCAGGTGTCCCACTTAAAATTTAAATCGTCCCACCACGGCATTGAGCTGACCGGATAGAGTGGAGAGCTCTTCGGCGCTCAATTTGACGGTGGCACTGCTGGCGGACATCTCGCTGGCATCGCCGTTGACCTTGCCGATATCTTCGGCGATGTCGGCGGAGACGGCCGAACTTTGGGCCACGTTGGCGCTGACTTCCTGGATGCCGAGCGAGGTCTGGCCGATATTGCCGGCAATATCTCGGGTGGTGACGGCCTGCTCCTCCACGGCCGAAGCGATGATAGTCACGGTTTCGTTGACATGGTTGATGACCTTTGAAATCTCACCGATCTCAGACACCGTGAGACCGGTGGAATGCTGAATGTCATCGATCTTGGCCTTGATGTCCTGGGTGGCCCGGGCGGTCTGGGCAGCCAGCTCCTTGATTTCATTGGCCACGACCGCGAAACCCTTGCCCGCCTCGCCGGCCCGGGCCGCTTCTATGGTAGCGTTGAGAGCGAGCAGATTGGTCTGCTCGGAGATTTCGGTAATCACCTCGGTGACCTTGCTGATGGCCGCCGCCGCGGCGCCCAGTTGATGCACCCGCTCCGAGGTCTTGCTGGTTTTGTCCACGGCCGTTTCGGTCACGCCCCTGGCCTTTTCTGAATTGGTGGCGATTTCACCGACCGATGCATTCATCTGCTCGACGGCCGCAGCCACCAGATTGGCACTGGTGGAGGCCTGCTCACTGGAAGCGGCTACCGAAGCCATGGTGGTGCTCATCTCTTCCGCGGCACCGGCCACCGATGACGCTCGGCCAGACATATTTTCGGCCGCTTCGGACATCTTGGCCGACACCTGGAACAACTGACTGGCGGATTGGCTCAACTGGCCGGCGTTGCCGGCGATTTCTCGAATCATCTGGTTCAATTTTTCCATGAAGACATTGAACCAGTTGGCCAGTTCACCGACCTCGTTTTTAAAACCGATGTTGAGCCGCTTGGTCAGGTCCCCTTCGCCTTCGGCCACATCCTGCAATCCCGCGGTCACCTGTTTGATGGGACCGGTGATCGACCGGGTGGTCAGCCAGGCAAACACCACCCCGAACAGCACGGCGGCAAACATCGCAACCCCGATGACGGTCAACGAAAGCGACTGGACCTGTTCCAAACCCTGGGTGGCCTTTTCCAGAAGGCCATGGGTAATCTGCCCAATGCGCTCGCCCGCCCCATTCATCTTTTGCTGCATCTCCTGCTGACCGATGACCTGATCATAGTGTTGCTTCAACGATTCACGGATCAGATCGTAACGGGCGCTGATCTTGGTATGGACATCGCGGAGTTCGTCGCTGTTCTCGATAAGGTCAAACCATTTGGCCATGGCATCGGAAAATTGTAGCTCGTGTGCTTCGATTTGCTGCCAGCGGCTTGCGTTGGGCCGCTCGAAATAGCCGATGGCCCCGGATTGCAGAAAGCGCTGGGCCACCAACATGTCCTCGGTCCGAAAAATTCCCTGCTTGATCAGATCGCCGAATGTGTTCAGCCAATCCATGGCCTTTTGTTCCTCGGCAATTTTGACGGCTTCATATTCAGCGTAGCGGATGAAACTACCGTGGAATTGACGATAGCCATCCAGCAGGGTCGTCAAACTCTGCCGCCCCTCTTCGGCAACGCCCGGTCGCTCACTGGCGACCTCCAACAGTTTGATGATCTCGCTCAACTGGCGGGTGGCGGCTTCACCGGCCTGAGCCTGTTGGGCCCGCCCCTGTTCATGGCTGTTCAGAAAATAGAGGGCCACCTGCTCCTTGGCATCGCTGAAGGCACTTTGGGCCAGATTCACTTGCCGATAGGTATCCATGACCTTGGACACATTATGCAGGGAGACCAACCCGGATAGTCCGACCACTCCGGTAAAAATCAGCACCAGGGCAAATCCGAACGCCAATTGAGTCTTCAATTTCCAAGCTTTCATCGCAATATTCCACCCTTTCTCCGCATTTTCAAATTATCATGGGCAGGTATGACTGCCGATCCATCTTGTGTATCGGCCGCTTTCTTCAGAACTAAAGCCCAGAATATCGATAGGGTGTTTGTCCGAGACTTTACACGTTGTAAAAAATCCGGCCACGCTCGGTCCCCTGACCTGGCATGGGTCCCCACAAGCACCCGGCCCGTCGTTCGAGAAGCTCTGGTGCCGAACACGGTCTTTCCATTGAAATTTATATCTTTTCAATCAAATCGAATCGATGGCCGCGATGCAAGATGACCGGTTAGGCTTACGGCATGCATGGCACGCTTTCTGCTGTTTTAAATTACGGTCTGCATAGCGATGAAACGATCGCCTCAGGAGAAAGGAAAGATGCCATGAAAAAAAAACTGTTGATCGCAACGGATGGTTCCATCCATTCAAAACAGGCCTTGACCTATGCCGCGGCGTTCATGTCCGGTGGGGCCGAATGGCAATGCACCTTGTTCAACGTGCAACCGATCATGTCCCAATACCTGGTCGAAGAGGCCAAGACCGATGCCGCGGTGCGCACCTCGCTTAAAAAAATGAGCGAACAATACCAGGCCGAATCCATGGCAACGCTCAATAAGGGCCTGGATATCCTCCTGAATCAAGGAATCGACAAAGCCGACATCGAACTGGTCAGCCAGGAAAGGGTGCTGGGATTGGCAAAGGATATTCTCGAGTATGGCCGCCAGAACGACTATGACGCCATCGTTACCGGTCGAAGGGGATTGTCGCGGGCGCAGAAACTCTTCATGGGCAGCGTAACCGCCAAACTGGTGGAATTCAGCGACGGCCAGACGGTCTGGGTCGTGGACGGCGACATCGCCCCCAGACATTTTCTGATTGCCGTGGATGTGATGGCCCCGTGGGGCCGTCTGCTCGATCGGCTCTCCAGCCTTCTGGCCGGAATGCCCCGGCTTCACCTGACCTTCTACCATGTGGTGCAGGAGAGCTGGGTGGAGCAATTGGGGACGATGAGCCCCGAAACCTATGACATGGCTGCCAAATTGGCACGTCATGAGCAGGAGATGTGTGAACGGTTTCGCCAGGAGGCCACCCAGCGGATGATCGCGGCCGGGATCGACGGGCGTCATATACAAATGCTGACGCCCACGAAAACGGCTAAAATCGGCAAAATGATCATCAACGAGGCGGAAATCGGCGGATACGATACGGTGGTCACCTGCCGCAGTGGCAGCGGGCGGGCCTATTATTCTGGCAGCACCTCCAGATATGTGGCCGATCGGCTCACCGATCATGCCCTCTGGATCGTGTGATTTATTCACGTCAGGGCTTCTTTTTGCGTTCCCGCCGTATGATTCGGGACGCATGACCTATCGGCGGGTGGTGACACATATCCATCCAGAATAGCTGAAAGTCCCGATTGACAGAACAATTCGGGATTCTGTTTATCATCCACTGATGACCTGCTTTAAATTCCACGAAGACCGCCTGTCCAAAGCTTAAATCCAAGCCCACCCGATCTGGGTATTGACAAGACAAAAGGGAATGACGTAGAAGAAAGTTATTGAACTCAATTCATATTCTGATTGAAATACATGAGCTGACACAACCTCTGCGCCATGCCGGGGGTATGCGGCTGCGCTGAAAAGGAAAATGACATTGGGCGACACGCTGAAACCGATCGAACATTTTTCATTTTTACACCATCGAATTTTTCCCACCCTCCAGACGGCAATCCCAATCGACGAACCCTCTCGACAGGATCCATCTGCCGAGCTTATGGCGGCACATGCAAACAAACAGGGAAAGGAGTAACTCAATGAAAAAGGTTAGACTTCTCTTGGTCGCAGGGCTGGTAGGGATGTTGGCCTTGACGATCGGCGTTCCGGCATGGGGCGCCGACACCATCAAGATCGGCGTCATCGGCCCGATGCAATTTGTGCAGGGTAAAGGACATTGGAATGGCGCCATCATGGCCGAGGAGGAAATCAATGCCAAAGGGGGTGTCAAAGTCGGCAAAAAAATGATGAAAATCGAACTGGTCAAAGCCGACTCCAACGAATTTCTCAACGTGACCGACGCCACCAATGCCATGGAATTGCTCATGACACGTGACAAGGTGGATTTCGTGGTCGGCGGTTTCCGGACCGAAGCGGTATTGGCCATGCAGGACATCGCCATGGAGTATCAAAAGATCTTCATCGGCTGCGGTGCGGCTCATCCGGAATTGTGCACCCGAGTGGCCCAGGATTACGACACCTACAAATACTTCTTCCGAGGCACGCCTTTCAACTCCGCATTTCTGGTCCGCACGAGCTTTTTGCATCTGAAATTCGTCGGCGACATCCTCAAGAAAGAGCTCGGTCTGGAAAAAGTCAAAGTGGCCGTGGTGGCTGAAAAAGCGATGTGGGCCGATCCCATGGTCGCCGCCACCGAAGGCTTTCTGCCCAAAATCGGCATGGAATCGGTAGGCGTGTGGCGTCCCTCCCCAGTGGCCACCGATGTGACCGCCGAGCTTTCCGCCATTCAGCGCGCCGGCGCCCAGATGATCTTCACCATTTTCTCTTCATCGGTGGGTATTCCCTTTGCCCGCCAGGGCGGTGAGCTGAAAATCCCGGCCGTGCAGGTGGGAATCAACGTGGAAGGCCAGAAGGATGGTTTCTGGGAAGCCACCCAAGGCATGGGGGAATACATCCTTACGATGAATACCTACTGCCGCGGGGTGGAGTACAACGAACTCACCGCCCCCTTTGTCGAAACCTACTACAAAAGATTCGGCGAAACCCCGACCTACACGGCCGACACCTATTCCGCCATCAAAGCAATCGTCGCCACCATAGAGGAGACCGGCAGCCTCGATGCGGATGAACTGGTCAAGGCGATGGAGGTGTCCGAACGCAAGGTGGCTTCCGGCATTGTCAAATACATGAAAGACGAACAGGGACGTCATCTGCACGACCTGACTTGGGGACCGGGCTATCTGACCAGCCTGGCCATCCAATGGATCGACGGCAAGCCGGTCGGCGTATGGCCCAACAAGTGGGTCGCCGCTCCGGGTGCACCGGAGATCACCTACAAGGGCATTCAGGATTACAAGATCCCGCCCTGGGTCATCCAGGCCTATAAAAAGTAGTTCCGACGCAACATACAAAACGAACGCAAACGCCCCTGCCGGCAACCGTCGGCGGGGGCGCTTGCCCAGGTGACGCGGTGAGGTGTTATGCTAATCGATATTTTGATCACCAGCCTGATCAACGGAAGCACCTATGCGCTGCTGGCGATCGGTTTCTCCCTGATTTTCGGCGTTGCCCGAATCGTCAATATCGCTCACACGGCCTTTTACATGGTGGCGGCCTACTGTATCTATTTCACGACCTACCGCCTGGGATTCAACCCCCTCTCGGCGATGATTACCGGGATCGTCTTCGTATCGATCCTCGGGTTGATCGTTTACAAAATCTTCATCGCCCCCATTCGTGAACACGAACAGGCCGTGCTGATCGGCACCATCGCCCTGGCCATCGCCCTGCAGGAGATCATGATGCTGATCTTCACCGGCGATTACCTGAGCGTACCGGCCCTGATCAAGGGATATGCCACGATCCTGGGCGTCAAAGTCTTCTACCAGCAGTTGATCACCTTCGCCTCGGTGCTGGTGGTCCTGGGCTTGATGCGGCTCTTTCTCATGCATACCAAACTGGGCCTGGCCATCCGCGCCACGGCTCAGGACCGGGAGGTGGCCAACCTTATGGGCATGAATGAAAGCCGTGTGGCCATGATGGCGGTCGTGATCTCGGTGGGACTGGCCGGCGCCACGGGTGCCATCATCGTGCCGCTGACGACGGTCGAGCCGTTCATGTGGAGCCACCCGCTGATCATGATGATGGCCGTGGTGGTGCTGGGCGGTATGGGCAGCATCAAGGGCAGCTTTTACGCCGCCTTTATCCTGGGATTCGCCGAAGCCATGGTGGTCTTTTTGATCCCCTCCGGCGCATTTCTCAAGGGCGCGGTAGCCCTGTCCATCATGATCCTGGTGCTGGTGGTCCGCCCGACAGGCCTTTTCGGCGTACAATTCGAAGAAGAGGGATAGTTATGAATCTGCTGCGTTACCACTTGCGGAAACTGTTCTTGATCCTGAAAAACGAAGTGTTCGTCCTACCCAGCCGGATCGTCGTGCTGCTCTTCTTTTTGACCGTGCTTCTGCTGCCGCTGCTCTACGACGACCCGTACATGATGCGGATCCTGATTCTGGCCAGCATCTTTGCCATCTTCGCAGCCAGTTGGGATCTACTCTCCGGCTTCACCGGCCAAATCAATTTCGGGCATGCCCTTTTCTTCGGGGTGGGTGCTTACGGCACCGCCATATTGAACCTGAGAGCCGGCTTTCCTCCATGGGCCAGCATCCCGGCCGGTGCCCTGGTCGCCGTCCTGGCCGGACTGCTGGTGGGCCTTCCCTGTCTGCGGTTGCGCGGCACCTACCTGGCGCTCACCACGCTTGCCTTTCCCATCATCCTGATGGGTTTCGTTTTCTCGGTTCCGGAGTTGACCGGTGGCGAGCTAGGGCTCTCCGGCTTGAGTCGTCTGGCGCGATCCAGGATTGCCAATTACTACATCGTCGTCATCACCATGCTGGTATTGGTCACGGTCATGTGGAAGATCACCGACTCCCACATGGGCATCATCTTTCACGCCATTCGTGAAGACGAACTGGCTGTCAAGGCGGCCGGCATCAATACGACCAAATACAAGCTGATCGCCTTCAGCCTCAGCGGTTTTTTCGCCGGTTTGGCCGGAGGTCTCTATGCCCACTTCATGCGCATCGCAGGCCCCTCCACCCTGGAGATCTCCATGTCCTTTCAGGTGGTCATCTGGAGCGTGTTCGGCGGCATGGTCACCATCTGGGGGCCGGTAGGCGCCGTTTTCATTCTGTTTCCGCTCCTGGAGTTCTTCCGCATATGGCCTGAGCTGCGGCAATTGATGTTCGCCATCGTGGTCATGATCGTGCTGCTCTACATGCCGGGTGGTTTACTGCCCTGGCTGCGGAGTAAAATCGAAAACGAATGCCCGCGCTGTAAAATCCGCAACATTGCCACTCGCAAGGTGTGTCGCGTCTGCGCGGCAGACTTGCATTAGGGTTTATCCACACAGGAGGAAAATCGCACGATGGATTCAAAAACGCTCTACACCAGCAGACCATGGCTCAAATTTTATCCGGACAACGTGCCCCCGAGCGTCGACATTCCCAAACTGGCGGTTCCTGAGCTGCTGGACCAGACTGCCGAAAGATATCAAAAGAAAACCGCCCTGATTTTTTATGGAAAGAAAATCAGCTACAAGGAGCTGATCGAACTCATCGACCGCTGCGCCACCGGCCTGGCCAGCCTGGGGGTCAAAAAAGGCGATACAGTGGCCATCTACCTGCTCAATTCGCCCCAATTCATCATCAGCTATTTCGGGGCCCTCAAGGCCGGCGCCAAGGTGACGCCGGTCAGTCCGGTCTACACCAGCAAGGAGGTCCGCCACCAGCTCGAGGACAGTGAAGCCAAAACCGTGATCTGCGAGGATATGCTTTACGCCAACGTCGAACGCTCGGGTGTCGCCCTGGACAACGTCATTCTTTCTAACCTGGGCGATTTTCTACCCCTGCTGAAAAAAGCATTTGCAAAGAAAGCCATCAGCAAGGCCTATGCCGATCTGAAGCCCCCCACGGCCGAAGAGATCAAGCGAATGGGCCTTCTGGTCTTCAAGGAGTTCCTCGCCGCCCATCCGCCTCAACCGCCCAAAATCCAATACGACCCCGAAAAGGATATCGCCGCCCTGCCCTACACCGGTGGTACCACGGGCCTTCCCAAGGCCGCCATGCTGACTCATCGCAATCTGGTGGCCATCTACGCCATGGGCAAGGCGTGGTGGCCGTTCGTGGAAGAGGGCAAAGAGACGATCATTGCCTTTCTGCCACTGTTTCACATCTACGGCCAGGCCGTACTGATGCTCTCGGGCCTGACCCAGGGCCAGACCCTGGTGCTCTTCACCACCCCGGACATGGAAGAAATCCTCAATGCCGTGGACCGTTACCAGGCCTCGGCCTTCTATGGCGTGCCCACCCTGTACGAGTACCTCAAAGAGCACGAAAAGACGGACCGGGTCAACTGGAAGCGGCTCAAAATCGTCGCCTGTGGCGCCGATACGCTCCATGACACCACCTGCGAGGGCTGGGAACGACGCACCGGCACCAAGATCCTCGAAGGCTTCGGCATGACCGAGTGCACCGCCATCAGCCACAGCAATCCCAAGGACCGCCCCAAGCAGGGATCGTTCGGCATGCCCATCACCGGAGTGGATGCCGCCGTCATCGACATGGAGAGCCTGGAGTTCAAGCCGGTCAACGAGGAAGGCGAATTGATTCTGAGCGGACCCAATGCCATGGCCGGTTACTGGAAGCGCCCGGACGCCAACGCCGAGACCTTCATCGAGATCGACGGCAAACGCTGGATGCGCACCGGCGACCTGGTGCGAATGGACGAGGAGGGCTACTTTTTCTTCTTCGACCGCAAGCGCGACCTGATCAAACACAAGGGCTATTCGGTCTTTGCCCGCCACGTGGAGGAAGTACTCTACATGCATCCCCAGGTCAAGGCGGCCGGTGTGGTCGGCGTGCCCGATCCCAAGGTCGGCCAGATCATCAAGGCCTATGTGGTGTTGCAGAGCGAAGCGCGTGGCAAGCTCTCTGAAGAGGATATCATCGAATTCTGCAAGCAGAACCTGGCCCACTACAAAGTTCCGGGTATCATCGAATTCAGGGGTGAGCTGCCCAAGACCGATGTGGGCAAGGTGTCCCGCCGGGAACTGCGCGACGAGGCGGAGGATAAATAATATGGCCGTTCCCCTGTTGGAAGTAGCAAATCTGAACAAGAGTTTCGGCGGATTGAAGGCCACCAGCAATGTCAGCTTCAATGTCGCCCGGGATGAGATCGTGGGATTGATCGGACCCAACGGGGCCGGCAAAACGACCCTGCTGCGCCAGATCACCGGCATCATCAAGCCCGACAGCGGCAAGATTCGCTTCAAAGGGCAGGATATCACCCGGCGCAAGGTATGGGACATCGTCAATATGGGCATCGCCGGCACCTTTCAGAACATGCGGCCCTTCCGGCGCCTGCCGATCATCGCCAACGTGATGGTTTCGTGCCTTTCGCCGCGCTCCATGAAAACCGGCGAATGGGTCAAGCGCATCGAGGCCAAGGCCATGGATGCCCTCGAGTTCGCCGGCATATCCGACATGGCCCTCGAAAAGGCCTCCACCTTGTCCCAGGGCGACCTCAAGCGCCTGGAGGTGGCGCGCGCCATCGCCACCGAGCCGGAACTGCTGTTGCTCGACGAGCCGTTCGGCGGTTTGAGCCCTGCCGAGACCGATCTGATGGCCAAGTCGATCAAACGGCTGCACAAAGGGGGCCGATTCGGACGCTTGCACAGCGAAGGGCCGGCCATGATCATCATCGAGCACAAGCTGCAGGCCCTGATGAAAATCGTCGACCGCGTCATCGTCCTCAATTATGGCGAGGTGGTGGCCGAATGCTCACCCGAGGCGGTGGTGAAGCATCCCGCAGTCATCGAATGCTATCTGGGCAAAGGAGATATATAACGGTGCTGGAAATAACCAATCTGACGGTCTGTTACGGCAAGGCGATGATCATCAACGACATCAGCCTGCATGTCGATGAGGGAGAGCTGGTGAGCCTCGTAGGCCCCAACGGCGCCGGCAAATCCACGACCCTGCGGGCCGCCACCGGCCTGGTGGCCTGGGAAAAGAGCATTCACCGCGGAGGCGACGGCGACATCACCCTTCAAGGCACGGTGGAGTTCATGGGCAAGCGCATCGAAAAAACGCCGGCCCACGAGATCGCCAAGATGGGCCTGATCCACTGCCCCGAACGTCGGCGACCGTTCAAGGAGATGTCCGTTCTGGAAAACCTCAAGGCCGGCGCCTACCTGCTGACCGAAAAAAACGAAATCGATGAAAACCTGCGCCAGGTCTACCAGCTCTTTCCCCGGCTCAAGGAGCGATCCCACCAGATCTCCGGCACCCTATCCGGCGGCGAGCAACAGATGCTCGCCGTGGGTCGGGCCATGATGTCCAGCCCCAAGCTGCTGTGCATCGACGAACCCTCCACCGGCCTGGCGCCCATCATGCGCACCGAGGTGTTTCGCAAAATCCAGGAGATCCGGGAGCTGGGCATCACCGTGCTGCTGGTCGAGCAGGAGGTCAGCACGGTCTTTACCATGGCCGACCGCAACTACGTCTTATCCTCGGGCAAGATCATTGCCGAGGGCAAAGGTGAAGAGCTGCTGAAAGACGAGGTGCTACGCAAGACGTACCTGGGGATGTAAGAAATTGATGAGTGGAAGATCCGGGGGGAACCAGATAAACCGCATATGATATAAACAACAATAGACAGAATTCCATCACTTTAACCTTAAAACTTTAAACTTAAAACTTCTTGTTATCTATTTCTGGCCAGCCAAACATCGAATGCCGCGCCCGACTTGAAGCCAACGCCCACGGCGCCGTCCTGTAGATAAATCACCCAGGCATAAGAGGATTCGTAACGGCTGGTGGTGGAGGTCCAGTAGTCGGAACGCACATTTTCGAACGGATGGTCAAGGGGCAGCGCCGGGCTGTGGGTGCCCAGATCGCATAAGCTCTCCATTTCGCGGACCGTCGGTAAGCGCCAGCTATCATGGCCCAGATACCTTTTCCGATTGGCAGCGGCCGCCATCTCACAAGCCGATTCCCAATCCACCGGCGCTGGGGCGCTACTGGCCGACCGATCCCATATCAATCCGGTCAATCGATCCAGAACCCCATCTTCACGCACGTCAAAACGCGGCTCGGGCCACGGACGTCCCGCCCGCAGGGCGCCATCCTGCCCACCGCCGGCGCACGTCAGCGGCATGTGTTCCTCGTCGTAACAGGCGCGCTGGCCGGTGCGATAGGGCCACCCATCGGAAGGCGCGTCGGCTCGAACCGGCCACACCATATAAAAACCGTGTTTCATCCCTTTGAAGACGCGCGCACCGCCCAGGTGCACGTACCAGGCTTGCTCAGGCAACCGGCTGCAGGTGGTAGTGGTCCAGTAGTAACCGGAAAAGACATTGACAAAGGGATGCCCGGCCGGCAGCGACGGATTGATCCGGGAATGGCTGACCAGGCTGAAGAGCTCGCGCCGGTTGGGCAGATGCCAATCCTCAAAACCGGCCCACCGCCGCCGATTGAGGTCGTCGACAAAGGCCAATGCTTCGTGCCAGGTCATGGGAAACTCTCCTAATGCCGCATCGATGGGCCATGCGAGCCCGCTTTGACTGTCGACGGCCACGCGATCTTGAATCAGAAAACGTCTCTTTTCCCCGTTCATCGGCCATCCATTGTTGACGACACCGTCATGGTTTGAATCGCTTTCAGTACATTCTCCATCAAGCCGGCCAGAGGATCGGCAGGAGCCACACCGAGACCCCGAACGTGACCACGGTCAACGGAACTCCCACCTTCACATAGTCGATGAAACGATATCCGCCGGGCCCCATGACCAGCAGGTGGGCGGGATGCGACAGCGGGCTGGCAAAACTCGATGAAGCGGAGATCGCCACCGTCATCATCAAGAGCTGAGGCGAAATCCCCAGGGTCGATGCGGCGCTGAGGGCCACCGGTGCCATCAAGACCACCAATGCCGCCGTGGGGATCACCTGGGTGCCGATCACGGTGACCAGGAAGAGCGCCGCCACCACCCAGCGGGGCCCGTATTGCCCGACCACGCCGATCAGCACCTGGGCGCCCATCTGGGCCGCACCCGAATTCTCGATGGCCACTCCCAGGGGCAACATGCAGGCGATGAGAAAAATGACCTTCCATTCGATGGCGCGGTAGGCCTCTTCCATGCTCAGGCATCCGACCAGGACCATGAGCGCTGACCCGGCGACGGCGGCGATGGCGATGGGAACCAGGCCGAGGATCGCACCCAGGATCACCGCCAGCATGATGACCGTGGCAATGCCGGCCTTCTCCAGTCGGGGGGCCTGCACGGCCGCCGGGTCGAGCACGAGAAAATCGCGATCGCGCGCCACGGCCTCCAGCTTTTGCCGCTGCCCGTAGACCAGAAGGGCGTCCCCGAACTTGAGCGGCATATCCTGCAGGCCGGTACGGTATGCTTGTCCGTTTCTCCAGATGGCCAGCACACTGACACCGTAATGATCCCGGAAGAGAAGGTCGGCCAGGGTCCGGCCCGCCAGCGTGGTCCGGGGTGACAGCAGCACTTCGGTCACGCCGATTTGCTGGGACTCCAATTCGGCCAGCAAATCGGCGGACTGTTCGCTGATTTCCAGGGCCTGAAGTCCTTCGAGAATCTCCAGGTCCTGCGTCGTCCCCTGCATCACCAGGAGATCACCGGCCTGCACCTTCTCATGGGGCGACGGCAAACAGATCAACGTCTCACCGCGAACGATCCCCGCCACGGTAAGGCCGAAGGCATTTCCCAGGCGGCTCTCGACCAGATCCCGATCGGCCAGTACCGATCCGCTCGGGACCCGGACGGTCAACAACCTGGCACGGCCGCTGGTCAATCGATCCACCTCATCCTGGGGCACGAATCGCGCTTCAGCCACGAACCCTTGGCCGGTCAGCGCTTCCAGGGCCTCCATTTCCCCCTGAAGCAGCAAACGATCGCCCGCGGCGAAACGATGGCGCCTTGGATCCAGAACAACGTTGCCGGCCGCATCGCGAAGCATCAACACGTGGACCCGATATTTGGGCCGCAGGCCACTCTCGGCCAGCGTCGCCCCCACGAGGGGTGAGTCGTCGGCCACCCGTCCCTCGGCGGCCGCCAGCCTCTCGAGGATCAACTCCCTTGCCGACTCGGAAGATTCGACCTGGAGATGCTGACTGCCATGAAAGCGTCGCAGATGATCGGGTTGGCCGTGCACGATCAGTCTGTCGTCCACCTGCAGAATTTCCGTGGGCCGAGGTGCAAGGATCAAGTCCCCTTGACGTTGAAGCGCCACCACGGTCAGGAAGAGGGCCGAGCCAAGGCGGCTCTCGGCCAACGAGTGGCCGACCAGGGTCGATCCCGATCGAATATGGGTGGTGAAGATGTGGGTACCGAGCTGGTAGGGATCCTGCCTGGACAATCGGCCGCCGTCAGCAGCTTCCTTGGCCCGCGCAGGCAGCAGGCGACGCCCGATCACCACCATAAAAACGATACCGGCCGCCACGATGGCCGCCGTGATGGGGGTGAAGTCGAAGATAGCAAACGTCTCGAGCCCGGCGGTGCGCAGGGCATCGGTGGCCAGGATGTTGGGCGGGGTCGAGATGCCGGTAAACGGACCGCCCAGCAGACATCCGAGCGCCAGCGGCATCAGTAAACGTGAGGGCGGACGGCCGCTGCGCCGGGCCAGTTCCATGGTCGCGGGCAACAGGATCGCGGCCACCGTCACGGTGTTGATCAGGGCCGACAAAAGGCTCGCGGCCGCCATCAGCACCACCACGAGCAGCACCTCGCTGCCTTTTGAGAAACGCTGCAGCGGCTGCCCCAGACGATGGGCGACACCGGTGCGGTTCAATCCCGCGGAGAGAATGAACATCGCCCAGACGGTCACCACCGCCGGGCTGCTGAATCCGGCCAACGCCTGCTCGGCTGTGACAAATCCGCCCAAGGCAAGGGCCGCCAGCACGAGCAGGCCGACCAGGTCCACCGACAGCCAACCCCCGATGAAAATGACAAGCGCAACGGCCACGATCGCAAGCAGCACTATCACTTGAAGCGTCACAGCAATTCACCTCGTGCCCTATCGATCATGGAATCGCTTTCCGGTGCGGGTCCAGGGTGGGATAGTTGGCAGCACGCTTCAACCGCTCCTGCATGGCCTCGTCGGTCACGTGCTCCAGTTGATGGGCGCTGTAATGCGCCTCGGCGTCGCAAAACCCCATCTGGCCGCACAGATAACTCTCCCAGAGGCGATGGGAACGGATTAGGTTGGCGGCCGATGATAGGCCGCTTTCCGTCAACACCACACCTTCCAGGGTGCGCCGCACCATTCGGGTCCGCAGCAGGTCGGCAAGGGCCAGGTTCACCCAGCCGCCGGTCAACAAGGCCTTGCGCAGATCATCCGTTTTGACGGCAGGTGACCGTTGGCCGGACAATTCCTGCACCCGGTAGAGCATGCCCAGGATGTCGTCCCGGTTGACACGCAATGTCAGGAGACCCTGGGCGACCATCCGGCCGATGATGCCGTGGCGGGGGGCGAAAAGAAAAACCGCCAGAAACAAGACACCGACAGCCACGGCCATCATCCCGGCGGTGCTCGTATCGCGGAAACCGATCCAAGTCGGTATGGTAATCGCGCCAAGATGACCCAGGACGGCCGACAGGGCGGCGACGACGAGACTGATCGCCAGCATGGCCACCAGCCGATCGGTCAGCAGGTGGGCGGTGGCGGCCGGCACGATCAGCATGGCGATCACCAGGATACTGCCCACGCTTTCGAACGCGGCGATGGTGGTGGCGGCCACGAGCGCCATCAGCACGTAATGCATCACTCCCGCGTTAAATCCCATGGTGGTGGCCAGCGCGGGGTCAAAGGACGTGATGCGCAATTCCTTGAAGAAGAAAACCACGAAAAGCACATTGACCAACAGCATGATCCCGTTGGTCACTGCCGCACGGGGGATCTCCCACCCGAATAGCGTGTAGACGTCCAGCGGGGTAAGCTCGATGGCGCCATAGAGCACACAGCCCGGATCGAGATCCACATGATCGGCGGCCTGGCGGATCAGAATCAATCCCAAAGCGAAAAGCGTGGTGAAAATCACCCCCATGGAGGCCCCCTGGTCCAATCCGCTGAGCTTGCCGATGGCTTGAATCAATACCGCTGTCAGGACCCCCACACCCACCGCGCCGACGAGCATAGGCAAACTGTCCCGGCTGCCGCTGACCAGAAATGCGATG
This sequence comes from Desulfatitalea sp. UBA4791, assembly GCA_002402905.1. Classification (GTDB taxonomy): domain Bacteria; phylum Desulfobacterota; class Desulfobacteria; order Desulfobacterales; family Desulfosarcinaceae; genus Desulfatitalea. The sequence goes on along the minus strand of DHGT01000084.1, from coordinate 6,881 downwards.
GCCAGGCCGGGCAGCACGGCATGGCTGATGGCATCGCCCATCATGCTCATGCGCCGCAGCACGAGATAGTTTCCCAGCAGTGCGCAGGACATGGCGCTGAGGATGCCGGTGACGATAATCCAGCTGTCGATAAAGGTCCATTCCATATGCCTATACCCCACTGCGGATCAGCTCGTGCGGACTCTCCGGCACGGCTTTGGGCGTCCAATCGGGCAAACCGGCTTCCAACTCGGCGATGATCCGCTCGTCGATAACGTGTTCGATGGCATCGGCCCCCCAATCCACCTGGCCCGGCGCCGTATCGGCGTATGCGATCAGATAGGCTTCCCATAGCCGATGCTTGCGGACCACCGCGCGCGCCTGCAAAACGCCTTCCGGCGTGAAAAAATACCGTCCTTCCGGGGACAAACGAAGCCACCCCTTTCGGATCAGCTGACGCAACCCTTTTTGCAGGCCGTGGACCGACCAGGACCGTCTGGGCAGCAATTCTTCCAGGCGGGGACCGTCGATGCGGGTTTTGTCCGCAATAGCGCCGCTCTGTTGGGCCGCGATCTCCTGCCATTCATACAGCTCGCGCAGCAAATTTTCGTGCATCACCTTTTTGCCGAGGCGCCAGCGGTCAAGGGCCATTTGCAACAACCCGCCGTTGGTGCCAAACACCAGGCTGAAGAAAAACAGGGACGAGGCCGTCATGACAATCACCGCGCCTGCCGGCAAATTGGCCATCAAGGCGCTGACCGCTGCGCCGATCATGCTGCTCAACGCGCCGAAGCCGGCCGACAAAACGAGCATGACCGAGAGCCGACGACTCCAGAAACGGGCCGTCGACGGCGGTATGATCAACAGGGCCACCACCAGGATGAGCCCCACGGCCTGCAGCCCCACCACGGTCACCACCACCACGAGGGACATCATGAAGAAGTCCAGGCGCGCCACGGGCCATCCCTGGGTAAGGGCAAAATCTGCATCGAAGCAGACGAGGGAAAACTCCTTGAAGAACAGCAGGCAGAGCAGCGCCGCGACAAAAGCCGTCACCGCAATGAGCAGTGCGTCAAATAACAGCATGGAAGCGGTTTTGCCGTAGATGAAGGAGGTGAGTCCGGCCGAATTGCCTGTCTCCATGCGAGTGGCGATGCCCATGATGGCGATGCCCAGGCCGAAATAGACGCTCAGCACGACCCCTAATGCCGCATCGTCCTTCAGCCGCGAGTAGCGCTCGATCACCAGCACCGAGCCGGTCCCCAGCACCGCAAATACGGCGGCACCGGCGATGAGTCCAATGAGGGATTTGCCGTCGCCGAAAAAGACGGTCATCAGGATAAATGCCAGCGCGATCCCGGGCAGGGTGGCATGGCTGAGGGTGTCGCTGAGCAACGCCCTCTTGCGCAGAATCAAAAATGTCCCGCTCAATCCGGCGGCCAGCCCCAGCAGGGTGGTGCCGACGATGACCACGCGGGTATTGTAATCTCTCAAGGTCAACACACGCAGCAGTTCTTGCCAACCGGGCCACTGCAGGCCGGTGTCGCCCAAGCCGCCGGCATGGGCCAGGTCGGGCCAGAACCAAACCCAAGCGGCCGCCGCAATCCAACCAAGGCCATGGGAGACCATTCTCTTAATGGATGAACCCGGCATTATCGGTGCCCCCCTTTGGCACCCCCCGTTCCAATCCCCGGCTGCTGGGCGTACTTATGCAGCGCCTGGCTGAGCAGCGTCAGCTTGCCGCCGTAAGTCTTCTTCAAATTCTCTTCGGTGAAGACCTCCTCGACGGGCCCGGCAGCCACCACCCGCATGTTGAGCAGCACCACGTGATCGAAGTAAGTGGTCACGGTCTGCAAATCATGATGGACCACCACGCAAGTCTTACCGGCCGTCTTGAGCTCCTTGAGCAGGGCAACGATCGCCTTTTCGGTGGCCACGTCCACGCCGGCGAACGGCTCATCCATGAAGTAAACCTGCGCATCCTGGGCCAGGGCGCGCGCCAGGAAGACACGCTGTTGCTGGCCACCGGAAAGCTGACTGATCTGTCGATCGGCATAGGCCTCCATACCCACCTTGCGCAGCTCCTCGACCGCCTGTTCGCGATGGCGCCGCGACACCGGTTTCAGCCAGCCAATTTTCCCATACAATCCCATGGCCACAACATCTGTCGCGCTGACCGGAAAATCCCAATCCACACTCTCGCGCTGGGGCACATAACCCACCAGACGCCGCTGGGCTTCATATGAACGGCCGTAGATGCGAATATCGCCGGTTGCTTTGGGCACCAGCCCCAGGATGGCCTTGATCAGGGTGCTCTTGCCGGCGCCGTTGGGGCCTATGACGGCCACGAGCTTGCCCTCGGGCAGCACCAGGTTCACATCCCACAACACCGGTTTTCGATGGTAGGCCACCGTCAGGTCGTTGATCCAGATCGGGGCTGTCTCCTGCCCCGCGTCGGCTATGTTTTCGAATTCGGATAAGTTGGACATGAAAGCCTCCAGACGCTATTTCCGGATGGATACTTTAGTTTGATGCGCAAGACTGAGTTTGCCCTGCATTCCCCCGGCCGGTGCCCGGCCGCCCAGTGCCCGTGCAATCACCGTGGCGTTGTGATCGATCATCCCCATGTAGGTGCCCTCGTAAGTGCCGGCCGCGCCCATGGCGTCGGAAAACAGCTCCCCGCCGACGATGACCTGGTGGCCGCGCGACGCGGCCCCTTCGATCAGCGCCCTGGCGTTCTTGTCGGACACGCTGGACTCCACGAATACCGCCGGCACGCGGCGGCTGACCAGCACGTCCACGATGCGGTTGATGTCTTTCAAGCCAGCCTCGGATTCCGTGGAGAGGCCTTGGATGCCCAACACCTCTATGCCGTATGCCCGCCCCAGATAGTTGAAGGCATCGTGGGCCGTCACCAGAATGCGCTGTTGTTCGGGAATCGAACCGATGACCCGGCGCACATAATCGTCCAGTTCCTGGAGCCGGATCTGGTATCGTTCGCCGTTACGCCTGTAAACATCGTCATTCACCGGGTCGAATGCAACCAGGGCGTCCACCACCACCTTCACGGCAAGGTTCCACCGGCTCACATCCATCCAGACATGCGGGTCGTGATGACCCGATTGGACATCACGAATCAGGTCGCCCACCTGGAGCAGCTCGGTCACGGCAATCACCGGCCGGCGGCGCGAGATCTTGACCAGAATATCGGTCATCTGTCCTTCGAGCAACAATCCGGCGTAAAAAATGATGTCCGACTTGATCAGCGCCGCCACGTCGCCGCGCGTGGGGTTGTATAAGTGGGGATCGACGCCGGCGCCGATGATCTGCGTCACCTCGGCCTTGTCGCCGGCCACCTGCCTCACGATGTCGGCCACCATGCCCACCGTGGCCAATGCCTTGTATGGGTAGCTTCCCTTGTATGCGTTGCCTGAAGCCGCCGCGGCCCAACCCAATATCAAAACAGCGGCGGCTGACACGATCCAACGGCATCGATGGCGTAAAGGCAAATCCATCCCCCTGGGTGCGCTCCACCTCTTCGACATGCGCAAGTTCCTCCGGCTGAAATTTTGCCAACGCATCATAAAGCAAGCCATCGATCGCATGCAATGAAAATAGCGGGGAAAAGGGATCCTAACTGAATGCTATTCATCAAACCCGGCGCGGGTGGAGCAGCTGGCCGATGCCACACGCCAAGCGGTCAAGTGCCAGTAAAATGCACGGCGGGCGGTTCAGAAACTCGCTGCGCTCAAACAGTNNGGCTCACGTGGCCCTGGCCACCTGCTCCACCCGCGCCTGCCACAACTGTTGCCCTGCGAACATTTTTATGCAAAAAGACTTGACAATGTTTTCTTCCTTCCATTATTAGGTGTCTATAATTTTATTTGAGCTGGCTTCCAACTCAGAGGATATGATGGTATCCACCAAAAAAGAAAACCTTTCCGATAAGCCGTTGACCTCTGTCATGGAGGATTACCTGGAGGCGATTTTCGATCTCGACAGGGAAAAAAAGGTGGTTCGGGTGAAAGACATCGCCAAACGGCTGGATGTCAAAATGCCTACCGTCTCCAGCATGCTCAAAACCCTGAACAGCCGGGGGTTGGTCAATTACGAAAAGTACGAATATGTGGAGTTGACCAAGGATGGCGCCGATGTCGGCAAGGAGATGAGGCGCCGTCACGGGGTACTGTTCAAATTCCTGACCGAAATTCTGAAAGTCAAAGACAAGGTCGCCGACGAAGAGGCCTGCAAAATGGAGCATACCCTCAGCGAAGACACCCTGTCCAGCCTGACCGATTTCATGGAGTTTATCCAGACATGCCCGCGAGCCGGCGAAAGCTGGCTTGAACATTTCGAAGAGTATCGGCAGCATGGCCGCAAACCTGAGAAATGCAGGGAACATTGCGACGCCTTTTCGATGACGTTCAAGGAAAAAGTCGAGGCCATTAAAAAGAGATCGCCACGCGGCCCCAAAAAATGACCGGCCTCGATAAACCCCGACGAGCGGCATAGAAGCGACATATCCGCCGCCTTTGAAACAACCGCTTTAAGGCGGTCTTTTTTATAAGCTAATTGTTAGTATGTTCAAACTTAATAAGGGAGTACTAAGGGCATGAGTCTGGACAAAAAGGAGATCATCAGCGCAATCAACACCAGCGTCAAGGAGCTTCAGCAGGGCATCGACATGCATTGCTGCCTGGTAAGGTCCATTCTGGAAGGACAGATCGACGACCGCGATCTGAAACCCCTGCTCGAACTGTGCCCCAAACGCTCCCGGGAGCTCGTCCTGGAAAAGGTTATAAAGGAGGCGATCGAGGAACTGGAAGAGAGTCGCAAGGCATTCAAATCCAAACGCCTCGAGGCGTTGCGCAAGAAACTCACCCAGACGCTGATCGACACGAACTAAAGCGGCAGGGATGTCTTACGGTTTCCATGACTGATCAAACGGCATGGGAAAAGTGAAGGCGTGACTCGATATAATGGTTTATCGAGCGACGCCTTTTTTTATCCAAATGCCGTCTCCCCCTGCGACGGTAACCAGAAGTGAAAGGAGGCATCGACGATGCTGGAGACACCGAAAAAGCCAAACCCCGACATGCCGGTTCGCAACCAGAATCTTCCAGGGGTTTGCCGACATGAGCCCTTGAATTTCTGGCAGGTCCAGAGTTTTTTTACATGCCCGGTGGTCGGCATGTGCCTGACGCAGGCCGAACAGCAGCAGCTTTTGAAAAAATGCGGTTTTTCTCCAAAAAAGTGCAGTGCGTTTGAATTGCACGAAACCCTGGTGGCCAGCTCTGAAAGCGACAACCGGGTCTCACGGCGTGTCGACCGCCTGCTCCAGCGCAAGTATGGCAAACAGGCGTCCGATCTACTCGCTCTGGACCATGAGACCTTCATGTCCCGCTTCAAGTCAGCCATGGAAGCCGGCGAACATGCGGCCGTCCTCTGGGCGGCAGCCATCCATCCCACCCTTTTTTCCATGGCCGACAGACGGGAAGTGTTCGGTGACATCCACATGGTCATGCATTGGAGCGGTGGCCAGTGCATGATGATGCAACGCAAGCTGGCCCAATACAAGACCAATCTGGAAAAGGCGCGGCAACATACCAAACAGATCGCTCAGGAGCGGCGCCTGCTGCAATCGGAAAATGAAACCCTGAAGAAAAGCCAGGCCCGCTTGAAGTCGGCGCTCCAATCCGTACAGAACGAAAATAGAGGAATGGAAGCAGTCAGGGATGACCATTACGATGATGTTGCCATGCAGGAAATGACGCAACGGAACCGGCAACTGCAAAGCGAATTGGAAAATCTTCAAAACCGCTTAAACAGTCAACAACAATGCATCGCAGTGCTGCAGGCGGACAACCACCGGCTATCCGATCAACTGGATGCTCAAGGTGACCTGACCCGGCGCGTCACCGAGGAAACACGAACCATTCTGGCCGCCATGGTGCCGCTGAACCGATGCGATGCCAGTTGTCCGTCGTTTGATCTATGTCAGAAGCGGATACTGATCGTCGGCGGAATTTCGCGCATGGCCTCGCTCTACCGGGAACTGGTCGAAAGCAGCGGAGGCGTCTTCGAGTACCATGATGGCCACATGAAAAAGGGGGCGCACCACCTCGAGACCCGTCTCAAGCGGGCCGATGTCGTCATCTGTCCGGTCAGTTGCAACAGCCACGCGGCCTGCTCCATTGTCAAAAATCTGGCCAAAAAACATAACAAGACCGTGCACATGCTGGGCAACTCGAGCCTCAAGAGCGTCTCGGAGGCGATCTGGGGAGAAAACCATAGCGGACGAACGGTCAATTAGTCTGGATGGACAGCTATCAATAATAGGGGTCACAGATCCTGAAATTAGAAACAGCAAAAACCCGGAGGTCATCCATGAGCACCAAGTTTCACGTCGCATGCAAACGGCGTAACGGCAACCTGCATGTCTTCACGCAGGGAGATTTTGACGGCAATTCGGCTTGGGAACTGGTCAATCTGCTGCACGATCAGTATGACGGCCAAGGGGAGGTCTACATCGACACCCATGAGTTGAGAGAGATGTGCCCCTTTGGTTGCAGTACGTTTCAATGCCAGCTCAATCTTCGCCGGATCCCGGCCGAGCGGCTATTCTTCGAGGGGGAGAAAGGACGCGAGATCGCCCCCAAAGGCAGCCGCGTCATTGTTTCCGGCCGGGAGCATCGTTGCTTGTGCAACGGCAATTGCGCCCAATGCCCCTGCCGCGAGAAAGATGGCCAGCGCGGTAAGGCTCAGTAGCTCGTGAAACCCTGTCTCCCCCATTAGATTGAGACGTACCGGATAGACAAACATGTCACTCAAAAAGGACTTGACATCCAAGCAGCGTCGTGAAATTTAACTCCCTCGTTGAATGAATACCACCAGTGAACTGG
>DHGT01000149.1 GCA_002402905.1 Desulfatitalea sp. UBA4791 | reverse complement strand
TGCTCCCAGGCGCACGGATCCCGGCGTTCGCCGGGAAGACGGTAAATGCGTATAGGGAGGGTTATGATGAGGTCCTTGTGGAAATGGTGTGGTTTGGTGTTGATGGTTTCGCTTGTGGTTGGCGGATGCGCCTCGGATGAGGAGAAGAAGCTGTCGCACTACGAGAGAGGGGTGGGTTATTTTGACAAGGCGGAGTACAAGGCCGCTGAGATCGAGCTTAAAAACGCCATTCAGATCGACCCTCAATACACGGCGGCCCACTCGAAACTGGCCGAGACCTATTTGAAGATGGGGGATGCCCAGGGCGCTTTCCGTGCGTATTCGACGGTGGTTCAGTTGGATCCTGACAACACGGACGCCCTCCTGAAACTGGCCACATTCTACATGTTGGGAAAGCAGTTCGACGATTCGAGAACCAGGGTGGATGCGGTGCTGGGCAGCGATCCGGAGAACATCGAGGCGCTTTATCTCAAATCCGGTCTGGACGATATCGACAAGAACCTTGGCGAGGCGGCCGAAACCTTCAGGCGGATCATCCGGCTGGACGGCACCCAGACGCGCGCGTATGTCGGTCTGGCGCGTGTTCTGGCCCAACAGGGCAAGATGGAGGAGGCCGAGAGCAATTTGAAGAAGGCCGTGGCGGTCGATCCCAAGGACGTCAGGACGCGGCTGGCCTTGATTGGGTTTTATGCAGGCCGGAACGATCTTGCTCAGGCCGAAAGAGAATTTGCGGCGGCGATCGCGGCCAATCCGCAGAGTTCGGAATTGTACATGGCGCAGGGCAATTTCTATCTTCGCCAGAAGAAGATGGATGCGGCCGAGGCGGCCGTGCTGAAGGCGGTCGAACTCGAGCCCGGGAACAGCAAGCGCTATATTGCGGCGGCGCGCTTCTACGAGACACTCGGCAGCACGGACAAGGCCGGGGAGATGTATGCCAAGGCGTTGGAGGTGGATGCCGACGATGTCGCGGTGCTCTACGAGGTGGCGCGTTACCATTTCAAGGTCAATGAGATCGACCAGGCCGAGTCTTACAATGAGAAGATCCTGGCCAGCCGCCCGGGTTTTATGCCGGCCCGGATGCTCAAGGGCGAGATTTTGATCGCGAAGAGAGACTGGAATGGGGCGCTGGCGGTTTTCGACGCGATCGTCGCCCAGGAACCGAAAGCGGAACAGGCCCATTACTACAAGGGGTTGGCTCATTTTTCCAAGGGGGAGATGCAGGTGGCCAAGGCTTCCCTGAACAAGGTCATCGAGCTGGATGCCCGAAATCTGCAGGCCAGATTGCTGCTGGCCGATATTGCCCTGCGGCTGAGGGATGTGGATTCGGCCGAACGGTTGAGCAAGGAGGTGATCGCGGAGCTGCCCGACCACTATCAGGCCCATGCCATTCTCGGCCAGACCTATCTGGCCAAAGGTCAGCCGGCGCAGGCGGCCGCGGTTTTCGAGCGGATGATCGCCATGCGGCAGGACGATCCCCAGGGCTATTTCCAGTTGGGCGTCGCCCGGCGGATGCTCAAGGATGACGAGGGCGCCCTGGCGGCCTTGGACCAGGCCCTGGAGATCAATCCAAAACTAATGGATGTCTTCTCGCAGATCGTGAGCATTCATGTGGGGCGCGAGGATTTCACTGCGGCCATTGACCGTTGCGACGCGCAGCTGGAACAGGTCAAGGACTCGGCGCTGCATGTGGCCGTGATTTCCCACCTCAAGGGGCGGGTTTACGGTGCCCAGGGAGAAGATGCGGCGGCCGAGGCTGCCTACAAGGGGGCCATCGATACCTTCGAGAACTACATGCCGCCCTATTTCGAGCTGGCCAAGGTGTACTGGAAGAGAAACGACATCGACCGGGCGATCGGGCAGTACAACGCGGTGCTGGCGCAAAACCCCAATCAGGTCCAGGCGCACATGCTGTTGGGAACGCTCTATGAGATGCAGCAGAAGTACGAACCGGCCGAGCAGCACTACCGGGAGGCCCTCAAGATCGATCCGGCGTTTGCGCCGGCGGCCAACAATCTGGCGTATCGGCTGGCGGATACGGACCGGGAGCTGAACGAGGCGCTCGATCTGGCGCGGCTGGCCAAGGAGAAATTGCCGAACGATCCTGGTGTGATGGATACCCTGGGCTGGGTGTACTACAAAAAGGGCTTGTACGACAGCGCCATCGCGGAGTTGAACGACAGCGCGGAGAAGCTGAAGGACAATGCCATGGTGCATTTTCATCTGGGGATGGCTTACTACAAGGCCGGGCAACCGGACAGGGCCAAACCGGTTTTGGAGCGGGTGATGGCGCTGGCGCCGGCCTTCGAGAAGGCGGAGGAGGTGCGGGCCGTGTTGGAGAAACTCTAAATGAAATTTCCGGTCGTCCATCTGGGGGGAGAGAAGTGTGTGACGGGCTCGTGCCATTTCATGCAGCTGCAGGGGGTGAACATCCTCGTGGATTGCGGCATGACGCAAGGCGACGATCGCGGGGTGGATCCGTCGCAGTGGCCGGTGCGGGCTTCGGAGCTGGATTTCATTTTTCTCACGCATGCCCATGTGGATCACATCGGGATGCTGCCCCGGTTGATCGCCGATGGGTTCGGGGGAGAGATCATCTGCACCCATCCGACCCAGGCGCTGATCGTTCCCATGCTGAACGATGCCATGCGCTTCGAGCACCTGTCGGACGATGCCCGGCAGGTTGTTGCGCGCCGGATCGACGATTTGTCCTGGGGTTTTGAATGCGGTCCAACGTTTGATTTGAAGCGGGGTATTTCATTCAAGCTCGGGCGGGCCGGGCATATTCTCGGTTCCTGTTTCGTTCGGCTGGAGAGCGCCCGCGATGGATTTTCCATCCTGTTTTCCGGGGATCTGGGGAACCGGGACACCCCTCTGTTGCCGGATCCGGAAACGGCGGATCCGGCGGACTTTTTGATTCTCGAATCCACTTACGGCAATCGGCTGCACGGGGATCGGTCGCAGCGGACCCGGCAACTGGGAACAGTTCTGGAGCACAGCCTCGCCGACGGCGGCAAGGTGTTCATCCCGGCATTTGCCCTGGGCCGCACCCAGGAGATGTTGTACGAGTTGGACCGGATTTTTACCGACGGTACGTTCCAGGGCTTGTTTCCAGGGCTCCATTGCGACGCGCACCCGCCGGTTTTCGTCGATACGCCCTTGGGGCTGGATATTACGGAGATCTACTCCAGGCTGGCGGCCTATTGGGACTCGGAGGCGCGGGCATTGCTCAGGAGCGGCGACGATCCGCTGGATTTCGAGAGGCTTTTTGCCGTGCCGTTTCACTCTCAACACGAGCAGTTGTTGGATATGGATGGCTCGGCCATCGTCATCGCCGGCAGCGGGATGTGCACCGGGGGCCGTATTGTCGACCATCTGGTACACGGTATCGAGGATCCACGCAATGACCTGGTGTTTGTGGGGTATACGGCGGCAGGGACGCCGGGAAGGTGGATCCAGGAGATGGCGGCGAGCAGAGGCAAGGTGATGCTGGATGGCGTCGAGCGGTCGGTGCGTGCGGGCGTGCATGTGCTGAGTGGATATTCGGCCCATGCGGACCAGAAAGGGTTGCTGGATTGGGTGGCGGCAATGGAGGCGCGGCCGAGGATGATCCGTCTGGTTCATGGAGAGGCTGGGGCGCGGGCGGCGTTGGGGGAAAAGCTTGGCGCCTTGGGATATGAGGTGGGTTGAGTTTGTGGGTTCGGCAGGCTGAGCTTTTGGAGTTGGTCGCACGGTTCGGAGGCGCGATGCGGTTTTTGAGGCGGATGCCTTTGGTTGTCCTGGTGGTCGTGACAGCCCTGGTTGGGGCGGTGATGATCTATTTTGGGATCCGCGGCCGGGGATATCGGCCAGTGAACGGCGTCAAGAGATTGTCAGAGGGTTTGATTTTTAAAGGCTCGGGGATGGCCTATACGGATGATTTTTTCGGATGGGGTGGTCTGGAAGGTACGGATGAAACGGGGTTGACCATTGAGATGGTGCTGCGTTGCGAAGCGTTGAGCAATGCCGGGTTTCGTTATGTTCTTTCGGTATCCGATGGTACGGATGCGCGGCAATTGTTGCTGGGCCAGTGGTTGCATTGGCTGATTGTCATGAATGGTGATGATTATGATGGCCGAAAAGGGGTCGGCAAGATATATGTGGACTTGGGCACAGACCACGTGACGCCCGTATGGATAACGATTGTGTCCGATGCCAGGGGGACGCGTGTGTTTCTGAATGGACGGTGGGTGAAGTCCAATTCCAATTTGCATTTGTTTTTTCCGTCCGAAAAGGGGGATGCAAAACTGGTTCTTGGTAGCAGTGCCTATGGACGGCATGCCTGGCAAGGCGAGATGCGCGGGCTTGGCTTTTATGATTATGCGCTCGATGATGGGGCGGTGCGCGATCGGTTTGAGCAGTGGCAATCTTCCGGGGGGGCGGCCGGCGGCAGGTTCGAGAAAGACCCGGCATTGGGTCCCAAGATCGTCTACCGGTTTGACGGTGCAGTCGATGGGCGGGTGGCGAATTTGGCCGGGGGGCAATACACGCTGTTGATTCCGGAGCGGATGAAGATTTTTAAAAGGGAATTTTTGAGGGTCCCTGATTTTAAGGTCGGAGGTTGGGCCTTTTTTCAGGATGTGCTTGTCAATTTTATGGGTTTTATGCCATTGGGGATCCTGTTGTATCTGGTTTTGCATCGCCTCGGGGCGGTCGACCCGCGATGGGATGGGTGGGTGGTGGTCGGGGTGGCGTTTGTTTTTAGTTTAACTTTGGAGGTTGCCCAAGCCTGGATTCCTTCACGCGATTCCTCTTTGCAGGATTTGGTGCTGAACACTTTGGGTGCCGGGATAGGTGGGTTGGGCGGGAAACGAGCCGTTTGAGCTTGCAGGGCTTGTACTTTTCCCAAATGGAAGCCCGGGCAACTATTAAAATCGACGTGGGCTGAAAGGGTTGGGGGCGATGGATACGAAAACGATGCACATGAATGGCTTGAGCGTGGTCGAAAGAATCAAATCGCTGGTCGATAATCTCTCCGAAGAAAAAAAGGAACAGTTGCTGGAGCTGTTGATCGAGTGGCAGCAGACCGAGCAGCGTGAAGATGAAAGGATTCCTTGCCTGATTGCCGTGGATTATGCAGATCGAAACAGGGTATATCATGATTTTATCCAGGATTTGAGCAAGGGAGGGGTTTTTATCGAGACGCGTGAGCCGTTGGCAGTGGGCGAGCGGATCTCGCTGACATTTGCCATGCCGGCTTCGCAGAATCATTTCAAGGTTTCCGGTAAGATTGTGCGCGTGGCTGAAGATGGTGTGGGCATCCAGTTTGAAAACAAGCTGAGCAAATACCAGGAGGAGATTATCAGGACCTTGATCGGAAATGTACGCCGGGTTTGAGTGCCGAAAAGGGAGGCGAGCCGAGATGAAGGGCATTATTCTGGCCGGCGGTTCAGGAACCCGGCTTTATCCGATTACACGGGTTGTCAGCAAACAGCTGTTGCCGATTTATGACAAGCCGATGATTTACTACCCATTGTCGATCCTGATGTTGGCCGGCATCAGGGATATCGTCATCATATCCACACCTGAAGATTTGCCCAAATTCGAGTTGCTGCTCCAGGACGGCAGCCAGTGGGGAGTGAATTTCAGCTACGTGGTGCAACCCAGGCCTGAGGGTATTGCCCAGGCATTTATCGTTGCCAAGGAGCACATCGCCGGCGAGAACGTATGCCTTATTCTGGGCGACAATATCTTCTATGGTCATGGATTGCCGGAGCAGATCAAATCTGCCGCCGCGCGCAACGAGGGGGCGTCGGTGTTCGGGTATTGGGTGAAGAATCCGCAACGTTACGGTGTGGTGACTTTCGACGAGAGCGGAAAGGCGATCGAAATCGAGGAAAAGCCCCAGAAGCCCAAGTCTCATTGGGCTGTCACGGGTCTTTATTTCTACGATGGCCAGGTGGCGGAGTTCGCGGAGCAGTTACAGCCTTCGCCGCGCGGCGAGTTGGAGATTACCGATTTGAACATGGTCTATTTGCAGCGCGGTCAGCTGTTTGTGGAAAAGATCGGCCGCGGCGTGGCGTGGCTCGACACCGGCACTCACGAGAGCATGATGCGCGCTTCGGGTTTTATCGAGGTCATCGAACAGCGGCAGGGGCTGAAGGTGGCGTGCGTGGAAGAGATCGCCTACCGCATGGGATATATCGATGCCGAGCAGGTACTTCGTCTGGCCCAT
>DHGT01000141.1 GCA_002402905.1 Desulfatitalea sp. UBA4791 | reverse complement strand
TTCACTGGTGGTATTCATTTCTTATAACAATTGGGGGATGGGGATTTAGAAGGGTCAATCGTGATGGTGACAACAATCAGATCGTGATCTTGTGAGCGATGCCAAGGACGAGTAAATACGATTTAATTCCGGCTACAGGGAAAGATGAGGGAGTCGTTAAATACAAATGGGTGGTTTTATCCTACCAATGCCCATCCAATCGGTCCGCATTGCATAATCACCACGCCGCCGCATCTTATTGGCAAATGAAACACAATCCAAAAACAAATACAAAACAACCGGAGGGGTGACATATGGCCGAGAATAGAACGCAAGACTACTTTGACGATAGAAACGAGGGGCACGTGGACACCCGTGAAGCCAATTTCAAATGCGATAATCCCGATGAACATCTGGGCTGTGACATGGGAATCGACGTGCAGGGATAGATTAGAAGGCTTTTAACGGCAGAGCTTCATCAAATAGGCAAACAGATATAGTCTGCAGATGAGGCGACACCCAAAAAAAGGCAGGGCCTCGATTGAGGCTCTGCCTTTTTTTTAAGTGGCATGGTGGTAATTCACCATTCTCACGTTGCTCCAATCCAATCCATGACACTCTTCTCTGTATTAGAATGAACAAGCTGAACGTTGCATTCGGCGCAAAAGGCACGTTCGCTGGTCAAGCGGATTTGAAACTGAGTGCAAAACAGGTTACGTTCATCAATAGACAATAAGTGCCGCCGGTGACGGGCAAAGATCATGCAATACTTGGATTAGTAAGTTATCCGTTCTATCGTTATCCATCAGCCTTGATGAGGGAATGAAAAGGAGCTTGTGAATGGTGGATCCAACTGTTTTAGAAGAGCAGGCAAAGCTGATCGAGCGCACCAAAGAGCTCTCATGTTTATATGAGATCGCCAAGATCATCGCCCCATCGAGCCGATCATTCTCCGAGGTCTTGCAGGCAATAGTGTCCATACTGCCGTCTGCCTTTCACTATCCGGAAAGAGTGGGGGCCGGCATCCAGATAGATGACCTGGTTTTCATGACGGACGGGTTCAGTCCATCCACCCGCAGGATCAGCGCCACATTGACGATCGAAGGCCGCCCTAAGGGGGTGATCGAAGTCTTTTATAGACAATCTGAAGATGGTGAGGACGAGGATGGGGAAGAGCATTTTTTACCGGAGGAAACCAACCTGCTGCAAACCATCGCCCGTCAAGTCTCCTTGATGATTGAAATTAAACTGGCCAATGAAAAGCAGGCCAAGTTGGAAAGTCAGTTGCGGCATGCGGACCGCCTGGCAAAAATGGGGCAGTTGACGGCCGGTGTGGCTCATGAGCTCAACGAACCGTTGTCGGGCATTCTGGGCTTTGCGCAGTTGGCGCTGAAAAAGATCGATTCGCCGGAGCAGTCGGCCCGGTACCTGGATCGGATCGTGCAGTCGTGTCTGCACGCCCGCGAGATTATCAAGAAGATGATGCTGTTCAGCAGCCCCGCGCCCCAGCACATGGCGCGGGCGGATCTGAATCAGTTGCTGGCCGACGGCATGGCCTTTATCGTTCCCCGTTTCGAAAAATCCGGTATCCGGTTTGATTCTGTTCTCGATCCCGACTTGCCGGCCATTGTTGCGGATCCCGCTCAAATTACCCAGGTATTGGTCAACCTGGTGATCAACGCCATACACGCCATGCCCAACGGTGGGGTGTTGACGGTGAAAACGGTTGCGGCAGAGGGCAAAACCCGCATGATCGTGCAGGATACCGGCGTCGGAATGGACGCCCAAACCATGGAGCAGATTTTTCTGCCTTTTTTTTCCACCAAGGATGTGGACCATGGCACCGGTTTGGGGCTGTCCGTGGTCCACGGCATCATTACCGCCCATCACGCGACCATCGAGGTTCAGAGCCAGGTCGGCCGGGGCGCGGTTTTTACCATCACATTTCCGGCGGCCGGAGAAGACGGGGGCGGGAAGGGCGGCGATGATTGAGACTGGCCGTCATTTGAACGGACGGCGGGACAGGGTGTCAGGGAAGGCTTTCGCAGTGCATGAAGAGGCGCATGGAGGGGGATCATGAGTAGCGCAGTTGAGTTCAAAGCCCAGGAGTTCAGGATTCTGGTGGTGGACGATTCGGCGGATGCCCGCGAAGTGATCCAGGCCCACCTGGAAGGGGAAGGGTATGCCGTGCAGACCTGTTCCGGCGTGGACCAGGCGTTGCAGATGCTGTCCCGATCCGTCTTTGATATCATCGTGACCGACCTGAGGATGCCCAGGGCCAGCGGCTTGGAGCTGATCCGCCATGTCCGCCAACACCTGCCGGACGTGGAGATCATGATGATCACCGGATATCCTTCCATCGAAGGCGCTGTCGAAGCGGTCAAGAGCGGCGCCGAGCACTATCTGGCCAAGCCGTTCACCGATACCGAATTGATCGACGCGGTGGGCGCCATCGTGAGGAAGCTGATCCGCAAGCGGCTATCGTACGACGCGGCCCCACCCGCAGAAACTTACGGCATTGTGGGCGAATCGTTGCCCATGCGAAAAGTGTTCAAGTTGATCCAGAAGGCCGGGGCCACCGATGCGAATGTTCATATCAGCGGGGAGAGCGGCACCGGCAAGGAGATGGTGGCCCGGGCCATTCACTACGCAGGCGCGCGCCGCGCAGCGCCCTTCGTGTCGGTCAACTGCACGGCGGTGCCGGAAACGCTGATCGAAAGCGAGTTGTTCGGTTACGTCAAAGGCGCGTTCACCGGCGCGAGCAATGGCCGCACCGGCTTTTTCGAGATCGCCGATGGCGGGACCCTGTTTCTGGACGAGATCGGGGACGCCAGCACGGCCATGCAGGCCAAACTCCTGCGCGCCATTCAGGAAAAGACCATTTACAGGGTGGGCTCCAGCCGTGCGATTCACGTGGATACCCGTTTGATCTGCGCCACCAATAAGGATCTGCTCCGGTTGATCGATAAGGGCCTTTTTCGCGAAGACTTGTATTATCGCATCAACGTGATCGATATTCCGCTGCCGCCTCTTCGGGATCGGGGCGATGACATCTTTCTGCTGATCAAACACTTTCATGCCAAGTTTACCAAAGAGATGGGGGCGGATGCGCCCCGATTCAGCGACGAGGTGCTGCGCCGCCTGAAAGCCTGTCAGTGGACAGGCAATGTGCGGGAGTTGGAGAATCTGGTGCAGAAACTGGTGCTGATGGCCGACGGCCCCGCCATCGAGGTGGCCGATCTGCCGCCGTCCATGAAATGCCGGATCGAACCCTCCTGGGGTCTGGACCGCAGCCTGGCCGAGATGGAAGCCGAATATATCCGTCAGGTGCTGGAAAGCGTCGGCGGCAACAAGTCAAAAGCGGCCGGGATTCTACAAATCAATCGCAAAACCTTGCGCGAGAAACTCAAGTAATTCAAACCCACCGCTGGTACTGCGCAGGTGGGGAGAAATCTCCCGCTGGCCCCTTTTACCCCACCTGCGCAGGCCGCTCTCCCGAGTTCACGACAGTGCACGAGACCTTTCTTCGCCGCTCCGATAGCGCATGACGCAGATCGTCATCTCTTTTTTTCTTCTCCCTCATGATGGCATGTAAAGTGCTTTTGAAGAAGGTGTCCAGGCGCCTGAGGCCTGGTCTGCGACTTCCTACCAATTTTTTGTCTTTTCAAGGAGAGTAAAAATGGAACGGATGAAAGTAAGAGAACTGATGCGACCCATCGATGAATTTCCCCGCATTTCCAGCGGCGCCACCTTCATGGAGGCGGTGGAAAGCCTGGACAGCGCGGATTTAGCCTTCAGGGCCGGCAACGCGCCCGAACGCATCGTGCTGGTTTCTGATGAACGGGGAAGGATTGTCGGCAAACTGTCGCCCATCGATGTGGTCAAGGCGCTCGAGCCCAATTTCAACTATATCAACACGCTCAAAATTGGCTTCCATAGACATTTGGTGCAGGCGTCGCTGGACTCCATGAAAGAGCTTTACCGGGTTTGGCACAATCCCTTACTCGACCTCTGGCAGAGGGCTAACAGTATCAGAATCCGTGATTTCATCAAAAGACCGCAACCCGCCCAGATGGTTCACGCAGATGATACCATGGACAATGCCTTTCACCGTTTTGTGGAAGGACGCTATGGCTCGCTCTTTGTGCGCGACGGCGGGGAAATTGTCGGCCTGATTCGCTTCTCGGATGTCTATGGAAAAATAAAGGAAGCCATGCGATTGGCGCCTATCCGTGAAGCGGCGGCTACACCGGCATAATGAATGAATGGGTGCGATTAACGCTAAGGTTTTCCGAAGCTGATAATCGCACCCTGTCGGCTTCATGGATACCAGCCGAATAAGACCATGCAAACATTGGCTTTTTTTGCAGCAGGAGTCGCCGTGTGAGGCATAGAAGCATCTATATTACAGCGGAAGATAGGGCACGCATTGATTGGTTGATGCTGTTTTGCGACATTTTTACAGAGGCGGAACAGAAGAGGATCCGACGGTTATATTACGATATTTCCCAGGGGCATGTGGTCCGTGCAGATCAAATCCCGGCCAATGTGGTAACCACCCATTCGCGCATTAAGTTGGAGGAGATAAAAGGCGACACGGAGGTTGCCCTTTTTTTGGTGTTTCCAGACGAGACCAATAAAGGCTTCGGCCGTGTTTCCATATTGACACCCATCGGAGCCGAGCTTTTCGGGCGCAGGGTAGGCGACATCGTTGAAAGCAAGACGGCCACCAGGGTCCGTCGATTCATAATTAAATCCACCCAGTATCTCAATAGGAACAGTATTTGAAAACACTACCGGTGGTCGACATCCGAACCACCGTCCACCGTTAAAAACTCTTCATTACCATTGGGGTTGATTCCCGATCCGCAAGCCGGTCACGTCGCCAGCCGTCATCATCGCCATAAATGCATCGGGATCCTTTTCCAGTACGAGTTTTTTGAAGGCCGCAATATCCTTTTGATGGATGACCGAAAAAAGGATCGTCTTGTCAGTGCCGCCATACCCGCCCTTCCCGTTCAGTTTGGTAATCCCCACACGATGATTGTGCGTCAAAATATTTGCTATCGCATCGCAGTGATTAGAAATGATGATAGCAGCTTTCCGTTTTTTCATGCCATGATAGATGGCGTTGGTCGCCTGCATCACAACTATTGCATATATGAGTGAATATAAAGCCTTGTCGGTGGGAAAAAGAAGCGCCGAGACTGCCAATACGCCAATATTGATCATCACGGCACCAGTGCCAATCGAAAGCGAGAACAGCTTGTGAAATATCACGCCGATGATATCGCTGCCTCCGGTCGATCCACGGGAGCGTAAAATAATCGCCATGCCCAGACCGGTTATGCCGCCTGCAACCACGGCACTGAGCATCTGGTCGGGAATCTCTATCTGAAAAGTGATCAGATGAAGCATTATAGAATAAATCAACATGCCCCACAAAGAATACAAAAAGAACCTAATGCTGACGAAGTATAACCCCAACAAAAAAATAGGGATATTGAGCAACAGGTAGATGGTGGTCAATGATACCGCAGGATGCAAATAATATACGATCAGGGCCGCTCCGGTTAGCCCTCCAGATAAGAAACCTTGAGGGATCAGGAAGGCTTTGACAGCAAATGCGCATATGCTGCTGCCCAACGTCAGCAATAGGGTTTGAAGAAAGCTGTCTTTCATTATTTTAATCATGATATTCTCTTAATTGTCCACCCATGTGGTTTCCCAGTTCCGAAATGCAAGATATATGTTTTCATCTACTGGAAAATCCCAGGTGCCGCTGTTATGAACAATCCGACCGCCGAATCCCGATTTAAAAAGGTATAAGCCGTAAAAGGTGTACTGTGGATCGGCAACGGGAGAGACGGCGCCCATATCGTAAACTCGACAATCATATGCTCTGGCACACTGAATCGCTTTCCAGTGAAGCGCGTAGGAGCCCATGTAATTTCTTTTAATATCAGCAGAGGCACCGTGAAGAAACAGAGCCCCCTTATGGGAAATTGCGATAATGGCCCCTGCTAGTGCATCACGGCCATGAGTGGCCAAAAGCAAAAATATCTCAGAGTTGCCCCGATGTTTTTTGTGGGCCGAAAACAAAGCTTCAAAAAAACGATATTTACTCATTCGGAAATCATTGCGCTGCGCTGTTTGGCGATACAGGTCGTAAAAAACTGGCAGCTTTTCAACCGAGCATGCACTTACCCGCACCCCCTTTCGATGCGCAAGTCCAATATTATAGCGAGTTTTGGGCTTCATTCGAGAAAGCAACTGCGATTCATCACCTTCGATATCTACAAGGCAGCTGTGGGCAACCGTCATATCCACCGGCGCTTTTTTCAACTTCCAGTTTCTTGTGCCGAAATTCATGCGTATCTCTCGAATTCTAGGGTCGGGGTAATCGTACCGTTGGCATTTTTCGATTTCATGGGCATATGACGATTCCCAAGGCAGATCGTAGCGAATGAATGCGATCTCCTCCTCGATTTGAGTCATCAATGACTCCGACATGGATTCCAGATAGGGGCCATATTCTTCCGGTTCCGGGGCGAATTCCGGTCCCTGAGGAACGTAGAGACCAACCGTATTGCGGCCGATCGATTTGGCCAGCACCAGCAGGTCTTTTTCCGGCTTTGAACCATCGACATCGAACGCATAAGTTTTCCACCCCAAATGTTTCTTTACCGCCCCCCAATAAATGGTTTGAAAGAGGATATCCGTGGGGTAAAGTGCTTGTGGGTCCTTGGGCTTCAGAATCACATTCACGGCCTGTTGCACTCCTTTTTTTTTCACGCTTATGATATTTTTGATGTGTTTAAATCTTCGAAAATTTCCCAGCACCCAATTCCGATAATTCACAATCATAGGAACGAAGAAAGCCTCAAACTGATGCCTGTCAGCAACTACTGTGCCTATGGTCCGCATGTGCCTTGCCGGGTGCTTGGCTGGAAAGTTAACCCATTGTTTTTACGTGAGGTGAGTCAACTCTGCGCAGCAGATAGAGACATGGTTTGTTTGTAATCGAGTCGAACAGTGATATTGGATTCGATGGATTGATTGGGAGTTTTTCGGCCAGTGATCCCATTTTCCCCAGCCGCTCTTATGGTTACACGATTCCTCGCAGAAGTGCATCTGGGCTGTGACATGGGAATCGACGTGCAGGGATAGATCGGAGGGCTTTTAACGGCAGAGCTTCATCAAATAGGCAAACAGATATAGTCCGCTAATCAAGCGGCACACTAAAAAAGGCAGGGCCTCGATTGAGGCTCTGCCTTTTTTAGTGTGCCAGGCAAAGCGTAATTTTATAGGGTGCAAGTCCCGAGCAGTCCGTAGCGGTCAGAGCCGCTATTCACCATCAACGCGTTCTTTCAGTTCCGTTCCCACCTTGAAAAACGGCAGGCGTTTGGGCTTGACCGTAACCAGCTCCCCGCTTTTGGGGTTGCGTCCCTTGTAGCTATCGTACTCTTTAACTTTGAAGGAACACAGTCCTCGGATCTCCACGCGGTCTCCTTTGATGAGTGCGTCGGACATGTGGTTGAAAAACTGGTCGACCACGTTTTTTGATTCCGCCCTGGAAAGCCCTTGCTCCTCTGCTAACTTCGTTATCAATTCGAGTTTGTTCATGCGTGCTCCATCGCTGTTTGTAGGATGTCGAGCTTCTATTGCCATATGAGCTAAAGGTCAAGAATTAAATAGAAAAATAATGCAGCACGTTGAGGCTGACACATCTGAACTTTCGATATTGACGAACTTTCGTCTAAACTCTTGCCTTTTCATGTTGACAAAACCGTGTCGAAGTTTATGATAGTAATTAATTACTATCTTTAACGGAGGCACACATGGATACACCGATCAAGCATCTGCCGGCAGAGGAACGACGAGTAGTGACCATAGAGGCCGTCGTCGAGCTGGCGGGCGAACAGAATCCGCACGGAATTACCACGGCGGCCATCGCCAAACGCATGGGCCTGACCCAGGGGGCGTTGTTTCGGCACTTTCCCAACAAAGATGCCATCCTTCAAGCCGTCATGGAGTGGGTGGCCGACCGGTTGATGTCGCGGATCGAAACTGCGGTGCAGGCTGCGTCGTCGCCTCTTGCGGCCCTTGAACGCATGTTTATGGCTCATGTGGACTTTATTGCCGAGCACCCGGGCATCCCCCGACTGTTGTTCGGTGAATTACAGCACGCAGCGGAAACCGGCGCCAAGCGCATGGCGCAAACGCTCGTCCGCCGTTACGGCGAGCGTCTGGACCGGTTGTTCCAACAGGGCAAGGCGTGCGGTGAACTCGATGCCGGTCTGGATTGCGATGCAGCAGCCACCCTGTTCATCGGCACGATCCAGGGATTGGTGATGCAGTCGCTGCTGGCCGGAGACATCGACCGCATCCGGCGCGATGCCCACAGAGTTTTTGCCATTTACCTGCGGGGAATCCGGAGCGCATCATGAAACGACTGCCTTTTCAAAAACGTACCTTGACCTTGATGGCGATACTGTTCCCGCTTTTTGCCCTGTTTATTTATGTCGCCTTCAGCTCGGGGCCGCTCGCCCCGGTGCCTGTGGTGCTGGCCACCGTTGAAAACATGAGTCTGTCTCCGGCACTGTTTGGTATCGGCACGGTCGAGGCGCGCTATACCCACAAAATCGGCCCTACCTTTGCCGGCCGCTTGAAAAACCTGGCGTTTGAAGTGGGCGACCGTGTCCGGGCCGGGCAGGTGATTGGCGAGATGGACCCTGTGGATCTCGATGAGCGCCTCGCGGCCCAGGATGCCGCCATAAAAGAGGGGATCGCCCAGTTACGCGAGGTCCAGGCGCGCAAGGACTTCGCCCAATCCCAGGCCCAGCGCTACCAGTTGTTACTCAAAGGCCACGCCACCAGCGAAGAGACAGCCGCAGCCAAGCATCAGGAACTGCAGGTCGCCCAGGCCGCCCTCGCCGCTGCACACGAGGCGTTGTCCCGGGCGCGGGCCGAGCGTGGGGCGCTCGCGGCGCAGCGTCGGCACCTGCTGCTGATCGCGCCGGTCGACGGCCTCATCGTCGCCCGCGATGTGGAGCCAGGCACCACCGTAGTGGCCGGTCAGGCCGTGGTGGAACTGATCGATCCCGACTCGTTGTGGATCGATGTCCGCTTTGACCAGATCCGTGCGCAAGGGCTCGCGGCCGGTCTGCCGGCACAGATTGTATTGCGATCACGGGCGGGCGTCTCAAGTACCGGACGCGTGCTTCGGGTGGAGCCGTTGGCCGATGCGGTGACCGAGGAAATTCTGGCCAAGGTGGTCTTTGAGCATCTACCCGATCCTCTGCCGCCGATCGGTGAACTGGCCGAAGTGACCGTCGAGTTGCCGGCCCAACCGCCGGGACCGGTTGTCCCCAATGCCGCCATCCAACGCATCGATGGCCGACTGGGGGTGTGGCAGGTCACCGATGGCGGACCGGCTTTTAAACCCATTGAATCGGTGGTCTCGGATCTGGACGGGCGGGTATTGGTTCGAAAAGGACTCGAGCCCGGTCACAGGGTCGTTGCCTATAGCCAGAGTGCCATAAACGGGCACAGCCGGATTCACGTCGTGGAACGATTACCGGGAGTGGCGCCATGATCAGTCTGGCCGGACGCGACATTCTGCATGCCTGGGGAAAATTCGTCTTCACCGGTGTGGGGTTGGGTCTTCTCATCGGCGTGACGCTGATCATGGCCGGCGTCTACCGCGGGATGGTCGATGATGCCAAGGTGCTGCTCGACAACAGCGGGGCCGACCTTTGGGTGGTTCAAAAAGACACCCTTGGTCCGTACGCCGAATCGTCGAGCGTCTACGACGATCTGTGGCGCAGCATCCGCGGCATTCCGGGCGTGGCCAACGCGGCCAACGTCACCTACCTGACCATGCAGGTCCGCCAGGGCGAGCGCGATGTGCGGGCCATGGTGACCGGCATCGGCGCGGACGGGCCTGGAACACCCGGTTGGCCCCCTTATCTGGTCGACGGCCGCCAGATCACACGCGGCCACTATGAGGCCGTGGCCGATGCGGCCACCGGTTTCAAACTCGGGGACCGATTGAAGATACGCCGCAACATCTACACCGTGGTCGGGTTGACCCGCCGGATGGTCTCTTCCAATGGAGACCCCATGGTGTTCATCCCCCTAAAGGATGCGCAAGAGGCCCAGTTTCTCAAAGACAACGATGCCATCCGGCAGCAGCGCCGCCGCACGTCGGAAAACCCGGTCTTCAACAACCCGGGGACCCCCGGCGTGCTCGATGCGGTGATCGCTTCCCAAACCAGCAGTCCCTATGTCAACGCGGTCCTGGTGCAGGTCGAACGCGCCCACGCTCCCGAGGATGTGGCCCAGGCCATCCGCAGGTGGCAGCGCCTGACGGTGTACACCCGTGCCCAGATGGAAGCCATCCTGGTCGGCAAGCTGATCGCCACCTCGGCCAAACAGATCGGGATGTTTTTAGTGATCCTGGCGGTGGTCAGCGCCGCCATCGTGGCGTTTATCATCTACACCCTGACCATCGGCAAAATCCGCGAGATCGCCGTGTTGAAGCTGATCGGGACCAGGAATCGAACCATCGCTGCCATGATCCTCAAGCAGGCGATTGCCCTGGGTACGATCGGATTTGTGGTCGGCAAAATCTCCGCCACATTCGGGGCGCCCTATTTTCCCAAGCATGTCCTGCTTGTGCCCAAAGATTCGGTCGCCGGTTTTGCGGCCGTGGTCGCCATCTGCATCCTGTCGAGTATCGTGGCCATCCATGCCGCCCTCAAGGTGGATCCCGCCGAGGCCATTGGAGGCTGAGATGACTCAGAAAGGCATTCTCATAAAGGGGTTGAAGAAGCGCTACGGCAGTGGCGACACCGCCGTGGATGCCCTGAAAACCGTGGACATGAGCGTCGGCCCCGGCGAGGTGGTGGGGCTCATCGGCCCATCGGGGTCCGGAAAGAGCACGCTGCTTAAATGTTTGGGGGCGGTGATCGAACCGACCGCCGGGCAGATGGCCCTGGGCGACGAGCTTATCTATGACGACGCCTGGAAGGTCCGAGATATTCGTGCCCTGCGTCGCGACCGGATCGGATTCGTTTTCCAGGCGCCCTATCTCATTCCTTTCCTCGATGTCACCGACAACGTCGCGTTGCCATCGATGCTGGCCGGAAGATCCAACTCCGATGCACGCAGCCGTGCGATGGAGCTTTTAAGGGCACTTGATGTGCATCACCGCGCCAAGGCCATGCCCGCGCAACTGTCCGGAGGAGAGCAGCAGCGGGTGGCGATCGCCCGCGGTCTGGTCAATCAGCCTCCGGTGATCCTGGCCGACGAGCCGACCGCTCCGCTGGATAGCCAGCGGGCGCTTGCGGTGATCCGGATCTTAAACGACATGGCTCAGAAGTTCGAGACCGCCATCATCGTCGTCACCCACGATGAGAAAATCATCCCGACCTTCAAACGCATCTATCACATCCGCGACGGGGTCACCTATGAGGAAAAAGGCGAGGGTCGGGGTTTTGACTAAAGAGCGTGGAAAGGTTTAAAGCTCTCGCCACCGCGCATGCGGTCTCTCGCAGTATTTGGCTTCGGTGAAGAAACGGAGCGGCCGGCCATCGCGTGCGGACCTGCTCCTTGTGCAACCATATCACCAGGAGACAAAACCCGTTTTTATTGATAGACGGACCAAACGGCTGCTCGACACCGTTGACTTATTCCAGGCAAATGGGAGTTGGCATATTTGACGAATCAGGTCCCTTGGAGGGTGGTCTTTAGATAAACACACGGATGAAGCTCGACAGCCTTGCCACTGCGGGCCCAATCTTGAACATCGGGAAGCGAGTGACACCAAATGTCGGTACTGTCAGTACCCCAACCGCTGATCCCAGTTAAATTGCCATCCTGGTCGTATGCCGGCGTGCGCCCGGATTGCATCCAGACCGGTGTTCCATCCACCAGTCCCGCTTCGTAGAATGACGAAGGCTTCTGGCATTGCAGGGTATACTGATCGGCGATCGAAAGGGTCTTATGGAAAGTGCTGCGGCCATCATGGGAATCTTTATATTCGGCCGCAAGCTGTTGGTCGGTTTTACCCAGAACAAGTTGTGGGACATCCGTGTCGTCAGATTTAGCTGCTGTTTGGGGGAGAAGGAGCCTGCTGACCATGGCGCGACTTGCAAATTTGTATCGGCCGGATAGGTCCTTATACCAGAAAAATGCACCTGAACCGTGCATCGTGCTCTGCGCAAGCTCGATAAAATCTACCATCGCGTGATACTCGGCTCTGGCTTTTTCGATGTGTGCCTCAAGATCGGCGGTGGATTCCTCCAGTTTTTTGATGTCAAAGATTGGAGGTCCAAACAAAACGGCCAAATGAGTTTTTAAAGTTGATAGGATACGCATATACTCCTCAGTTTTACTTTTCCACGATATCAGCTGTTGAACAAAAACGTTTTCAAGAAATTGTGCCCATTCTGTGCCCGTCAAGGTCAAATATTAAAAAAGGATACCTAAGAAAAACAAAAACGCCATGCAAACTATCAATGATATTAACATGTTGAAAAATCAGCGTTTTTGGGCCGTTCTGCGCAGGGGCTCAAAATCCGCCGGGCGCAAGCCCTTGTCGGTTCGATTCCGACCTCCGGCACCACTAAAAAATCAAGGGGTTAGCCTTCATCGGGCGGCCCCTTTTTGGTTTTCGAAAGGGGTCAATGTGCCTAAATTGTGCCCGCAGATATTTTGTAACGCGCCGGATGGTCTTAGACTGCGTGCCGGATGGTTTAGCACTCGAATTTTGTAACGCGCCGCGAGGTTTGAAACCTGTGTTTCAACTTGTTGTCTAAGCTGCAGCCTCTCTGATCTGTCTCCAGTTGCGATCATTCACCCAAACAAAGTGGCACCTGCCCTGACTGCGCTTTGCCCATACCTCTCCGATACGCTTTATTTCCCTGCTCTCGCTCCATTTCGATAAATGCTTGCCTTTGTATTCGACTATCGTGATGCTCACTGTGTCGCTCAAACTGCTGCTGATATTGCCGGCCGCATCCCTGGCCCAGACATAGAGCGTTTTGCTTCCGGCCGAGCCGAACACATACTCGGTCCAGGGGGATCCGGACCAGGACGGGTCGTCCGCGGAAGGGGTTTGAGCCGATTCGGTGATCAGGTAATCGGTCACCCCGACGTTGTCGGTTGCCTCAAAGATGGCCACGTTGACGGTCAGGCTGTTGGAGCTGGCGGGAATATCAAAGGCCTTCACCGTAGGGGCGGTGCTGTCCGTGTTCACGCCGATATAGGTGGTGCTCACCTTGACGTTGTCATAATCCCGGTACTCGCCGGGATCCGGATTGTCCGGATAGGTGTGCTGGTTGCCGCCGATCTCAAAAGATGAGAAGGTCCAGGATGTGTTGATCCCGCTGGCTTTTTTTTCTCCGTAAGGCACGCCGTCGACCCATAGCTGGGCCTTCTGGTTGGGCATGTCCAGCATGATTTCGTAAGTGTGCCAGTCTCCGATCGAAACCTCGATGCCCAGCCGGCAGTTGCTCCAGGTTAAATGGTCGATGCCCTCCTTACCGTTAAATGGCGAAAATCCTATGGCGAAATTGCGGCCTTTCCACTCAGGGATGGTCGTCTGGTTCGAAGCCGGCAGTCGGAACAGTTTCTGGTAACTGCTGTCGGGCCAGTCACGCGAGTCTCTTTCATCCCACTGGATATAGACCTTGCCGTGGGAAGATCCCCATGTGACCGACAACTTGTTTTCCTGGTCAGGGAAGGTCTTATCGGGCAGGTTGATCCTAAACCCGCGTTTATTCTTCCCGGTGACCTTATTGTTGTTGTTGGCCGCGGTGGTGATTTGCGTTGCACCCTGCGCCGGGGCGTTTTCCGGATCGCCATACATATAGGTATATCCTGCGGGCGCGGCGCAGGCCCCGCCCGACAGGCTGCACGACATTTCACCATCGGGCTTATCGTCGAAGTTGTCCGACCACATGATATCGGCATGGGCCGAGAGCGCAAAAATCACGCATCCGCAAAACGCAACGAGAACGATCAGGATCATTCTCCAGGTATTGTTCGTCATGGTGCACCTCCCTGCCGAAGCGAATCTATTTCATTAGTGATGGCAGACTCTGCGGAATCGTCCACCGCCTTATAAATCAAAAGCTGGTCGATTTGTCCATCATGGGCCAACTGGCCGGCCCCCGAGTCAAACAGATTGTATCCCACGGAAAACGGCTGGCCGTTGAGCATCAGCCCGCCGGTCCAATCCCAGGATTGGTTGTAGACGATTTCATTTGTGTCGTCCCATACCCGCAGCCCGGCCTTGTCCAGGACGGTGGAGTGTCAAAAGCCGAAATGGTACCAGGCATCGATGACCGGATGAAACTGGGTAAATTCCTCAGATAATGTAGTCGAATCGGCTGCATCCCTTAACCAGATTTTAAAATAGTCGTTGGTCGGGTCATAAAAGACGGCAAACCCACGATCACCGGTCAATGGCCTGTATTTCGAAATAAACATATGACCAGCGGATTTATCATCAAGCTTTACCCAGAAGCATATCAAAAAATCCTGGGATCCGCCGCTGCTTTTGCCCGGTGCGCCGGCCGGATATTTGGCATCGCTGACATAAAGATGCTCGATATCGATGGCATAAAGATCAAGCGATTGGTTGCCCTGCTTAAAATCAGCAGCATCCACCCCGCAAGCGCTGGGATCGGCCATCAGGGCCGACCCCGACACCTCGTCCCAGGTGATGCCGTGGGTGCTGTCCATCTGTAGATGTAAAGCGAGGTGCGAGCTCCAGTTGAACCCTGTGCCGCCGCCGGATCCGCGCACGGACTCCGCAACAGCCCGAGGGGACAGCCCCAGGCTGGCCAGGGCGGCGGCCCCTCCAATATGATAGGCCCGTTTTAAAAACTGCCGCCGATTCATCATTGCGTCCCCGCCAGCGTCCAGGTGATCGATGTCACCCTGCCGCTGGGTGCTCCCAGCACCACCCTGAGCCCATTGCCCGCCGCGACCGATGCATCGCTGATCGTGCCGGCGTCGTTTCCGCCAGACGGTATTTCTGCAGGCGGGTTTTGGGTTTATCCGGGATCATATATTCCAATAATCCGGAGCTTTTAAGTCGTGGCAGGGCTTTGCGCAGATTCCCGCTGAGTTGACGATGACCCAGCTCAGCCGCTATTTCCGCAGAAGATTAGGGAATTCGGGCACAGGCGGATAGAATGTCTATATCGACTTGGGCCTCGACTTGTACGCACGGCCCTTCCACGGGCAGGTGTTCCGCCAGCCAAACAATAAACCGCACCCGCATCCCGATTTCAAGGATCTCCGGCTCGGGCAAGCCTTGCTCCCGGGCCTCGCGAAACATGCGGCGCACGACGCTGCCCCATTGTTCGATTAGTCCCAGTTCGCGAAAAACCCGGGCGATGACCGGATTGCGGATCTTGGAGAGGCCCTGTTTCATGTCCTCGATGGTCAAGCCCGGCAACAGGATTCCCGGGTTTTCGATTTCTATGCGGTCGTCGAAAAAGGCGATGCGCACCGGGGCGCCGCGCTGGGAATAATCGGCGTGCACCAGGGCGTTGATCACCGCCTCGCGCAAGATGGTCAGGGCAATGCTCCAGACATCCCGGCGCCGGATGTTGGAGATATCGGCGCCGCGCGTGGCGTGTTTCTTTAAAAACAGCATGATGCCCTCCACGGCCACAGGCAAGTGATCGCAGAGTTCGGCATGGTTGAAAATCGCCGTCTTGTTACGGCCGATGAAACAGCCGCACTGCGCCCAGGCGTCGGGAAAATGAAAGGTTCGCTCCTTGGCGAACAGCAGCGTCGCGCCCCGTGTGGCATGCAATCACAGGACAATATCAACGGCAGAGCTTCATCTCTCAGGCAATTAAATTGAGTCCCCTGGTGAGGCGGCATATGAAAAAGGCAGAGCTTCGATCGAGGCTCTGCATTTTTGGGTGGTGTGCCATGGGGGATATGCCAGGCAGGGCGTCATTCTAAAGTGTGCAAGTCCCGAACCGGCCGTTGTGGTCAAAGCCGCTATTCACCATCCACGCGGTGTTTTAATTCGGTACCTACCTTGAAAAACGGCAGTCGCTTGGGCTTGACCTTGACAATCTCCCCGCTTTTGGGGTTGCGCCCCGTGTAGCTTTCGTATTCTTTGACTTTGAAGGAACACAGTCCGCGGATCTCCACGCGGTCGCCTTTTATGAGCGCCTCGGATATGCGGTCGAAAAACAGGTCGACCACGTTCTTGGATTCCGCCTTGGAAAGCCCTTGCTCCTCCCCCAACTTCGATATCAATTCGAGCTTGTTCATTTTCACTCCAACGTTAAAGACATAGGTGAGATGCCGGACTTGTAGTGTCATGTGATCTAAAGGTCAAGAATTAAATAGGAAAATAATGCAGCTGAACTTGCGCCGGCGTGTTTATCTGTTCGTTAATACCAAACACTGATAGCAGTTCTTGTTTTCCCGTGTTGACAAAGCCGTGCCTTGGCTTAAGATAGTAATCAATTACTAACTTTAGCGAGGCATCCATGAATACGCCGATCAAACATTTGCCGGCAGAGGAGCGTCGGGCAGTGACCATAGAGGCCGTCGTCGAGTTGGCGAGTGAACAAAACCCCAGCGGGATAACCACTACGGCCATCGCCAAGCGCATGGGACTGACCCAGGGGGCGCTGTTCCGACACTTCCCGAACAAGGATGCCATCATTCAAGCCGTCATGGAGTGGGTGGCCGAACGGTTGATGTCGCGGATCGAAACCGCGGTCCAGGCCGCACCGTCACCGCTTGCGGCCCTTGAACGCATGTTTGTGGCGCACGTGGACTTTATCGCCGAGCATCCGGGCATTCCTCGAATCTTGTTTAGCGAATTACAGCGCGGCGAGGAAACCGGCCCCAAGCGCATGGCGCAAACCCTCATCCGCCGTTACGGCGAGCGTCTGGCCCGGCTGTTCGAACAGGGCAAGGCGTGCGGAGAACTCGATGCCGGTCTGGATACCGGGGCGGCGGCCACCTTGTTCATCGGCACCATCCAGGGATTGGTGATGCAATCGCTGTTGGCCGGGGACGTCGGCCGCATCCGGCGCGATGCGTCCAAAGCCTTTGCCATTTATCGACGGGGAATCAGAAGCGCCTCATGAAACGACTGCCTATTCAATCAAACTCCCTCAAAGGGCTTTGATTTTCGCGGTGATGGATCGGCACAGGGCATAATAGCCGTCATCCTCTTTCTGTCGCGGCCGGGGAAGCGCGATGCGGATCTCTTCCTTGATGCGGCCCGGCGCCCGGTCGAACAACAACACCCGGTCGGCCA
Organism: Desulfatitalea sp. UBA4791; assembly: GCA_002402905.1. Lineage (GTDB taxonomy): Bacteria > Desulfobacterota > Desulfobacteria > Desulfobacterales > Desulfosarcinaceae > Desulfatitalea. The sequence continues at coordinate 13,378 of DHGT01000141.1, read as the reverse complement.
ACAGCGCCGCTTCCCCTACGTCGTGGGTCACGAAAACAATGGTGTGGGACAGCTCGGACCAGAGCCGCAGCAACAGATCCTGCATTTCCTCGCGGGTCTGGGCGTCCAGGGCGGCGAAGGGCTCGTCCATGAGCAAAATTTCGGGCTGCAGAATGAGCACCCGTGCCAGAGACACCCGCTGCTTCATGCCGCCGGAGATTTCCGCCGGCAGATAGTCTGCGAAATCCGTCAAACCGACCAGCGACAGGAAACGATCCACCTCCCGCTCTTTTTCCCGGCGGGTCATGGCACGCCCCTTTAAACCGAAGGCGATGTTCTCCTTGACGGTCAGCCAGGCAAACAACGCGTCCTCCTGGAATACCACGCAGCGGTCTGGACCAGGGTGCCCGGCCGGTCTCCCGTTGAGTCGGACGACACCGGCGCTGGGGGGCATGAAGCCGGCCAGGATGTTGAGCAGGGTCGATTTGCCGCACCCGCTGCGCCCCAGAATGCAGATGAATTCTCCACGCCGGACCGTGAAGCTGATATTCTGCAGCACGGTGATGTCTCCCGAACCGTTGGTGACAAAACGTTTGCTTACCTGTTCGACGTCGAGAACCACCGGCGAAGCCGCCGATCGATGTTCTGCGGAGATGATCTGAAGACGGGGTTTCAAGGTATCCTCCGGGCGCTTTTGAAGCTCAGACGCAATGCGTAGTGCAACCCCACATCGCACAGCCGGCCGATGAGGGCGATCAAAATGATGCCCACCACGATGATGTCGATCCGGCCGAGCATGCGAGCATCCATGATGAGCGCACCCAATCCGTTGGTCACGCCGGTCAACTCGCCCAAAACCAGATAGGCCCAGGAGATCCCCATGCCCAGGCGCAGGCCGGTGATGATACTGGGCATGGCCGCGGGCAGGAGAATCGCGAACGTGCCGCGCAAGCGGCGCACCCCCATCATGGCGCCAGCTTGAAGCAAGGTGGGGCTGACCTGGCGGGCGCCGGCTTCGGCATTGAGATAAATCGGGAAAAAGGCCGCCAGGGCCACCAGGAAGACGGTGGTTTTGATGCCGATACCGAACCAGACCATGGCCAGCGGCAGCCAGCTGATGCCGGGAACCGCCCGCAGGGCGTTGATCGTCGTGCTCAACAGATGGTTCACCAAAGCCAACCTGCCGGAGAGAACCCCCAGCGGAATGCCCGCGATCACTGCCAGCCCAAACCCCAGCAGCACCCGCGTGGTGCTGGCCGTCAAGTCTTCGAAAAACCGGCCCGCATAAGCCGCCTGCCCGACATCACCGAAGAGATAGGATGAGGCCGTCGCCAAAACATCCTTGGGGTGCGGCAGCAGATAGGGCGGCGCCAGGCCGGTTTCGCTTACGACAAGCCAGGCCAGGAAAAAAATACCGGGTATCAGCCAGTTCAGCAACCGGCGCGGTTGAGTCATCACAACGATTCGGCGTATCATTTGATTATTGTCCTTGCCTGTTTGACAAACGAGAGGTCGAACAGCCGACTTCTTAGGGAGCGACCGCTGCTTCGGCGATGGCCGCCATCGCTGTCCGCAGCTTTTCAACCACCGGGCAATTTGTGACGGCATGGCGTTGGGCAAGGTAGGTCAGGTCGTTGTAACCGAGCCAAACCTGTCTGGATGCATCTTCCCAAACCAGCGCCTTGAGCGGCAGATCGATACCCGCTGTTTGGGCGCACGCCATTAAAGGCGTGCCGCCCTGCGGGTTTCCAAAAATGAGCAGTTCGGTCGGCCGAAGCGATTGGCCAATCTTCACCGCGCCTGCGGCATGGTCGATCCGGGCGAATATGTTCAACCCGCGTTGTTGAACGATCTCTTCGAGCCGGTCTACTGTCTCTTTTACGCTATAAGGACTTTTTACTTCAACCAATCCATCCGCTGCAACGGCGATGGAATATGTCGCAAAAAATACGATGGCCACGAGGGCATAAAATGTTTTCATGGGAGACTCCTTTCTAATATTTCCGGCGCCTCAGGCAAATCCAGGTCCGTGTCCTTGATGTGATTAAAAAAGTCCGACAGGGCCTTTTGGGCGATGGTGACAGTGATCTCGGCGGCATGGACATCCGTAAGCCGGCTTTATCACTCCTGTCGCGCATCTTTGCCGTCGGGGGCTCTCTTCCGTACTTCGATGAACTGGATGTATGATGTGGCGCTCTCACCGGTATTGTCGGAATCGTTCATGATGGCCAATGACGCTTCAGCCGGCGGATGGCTGCCGAAAGTGCGCTTGAAGTCTTCCAGCACGTTCACGGTCTCTTCCACCCACCGGCCGATGTCTTGCGGGCCGTTCCGGAGGGGGATCATGATCGAGCGACCTGTGAAGGGGCTGGCAACGGGATCGGTTTCGTCGGCCCGGCTGGTCCAGATATAGTTGACGGAACTGTGCGGTGGATAGCGGCCGTAGAGGGCTTTGGCCAATTCATACTTGATCTTCATGCCGAAACCCGCGGTATCAGGGTCATAGGCAAACAGGACATACACCCGGATGGGATAGTCGTCCCCGGATTTGAGCTGGTATGTTCCTTTGTCATAGACATTATCCACCTTCCAGCGCCAGCGGAGGATCGGAAACTCGGCGACATTGAACGCCTGTTTGTGAACCATGGCCGAGGCGCTGGCATTGCTCCTTGCAACCAGTACGTTCAACCCTTTCTGCCGCTGGATGGTATAAACCGTATGCCGGTCGATACCGCGAAAATACACAGGCTCCCAGGCGTCGAGGGTTTCAAAGTCTTCACGCAGAAAAACCTCTTCGGCGGCATGCAGGCCGGCGGCCAACGACAGGTTGGATATCAGCAGCACGTATAAAACCGTTTTAGGGAATAACGTCATTCGGCCTCCGTTTTATCTGCACCAGGCCATCCATCGCGCAAAAAGGGATTTGACAACGGGCGTCAGCCGCGTGCGATTGTATGCGTCTCCAATTTGCCGGATCGCCTCCGCCTGCGTCGGGTAAGGATGAATGGTGTTGGCGATGTGCGCGAGACCCAGTTTGTGGGTCATGGCCAGTGTGATTTCCGAAATCATGTCGCCCGCGTTGGCCGCCACAATGGTGGCGCCGACGATTTTATCCGTGCCCTTGCGCACATGGACCCGCACCATCCCATTGGTGTGGCCTTCGAGAATCGCGCGGTCCACTTCGCGCAATTCCCGCGTGAAGGTATCGATGTCGATGCCTTGCTCCCGGGCCTGATTTTCGTATAGCCCGACGTGGGCGATTTCGGGCTCGGTATAGGTGCACCAGGGGATCGTCAGTGCGCTGGCCTTGGAGCGGCTGAAGAACAAGGCGTTGCGAATGACGATGCGCGCCATGAAGTCGGCTGCGTGGGTAAATTGATAGGGCGAGCAGACGTCGCCGGCCGCGTAAATATTGGGCTGGGTGGTTTGCAGGCGGTCGTTGACCTGCACGCCTTTCCCGGTAAAGGCGACACCTGCGGCTTGAAGTTCCAGATTTTCGACATTCGGCGCGCGCCCCACCGCGACCAGCAGTTGGTCGACCACTTCATCATACGCTTTGCCGTGGGATTCAACCACCAGGCGCATCTTCCCGCCATCGGCCTTGGCCAGTTTTAGATCCTTGCCGCAACACAGAAACTTCACACCGTCCTTTTGCATGGACTTAAGAACGATGCCGGAGGCGTCGGCGTCTTCCCTGGGCAAAATGACGTGCGCGGTTTCCACCAGCAATACTTCCGATCCGAAGCGGGCAAAGGATTGGGCCATTTCACAACCGATGGGGCCGGCGCCGATGACGGCCAGCCGCCTGGGCAGTTCGGTCAGGGAAAAAACGGTCTCGTTGGTCAGGTAGCGCACCTGGTCCAATCCGTCGATGGGGGGCGCAGCGGCCCGCGCGCCGGTGGCAATGACCGCTTTTTTAAAGGCCAGCCGCTCGCCGGCGACCTCGATCGTTTGGGCATCGACAAATCGGCCCTCGCCGATAAATACATCGATCCCCAGTTTGCTGAAACGCTTCGCCGAGTCGTTGGGGGCCATGTCCGCCCGCAACCGGCGCATGCGTTCCATGGCCGCACCGAAATTGATCGTTACGCCCTCCGGAACATGCACACCGAGCTCGCTCGCATCGCGCACGGCGGCGGCGGCCCGCGCGGCCCGGATCACGGCCTTGGATGGCACACAGCCCACGTTCAGGCAGTCGCCGCCCATCAGGTGGCGCTCGATCAGGGCGACTTTGGCTCCCAGACCCGCCGCGCCCGCCGCGCACACCAGGCCGGCGGTTCCCGCGCCGATAACGATCAGGTTGTAGCGCGAAGCGGGTTTGGGGTTTTCCCAGTCCGCCGGATGGACGTGGGACGCCAGTCGTTGATTGTGCGCATCCCAGGGGCTCACGAGGGGTTTATCTTTTGCTTTGTCTGGCGCTTTGTTTGACATGTTCTGTCTCCAATTCCGGTCAACCGGATTTTTTCAGGCCAACACGTAATTTGCGTTTGTAAAGTGCCAGCAGCTTTTTCACGGTGATCGGAAACACTCCAAGCACGGCAAAAGAGACCAGCACCCCCGGCGACAGAATGCCGGACAACGAATCGATCCGGGCCAACTCCTTACCGGCGTTGACATAGACAAGGGTCCCGGCCAGCATGCCGATCTGCGACACCCAGAAAAAGGTGACCAGCCGAATGGGGGTGAGGCCCATGGCCAGATTGATCACAAAAAACGGGAAAATCGGAACCAGACGAAGGGAAAACAGGTAGAACGCGCCTTCCTTTTCAATGCCGGCATTGATGGTCGCCAGTTTATCGCCGAATTTCTGTTGAACCCATTCGCGGAGCAGAAAGCGGGATACGAGGCAGGCCAGGGTGGCGCCGATGGTGCTGGCGAACGAGACCACCACGGTTCCGGTGACCAGACCGAACAGCCCCCCGCCGGCCAGCGTCATCACCGCGGCCCCGGGCAGGGACAGGGCGGTCACCAGGATATAAATCCCCATGTAGGCTGCAATCACAAGCACCCGGTGCGACTGGTAGAGTGTCTGAAATCTTTCCTGGGACGCCTTGATATAGTCGAGAGAGAGATACTGCCCCAGCTCGAGATATCGGAAGGCGAGGATGCCAAGCACGACCAGACCGACCACGGCCGCTTTGCCGATCCATTTATTGGGATTTCCCTTTTCCATCGTCGCCCGTCCTTTCCGCAGGAGTCGCCGTCCGTAAAAGGTCGCGCCCCATAAGGTGCTGCCCCGGTTGTCCACCGTTCGCCCAAATGGATCGATAATCGAAACCATCCATACCGAAAAGGTTGTGTTTGATAATTTCGAAGGTGGGACTCAGATCGAAATCTCTCGGCACGATCTGGGAGTAATGACGCATGATCAAAGCCGAGCCATAGGGGTTCTTTGCTGCGTATCTCGTGGCATCCGGGGTCTTCGACAAGGCAGGCAGGATCGGATATCCGACCTTTTGAAACGCCTTGGCGATCATTCCGGAGCAAATCACTTCGTATTCCGAGCAGCCCCCCAAACAGGCTTTGATGGTTCTCTTTTTAAAAGGATTCAAGAAAGAGGGGAGAAGCATCAGGCCCAGATCAAGAATATTGCGGTGGTCATAATGCTTTCCCAGATTGGTGATGACCTCGGCGACCACCATCTCCAAATCCTGCGTCGAGATACCAAAGGGCCTGCATATGCGGATATTGTCCTCGGCGTATTTCTTCAGGGGCGCAGCGGCGACGCCAGTTACCGAATCGGCCTCGACAAGCATGTGCCGGCGATGGGGTTCTTCTGCATATTCCAGCGCCCTTTTGACGTTTTCATTGGTCGAACCTTCGAGGGCGTCTCCCACATAGATGGCCGAGTGGCTCCAGGTGCTGTTGGTCATCAGTTTGATGATTCGACTGATTTCCGCGCGGCCCTCGACCAGCACGATATCTCCCCTGCGAATGGTCTGATACAGGGTGGTCATGTTGTTGACCATTCGCATCTCATAGGACGCCACAGGCCTGTTTAGCCGCTTATGAAGGGTCCGCCCTATGAGACTCATCTCTTTTTTGGGTCGTATGTCTCTTGTGCTGGCCATATCCAGTCCTCACAAATGGGTGCTGATAAAGGTATTGCCATCATCTGAATTGGAGCAACAATCCGGCCAAAGCCAATGAGACCAACCCCGATCCTTCACTCTCTTTTCAACCGATATTCGGCATCAACGCCCATTTGATGATCCACTTTCCGGTGTCCGGATGCCGGTCGAGGCAGACGATGCCGCCATTTTGAAATTTGAACACCGCCGGCTCGATGGCCCCGATGATCAGATAGGCGGTCAGTCGTTCCATGAAAGGCAGATGCCCGACCAGCATGAGATTGTCATCGATCGGCAGGTTGGCTGCGAAAGCAGCCACGTCATCCAATGGATTGATCCCGCCGATGTCGGTGACCCCATGTTGGGGGTGCAGGTGGGACGCGAAGATATCCGCGGTCTGTCGGGCGCGCTTTTTGCCGCTGTGGCGGATCTGGCTCACCTTGCAGCCATAGCCGGCCGCCACCTGGGCAATCCGTTGAACCTCGGCGATACCCTCTTCGGAGAGACCTTTTCCCGGGTCGGTTTCTTTGGGAAGGCTCTTTCCGTGCTGGACCAGGTAGAGTGCCATGATATCCTCCTGTCTTGATTAAGCTCGATTATACCGGTCACCGGCGCTCACCGCAGTGCGGGCAGTAGACGAAGTCCGGATCCAGAGGCCGCCCGCACCGCCGACAGGCGCCCGGCTTTTCCAGCGGCGAGGTCTGGGAAAAATCAACGCCTCGGCCATCTCCCGCCACGGCCTTGCAGTGTCGACAATACAAGAACGGCTCGCCTCGTTTGACGGGCACCAGGGGCACGAAGAAGAGGCTGAAGTAGTGATCCACCCGTTGGACGACGGCCTGGTTCAGCCCGCATCGCGGGCAGCGCCGCGGGGTGGCGTCGATGGTCCGTTTTCTGGGCTGCACGCCGGCGATCAAGAAAAACATGTTTTTTTGACCTGTTGTTTTTTTTGAGATCGTTTGTATTATGATGATCCGGTTGCTATTGGTCAAGCCATCACGGATTTACGGAGGCACGATGATACACGCTTTGGAGATATTTTCCGATTTTACCTGACCGTGGTGTTATTTCATTACCGGGCGTAGTGAAAGCATCGCAAAACAGTTCGATTTGAGCGTGCGGTGGATCGCCTTTCCTCTGCATCCCGAGACACCTGAGGAGGGACAGAGCCTGGAATCGCTTTTTGCCGGTAGGGATATCGATATTCCTTCCGTCTTGGCTCACCTGAAAGCCACAGCTGAGAAATTGGGTCTAGCCTTTACCGAACGCGACATGACTTACAACAGCCGTCGGGCTCAGGAGATGGCAAAATATGCCGAGGCCCAGGAATGCAGCCATGATTTTCACCGGAGGGTCTTCGAGGCCTATTTTGCCCGGGGCGAAAATATCGCGAGCTACGATGTGCTGGCTGAAATCGCCGCTGCGGCGGGGTTGGATCCCCTGGCCGCAGAACAGGCGGTGCGCCAGGGACGCTATAAGGAGGCCGTGGACCAGGAGTGGCAGCGATGCCGTGACATGCGCATCACGGCCGTGCCCACATTCCATATCGACGGCAGGCGTCTGGTCGGAGCCCAGTCCTACGAGGCCATCGCCGCCATGGTGCGCGCCGCGGGTGTCGCGGAGCGCGCCTGACCAGTTTCGGAAACCCATCTTCCTATGGGCGCTGGTGTTGCCCTGGGGTGCACTTGACCATTTTTGCGGAGATTGCCAAAACGACACTCAGGTTGGGAAAAATCTGCTGCAGAAAATAGAAACGGAGGAACTATCGGCGTGGCCACGATCTACAAGGAGATCCTCCTCCAGGCGGATCCGGGAGACGTCTGGGACGCGGTCCGCGATGTCGCCGCAGTCCACACGCGCCTCGTGCCGGGTGTCCTGGCGGATACCCGCATGGAGGGTAATTGCAGGGTCGTTACCTTTGCCAACGGCCTGGTGGTGCGCGAGCTGATCGTCACCATCGACGACCAAAACCGGCGGCTCGCCTACGCTTCGGTCGGCGGCCGGGCCACCCACCACAACGCTTCGTTCCAGGTTTGTGCTGAAACCGAAGGCCGAACCCGTCTGGTATGGATCACCGATGTGCTGCCCGACGAAATTGCCGCGCCCATCCGCGAGACCGTCGAGCAGTGTGCCACGGCAATCAAAAAGGCACTGGATAAAGCGACTTCCTGAGATCCTTCCCCGCACTGAACGCTTACGCATGGCTGGCGATGCCGTGATAGCTTTTTCCCGCACCAGGGCCGTAAATGACCAGCCTGACCTGGGTTTCGTATGGCAGGTTTTGCCTCTCAATTTACGCCTATTCGGTCCGTATTGCATCTCTTCCATGCTGACGTAATTTATGCCCAATGAAGTAGGACTGAATTCACAAAACAAATTAACCATCAGTGAGGTGACATCATGGCCGACAATAAAGTGCAAGACTACTTTGACGACAGGGACGAAGGACACGTAGACACCCGCGAAGCCAATTTCAACTGCGACAACCCCGACGAGCATCTGGGGTGTGATATGGGAATCGACGTTCAGGGGTAGCACAAAGGAAGGTGTCTTATGATCGGAATCATGTTGACCGTATCGGTACTTGGTTACTTCATCAATCGGTGCATAAACGGACAAGCAGATGGAGCAGGATGCAAACTTTAGCTGAAAGAGATTCAACGGCAGAGCTTCATCATACAGGCAGTGAATCACGATCCGCGGACGTTGCGGTTGGAATTGGGCAGGGCCTAGATTGAGGCTCTGCCCTTTTATTGTGTACCAGCCGCCGCCGCACCTCATGTCGCCCGGGCTTATTGTGGCGTTCGAGAATGCCGTCGACTTCCAGATCTTGGAGACGTTGGCTTAGCTATGTTGCGAAAACTGAGTGTTTCGCACGCGACCCATCAAAATGGGTGTTGACGGAAAGGAAAGACGATGTTATTTAATAACAATTATCAATTGCGAAAAGGAACCTCAGTTGGCAGATCCTAAAGAGAGATTTGAGACCATCGTCCAAAAATTGAGGGATCATGGCCACAAAATTACACCCCAGCGACTGGCCATCGTCGGTATTCTCGCCAAAAGCCATGGCCATCCCAGCGCTGAAGATATTTATGATCTTATCAAAGGCGATTTTCCGACAATGAGTCTTGCAACTGTGTACAGAAATATTTTACTTATTAAATCGTTCGGTGAGGTTCTTGAATTGGGGTTCCCGGATGGGAGCAACCGGTACGATGGAAACAAGCCTCACCCCCATCCGCACGTCATTTGTATCAGATGTAAAAAAATCGTCGATCCGGATCTGGATAGCATGGACATCATGAAAAAAGAGGTTGCCGAAGAGACGCATTTTAAAATTTTGAGTCACCGCCTGGACTTTTTCGGCATATGCAGCGATTGCATGGCATCAGAGAAAGCGTAATATATTTTTTCACCTTTTATTGGTAGTGATTATCATTTGATATTCATATTTTTCAATGGAACAGATGGGATGGTTCGATCTTCAAAAAAAAGATGAATCCCGTCCATAGGTTCGCTGTCGTGATGTTGGCCGGTGGGTGGACACCGAAGCAAGAGATCACGAAAGCGTAGTGTATGAATCGAAAAAAGCGAAAGAAGGAGGCATTATGAGTGAAGAGAGCAAGTGCCCGGTAACGGGCGCAATGAAGAAACCCATTGCCGGCGGCGGCACCTCGATACGCGACTGGTGGCCGAATCAGTTGAACCTCAAGGTTCTGCATCAGCATTCGAACCTGAGCAACCCCATGGGCGAAGCTTTTAATTACGCTGAGGAATTCAAAAAGGTCGACCTGCAGGCGCTGAAGAAGGACCTCTATGCGCTCATGACCGATTCGCAGGAGTGGTGGCCGGCAGACTGGGGGCACTACGGCGGGCTCTTTATCCGAATGGCCTGGCACAGTGCAGGCACCTATCGCATGGGCGACGGCCGCGGCGGCGGGGGTACCGGAAACCAGCGATTTTCCCCGCTCAACAGCTGGCCCGACAACGTGAACTTGGACAAGGCACGCCGGTTGCTCTGGCCGATCAAGCAGAAATACGGCCGAAAGATTTCCTGGGCCGACCTGATGATTCTCGCCGGCAACTGCGCCCTCGAATCGATGGGATTCAAGACCTTTGGTTTCGCCGGCGGGCGCGCGGACATCTGGGAACCGGAAGAAGACATCTACTGGGGTTCAGAAGAGGAGTGGCTGGCCACGAGCGACAAGCCCAAGAGCCGTTACTCCGGCGAGCGGGATCTGGAAAACCCCCTGGCGGCCGTTCAGATGGGTTTGATCTACGTGAACCCGGAAGGACCGGACGGCAACCCGGATCCGATCGCATCCGGACGCGACGTCCGCGAAACCTTCGCCCGCATGGCCATGAACGATGAAGAGACCGTCGCCCTCGTGGCGGGCGGGCACACTTTCGGCAAATGCCACGGCGCCGGCCCTGCGACCCATGTGGGCCCCGAACCCGAAGCCGCCGCCATCGAGGAGCAGGGTCTCGGCTGGAAGAGCAGTTTCGGCAGCGGCAAAGGCGGCGACACCATCAGTAGCGGCATCGAGGGCGCATGGAAGCCGAATCCGACCCGATGGGACATGGGGTATCTGAAGGTGCTGTTCAAATACGACTGGGAGCTGGTTAAGAGCCCGGCCGGCGCAAATCAGTGGCTGGCCAAGAACGTGGATGACGAGGATATGGTGATCGACGCCCACGACCCGTCCAAGAAGCGCCGTCCCATGATGACAACGGCGGACCTCTCATTGAAGTTCGATCCCATTTACGAGCCGATCTCGCGCCGCTACCTGGAAAACCCCGAAGAATTCGCGGATGCTTTTGCCCGCGCCTGGTTTAAGCTGACCCACCGCGACATGGGCCCCCGCTCACGCTACCTCGGCCCGGAGGTCCCGGAAGAAGAGCTGATCTGGCAGGATCCGGTGCCGGCTGCCGACCATGAGCTGATCGACGCAGCGGACATCGCCGACCTGAAAGGGAAAATTCTTGCTTCGGGACTGACTGTATCTCAACTGGTTTCGACCGCCTGGGCATCGGCCGCCACCTTCCGTGGCTCCGACTACCGAGGTGGTGCCAACGGCGCGCGCATTCGTCTGGCCCCACAAAAAGATTGGAAGGTCAATCAGCCCGACCAACTGAAGAAGGTCCTTCAGACCCTCGAGGGAATACAGAAGGCGTTCAACGGCGCCCAGTCCGGCGGCAAGCGGGTTTCCCTCGCCGACCTGATTGTCCTGGGCGGATGCGCCGGCGTCGAGCAGGCTGCTAAAAACGCCGGTCACGCTGTGACCGTTCCGTTTTCGCCCGGGCGCACGGATGCAACCCAGGAGCAGACCGACGTGGAAGCGTTCCACGTACTCGAACCGAAGGCGGACGGATTCCGTAATTACCTCAAAGCCAAATTCAGCGTTTCGTCAGAGGAATTGCTGATCGATCGGGCCCAATTGCTGAAGCTCACCGCTCCCGAAATGACGGTCCTCATCGGCGGCATGCGCGTCCTGAATACCAACTATGGGCAGACACGACACGGCGTTTTCACCCAGCGACCAGAGGCGCTCACCAACGACTTCTTCGTGAACCTGCTCGACATGGGCACGGTGTGGAAATCGACCTCGGATGAAAACGTGTTCGAGGGGCGGGATCGTTCAACGGGCGAACTCAAGTGGACCGGCACCCGCGTCGATCTCATTTTCGGTTCGAACTCCCAACTTCGCGCCCTGGCGGAAGTATACGGATGCGATGACTCCCAGGAGAAGTTCGTGAATGACTTTGTCGCAGCCTGGAACAAGCTGATGAACCTTGACCGCTTCGACCTGGCCTGATCGTCGTAAAAGCGGTTTGCCCCGCTTCGCAGTGAACTATTTCATCCCAGGAACCGGATACCATCATGTCGCTTCCTGAGAAGGTCTTCAGCGATAACCATCGCCAAAAAACGGCCGTTTAGATCGTACACCGAGGCTATCGGCAACATATGGGGGCGGCGTTTCGGTACCATCCGAAGCGCCGCTTTCTCTTTAAGGGCCTCGATCTCCCGCCGACCCTTTTCAGACGTTCAGTCAACATTCACCCGTGTGAAACGCGGGATATCCAGAGGGATGCTTTGCATCGACCCATATGATCACATCGCGGGCGGTAACATTCGAACGAGCTACTTGAGCTCTTTTCCTGCGCTGAATGCCAGGCCCAGAGCAGCGCCCACACCGTGATAGGCTTTTTCCGCGCCGGCGCTGTAAATCAGGGGCTTCACCTTGGCCACATCCGGAAGTCCGTCTGTCGTGCACGCCTCGGAGACATGGGTTTCCACGATCTGACCGACCACAAGGGTGTGGCTGCCCAGGTTCAACATGTGAATCACCTTGCACTCCAGGTTCAACGGACACTGGGCGATGAGCGGCGCTGTTTCCAACTCTCCGTAGAAAACCTCGAAGGCGCAGTCCCCGGTCTTGTCTTTACGGGCGCCGGAGACGATACCGCAGTAATCGGTCTCCCTGACCTGATCTACCGACGGCACGTTGATAGAAAAAGTTCCGTTTTCTTTAATACCTTTCAGGGTATGGCGATGGTGCTGCAAGGCTACGGTGGCCATGGGCGGGCTGCTGTTGGCGATGCCGCTCCAGGCCGCCGTCATGAAGTTGGCTTTGCCGGCCACATCGGCCCCGATCAAAAAAGCGGGCATGGGATAGACGAATGTCTGCGCGCCGAGCTTAATTTTTTTCATATTTCCTGCTCCTTCGGGCTTTTTAGGCCAGTTGACATGCAGGCTTAAAGGTTGCAAACCTGCGCCCCGCACCACACCGGTTCCGGCAGCGCATAGATGTGGATCGGCGTGTCGATGCCCTTGAGCGCGGCTGTGCCGCGGTCTTCTATGGGCCACATTGATTGGATCATCTGCATGGTGGTTTCCGCGAAAAGGATTTCGCCGCCCTTGGCGTGCTGTGCCAGGCGGGCGGCCAGGTTGGTCACCGATCCGGTGGCCGTGTAGGTCATGCGGATGCTCAGGGTGCCTTTCAGGCGGGTCATGCCCACCAGGGCCTCGCCGCTGTTGATCCCCATATTTACGTTGACCGCATCGGCACCGGGGCCGAGCTGACGGTTGAGTGCCAGATTCTTCTCCTGGATATCGATGGCGGCCTTGATGGCGTTGACGGCATTGGTGCGCGCGTCGTCCTCCTTGAAGATGATCATCAGACCGTCACCTGCCGTTTCGTTGATATCCCCGTGGTAGCGGTGAATAGGGTCCACGAAGCTGGAGAAGATGCGTTCCACCAGGGCGTTGACCTCGTCCTCGGGCCGGTCCAGGTTCAGCTTGGTGTAGCCTTCCAGGTCGAGAA
>DHGT01000055.1 GCA_002402905.1 Desulfatitalea sp. UBA4791 | reverse complement strand
TTTCGGAGCTGACCTTTTCCAGGGCGCTTTTCGAGTCGATGAGCGGATGGACCACCACGGGGCTGTCGGTCGTGGACGTGACCCGCGCCGGCCCCATGATCCTGCTGTGGCGCAGCGTGATGCAATGGGCTGGCGGCGCGGGACTGGCCATCATCATGATGTCGGCCATCGTGGGCCCCACCGGCGTGGGGCTGTCCAGCGCCGAAGGACGAAGCGAGCAACTCGTCCCCGAAGTGCGCCGCTCCGCCCGCCTGGTCATGACCATCTATACGGTTTATGTCCTGGCCGGATCGCTGGCCTACTGGTGGGCCGGCATGTCGGCCTTCGATGCCCTCAACCATGCCTTTGCCGCGGTATCGACGGGCGGGTTTTCCACGCGTCCGGAGAGCATCGGCCATTGGGATTCACCTGCCATCGAGGCGGTCAGTGTGCCGCTCATGCTGCTCGGAAACCTGAGCTTCGTGACCGCCTGGTTTCTCTGGCGCGGCAAGTTCGGCATCGTCGCGAAAAACGGGGAGATCCGCCTTCTGGTGATCGTCATTCCCCTGGCAACGGCCGCCCTGTTTCTGCTGACCAGTCGGGGCATCTATTCACAGCTTGGGTCCCAGCTTGGGTCCCAGCTTGGGCTTCAGCTCGGGCCTGAATCTGGAAAAGCACTCCGGGTCGCTGTTTTCGAAACCGTGGCCGCCGTGACCACCACCGGATTTTCCACCGTGAGCGGCATGCATTGGAACGCCTTCGGCCTGTTCCTGTTGATCGTGCTGATGTTGATCGGCGGTGGGACCTGCTCCACGGCCGGCGGTATCAAGCAGTTTCGGATCTATCTCCTTTATAAGCTGTTCGTATGGGAAATCAGGCGCTCCCTTCTGCCGCGCACCGCCGTCATCGATTGCTCGGTTCAGGAGGGCGCCCATCGCGTGGCGGTGGACGACGCCCGGGTACGCCAGGTGGCGGTTTTCGTATTTCTCTACCTGGTCACCTACTTGCTCGGGGTCATGGTCCTGTGCGCTTGCGGGTACGATCTATCCGACGCGCTCTTCGAGTTCGCCTCGGCCCTCGGAACGGTGGGCCTTTCCGTGGGTGTGACGTCTGCTGGAATGCCGGACGCCGCTCTGTGGGCCGAAATTTTCGCCATGTTTCTCGGACGCCTCGAATTCACGGTGCTGATCGTCAGCCTGCTCAAATTGGGGCGAGACAGCCGGTCGATGTTGGCGGGTGCCTGACCGATTCGGCTCATGTTTCAGTAAATAGAAAGGCCGGAGCCGAAAAGCTCTTTCGAACCATCGGAGATCCCGGACTCCGGGCGCGCCGCGTCCCGGGTCCCTGCCCGGCCCGATTATCCGATGACCGCCGTCGCCTCGATTTCGAGCAGCATGCCGTCGACAAACAGCTTGTTGATCTCCACAAAAGTACTTGCCGGGCAGTAATCGCCAAAGTACTTTTTAAAAATTTGACCACATTCCTTTCCTCTGGCGAAAAATGCATCCCGGTCAGTGCAATAGATCGTCATTCTCACAATGTCGGTCATCTGGGCGCCGCCAAGCGCCAGGACCTCTTGCACGTTTTTATATATCTGGTCGTATTGCAGGCAGATATCACCCTCGCCGACCAGGTGGCCCTGGGCGTCGAACGCACCCTGTCCCGCGGCAAACAGCGTCGTCCCGCCGGTGGTCTTGACCAGGTTGGCGTAGCCGCGCGGTTTTTTCCAGTTGGGTGGATTCAATACGTCCTTCGAAATTGAGTTTTCCATAATTCTAAAACCTCCTTGGTGTCGATTTGGTCGGACGAGTCAATGGTTATGGCACGGTTTGCGTGCCAGCCTGTATATCCTCTTTACCCTTCATGAGGGGGTGGCGGTGCCTGGAGCCGGAGATCCCGGAGCAGGTCGGGCGCCGGATAGCCGTCCGGCGGCAACCCATGGGCCCGTTGAAAGGCGCGGATGGCGGCGCGCGTCCGGGGGCCCGGCAAGCCGTCCGCCGCGCCGGCATCGAATCCGAGGCGGTTGAGAATCTGCTGTATCTCTTTGATCTCCTGGTTTGCCAGCGGCGCATGCGCCGCATCCCGGCCGGTCGAAAGCGGCGGCATTCCGACGATGCGGTCCGCCAGGTGGCCCACGGAGAGGGCGTAGTTGATGGAGCGGTTCCATCGCAACATGACCCGAAAGTTGTCGTAGACCAGAAAGGCCGGACCTTTGCGGCCCTGCGGCAGCACGATGGCACCGTCCATGTCTCGCCTGGGCAAGGCGCCACCGTCGGCGCGCCGTACACCCAAAGCCGACCATTCTTCCACGCCCTTTGTTTTTTCCATTGTTGCCAGCGTCAGGTCGAAGTTCTCGGGGAGGCGTACCTCGCGGCCCCACGTCTGGCCCGGTCGCCAGCCCATATTGGACAGATAGTTGGCTGCCGAGGCAAAGGCATCGGGAAGGCTGCCCCAGATGTCTATGCGGCCGTCGCCGTTATCATCCACGGCGTGTCGATTGAACGTGGCCGGCATAAATTGCATGTGCCCCATGGCACCTGCCCATGAGCCGGTCATCGCATCGGGCAGGATGTGGCCCTGGTCGATAATCCGCAGGGCATCCAGGAGTTGGGTCCGGAAAAATTGGCTGCGTCGATGGTCATAGGCCAGGGTCGCCAGGGTTTGGATCACCGGGAAGCTGCCCATATGGCCGCCGAAATTGGTCTCCAGGCCCCAGAAAGCCACCAGATAGCGCGATGGCACACCATATTGGGCCTGGATTCGATTCAGCAGGGCGCGATGCTTGGCCAGCAGCTGCCGTCCCCGTTTAGCGCGCTCATCGCTGACGCGAAGCTCGAGATAGGCCCAGAAGGTCTGGGTGAATTCCGGCTGACGGCGATCGAGTTCGATCACCTTGGCTATCGGTACGATATCCCGCAGCGCCGCGTTCAGCGTGGCTTCGGATATGCCTTTCCCGCGCGCCTCCTGGCGGAGCGCCACCAGCCACGCCTCGAACGCCGGGTCCTCGACGACTTCATCCGCGCCATTCTGGCCGGTGGTTTGTCCCTCCGGTGCGCTGGCCCGGCACAGTGCCGGCGACAGGAGAACGACGGCTGCCGCGACCAGGGCAAATCCCTCGCGCCTCATCCATTTTCGTGATCTGTTCATTAATGTGCAGCCCAATCGGCACGCGTTCAATTTTGACGGCGCCGTTCGACACCGACGTTTTACATAGCCATCAATTTTCTTGGTAACCCAATTTCCGGCAAATCGTTTCAGTGCCGGGATGTTGCAATCAGCTGTTGGATGTTGATGAATTTTTAAGATCATACTACAAACCATCTCCAAAATCCGATTTTTGAAATCGATTGTGGTATTATTTCGTGTGCGTCCAAACGACCAGGAGCTTGAGCCCGTCATGGCTTTCATCCGCCAGGAGCCGTGTGATGACGTTTTTGAACTCGCGGATCATCGCGTCCGGCTATCGCCAGTATGGTCATTTCTCATATTGATGCTGTTTTTCCCCGGGATGTCATCGGCCAAGGCCGACGACCCGGTGGTGACCGTCGGCGTGTATGAAAATGCGCCGAAGGTTTTTGTTGCGGAATCCGGCAAACCGGCCGGCATTTTCATCGACATCATCGAGCACATCGCCGAGCGCGAAGATTGGACGCTTCGCTATGTGTTCGGTACATGGACCGAGGGATTGGATCTTCTGGCCAAAGGCGATATCGATCTGATGCCCGATGTGGCCTATACCGCCGACCGGGACCGGATTTATGCGTTTCACAAGGAGCCCGTCCTCTCCTCCTGGTTTCAGATTTACGCCCCCAAGGGCAGCGGCATCCGATCGATCCTGGATCTCGATGGAAAACGAATCGCGGTTTTGGACCACTCGGTGCAAGAGGCCGCCTTCGTCCGACTCACTGCGGGATTCGGGATCAATGCGACCATCACCCCGGTGCCGGACTATAAAACCATATTCGCAATGGTCGCCGCGCGTCAATGCGACGCGGCCATCACCAACCGTTTTTATGGGCTGGTGCACGCACAAAAACATGGACTGGAGGATACGACGGTGGTGTTTCACCCCACCAATCTGTTTTTCGCGGCATCAAAATCCGGCCCCCAACACCTGCTGGACACCATTGACAACCATCTTTTGAACCTGAAAAGCAATACCCAATCGGTCTATTATGGATCGCTGAAGCGATGGATCGCCGAGGATGTCAAATACGAGTTGCCGGCATGGGTGGCGACACTCGGGTGGGTCTTGGGCGCCGTACTGTTGATGAGCCTTGCCGGAAGCGCTCTTTTAAAACGGCAGGTGAATGCCCGTACCCGGGAGTTGAGGCAAATCAACCGGGAGATGGAACAACGCATCGTCCAGCGGACCGCCCAACTGGCCGCTGCCGTGGAAAAAGCCCAGGCCGCCGACCGGATCAAGTCCACCTTTCTGGCCACCATGTCCCACGAATTGCGCACACCGCTCAACTCGATCATCGGCTTTAGCGGCATTTTGCTGCAGGGGTTGGCAGGGCCCCTGAATTCCGAGCAGCAAAAACAGATGGGCATGGTACAGGGCAGCGCCAGGCACCTTCTGGCGCTGATCAACGATGTACTGGATATTTCCAAGATCGAGGCGGGCCAGTTCGCGCTTTCGATCTCTGCTTTCGACTTGAGGGAGTCCATTGAAAAGACCGTCCGGCTGGTCACGCCGGCGGCCGCTAAAAAGAGCATCGATTTGAACCTGGCCATCGCCGACGATGTGGCCACCGCAACCACGGACCAGCGCCGCCTGGAACAGGTCATCCTCAACCTGCTCAACAATGCCATCAAATTCACGGACAAAGGCCGCGTGGACGTGTCGTGCCGCATCGAAAACGGGCAATACCGCCTGTCGGTTTCCGATACGGGCATCGGGATCGCCCCCGAACACCTGCAGCCCATTTTCGAACCCTTCCACCAGATCGATGTCCGGCTGGGCCGCAAATACGAGGGAACCGGCCTGGGGCTCTCTATCTCCAAAAAGATTGTCGAAATGATGGGCGGTGTCATCGAGGTGCAAAGCCGCTTGGGGCAAGGCAGCGTGTTTACCCTTCACTTGCCTATGAACTCAGGAGAAGGACCGTGAGCGACGTGCTGCTGATCATCGAAGACAATGAGCAAAATTTGTATCTGATGACGTTTTTGCTCGAAAAGAACGGCTTTGCGATTATCGGGGCGCGCAGCGGGTTCGACGGCATTCAATCGGCGCTGCACCACAAACCCAGGGCCATACTGCTCGATATTCAGCTTCCTGAAATGGACGGCTATGCCGTGATGGCCGAGCTCAAGCGGCATCGGGAACTCGATGGCGTGCCCATTATCGCGGTGACCTCTTATGCCATGGTGGGGGATCGGGACCGCATTTTGGCCGGCGGGGCCACGGGCTACATCGAAAAGCCGATAAACCCGGATACATTCGCCGAGGAGATCCGGCGATATTTTTGACCGGGGTTGGAGAGGACAGCGGAGAGGCACAATGAATGTCCTTATCGTGGATGACAATGAACAAAACCTCTATTTTCTGGATCAGCTGCTCAGGGGTAACGGTCATGAGGTGCGGCCGGCCGCAAACGGCGCCGAGGCCCTCGAACGGCTCGCGGCCGGCCGGGTCGATCTGATCATCAGCGACATCCTCATGCCGGTCATGGATGGTTTTCAGTTGTGCCGGCACATCAAGACCGACGAGACCCTGCGCCACGTTCCCATCATCATTTACACGGCCACCTATACCGGCGCAAAGGACGAGGCCCTTGCCTTCAAGCTCGGTGCGGATCGTTTCATCGTAAAACCTTGCGAACCGGATGTTTTAATGGCGGAAATCCGCGATGTCATGGCCGTTGCCCAGCGCCGCGACAGGGCGTTGCCAGTTGAACCCCTCCAGGAAGAGGAGATGCTCAAGCTTTATAACGAACGGCTGGTGAACAAGCTCGAGCACAAAATGGTGCAATTGGGGAAGGAAGCCGAAGCACGCAATACGGCTGAAAAAGAGCTCCGCAAAGCCTTCAACACGATCAAGTCGTTGAAGGAGAAACTGGAGGCCGAGAACATCTATCTTCGTGGTGAGATCAAATTGAAAGAGGGACACGGAGAGATCATCGGCACGAGTGACCCCATCAAGTACGCCATGCACAGGATCCGGCAGGTCGCCCGCACGAACACCACCGTGATTCTGGTGGGAGAGACGGGGACCGGCAAGGGCGTGTTCGCTCACTTGCTGCACGCGGAGAGCGACCGCAGGCATAAGCCATTCGTCAATGTGACCTGCGCCGGTCTGCCCGCGAACCTCATCGAAAGCGAACTCTTCGGCAGGGAAAAAGGCGCCTTCACCGGCGCTACCGCCAGGCAGATCGGCCGATTCGAACTGGCCCACGGCGGTACGATTTTTCTCGATGAGATCGGCGAATTGCCCCTCGAGCAGCAGACCAAGCTCCTCAGGATTCTCGAAGACGGAGAATTCGAGCGCCTGGGCAGCCCGCGCACCGTCAAGGTGGACGTCCGGGTGATCGCCGCCACCAATCGAAACCTCGAGGAAGAGGTCCATCAGGGGCGGTTCAGAAAGGACCTGTTATACCGGCTCAACGCCTTTCCCGTGACTCTCCCGCCGCTTCGGCAGCGGCGGGAGGATATTCCCTTGCTGGCGAAGTTTTTCACCGAAAAATTCAGCAAGCGCTTTGGCAAGCACATTGAAGATATTCCGCCGGATACCATGAAAGCGCTCGAAGCGTATGATTGGCCCGGCAATGTGCGTGAGTTGATCAATGTCATTGAAAGGGCGGTCATCGTGAGCAACGGCCCCGAGCTGCGGCTGACCGAACCCCTCGATGTCACCCCCATTGCCTCGGATGGCACCAGCGCGTGCACAGAACCTGATTCCCCGCAGGTGAAGTCTCTTGTCGACGTGGAGCGAAATTTCATCGTCCAGAGCCTGAAGGAGACGGGGTGGCGAATTGAGGGGCCGCGGGGCGCCGCTAGAGTCCTTGGCATCAATCCCAGCACCCTCCGGAGCCGCATGAGGAAACTCGGCATTCGAAGACCGTGAATGCGGCTGCGTCAACGACGAAGTGTCAGCTTGCCCACCCCATCCAAGAATTTTATACATTCAATCGTAAACTATTTTGCCCTGGCGAGCGTCCAAGGGTTTCAAGTGACGTTGCAACGGGTGGCGACGCCCGGACGGTCGAACGTCGAGAATTCTTTTTATTTTACAAATGGGGGTGTAAAAGGTTCGTTTCAGCGGATCACACAACCCGAATACCCGAGACTCTTCTGTATGAATGCATTGCGTCCTCACCACATGTTGATTCTGCTGGCCTGCGCGCTCTTGACGGCGTGCATGACCGTCGGTCCCGATTACGTGCCCCCCGAACTCGAAGTGCCGGCTGCGTGGCAGCGGGTCGATCCGGCCGCCTATCAGGCGACGCATGCCGCCGCCACGGAGACGTTGAGCCACTGGTGGCGGGGGTTGAACGATCCCTTGCTGTCCGCCCTGGTGGATGAATCGTTGCAGAACGCACCCGATTTGCGCAACGCCCAGGCCCGCCTGCGTGAGTCCCGGGCCCGCCGCGCCGTGGCCGCATCGGACCAATATCCCAGCGTGACCGCTTCCGGCACCGCCCGGCGCAGTCGTTCGAGCGAGGAGACCGGCAGCGGCGACACGCGCAGCCTCTACAGCGCGGGCTTCGATGCCACCTGGGAATTGGATGTCTTCGGCGGGGTGCGCCGGGGCGTGGAGGCCGCCGACGCCGATTTGGCGGCATCCGTGGAGAATCTTCGCGACGCCCGGGTTTCCCTGGCAGCGGAAACGGCCTTGAATTATGTGGAGGTTCGCGCCCTGCAGACCCGGCTCGGCATCGCCCGGGACAACCTCGCCAGCCAGAGCGAAACCCTGCAACTCACCTCGTGGCGTTACCAGGCCGGACTCGTCGGCCGCCAGGACGTCGAACAGGCGCGCACCAATCTTGAGCAGACGCGGTCCCAGATTCCCGGCCTGGAGATCAGCCTGGCCGAAGCCGAACACCGATTGGACATCCTGTTGGGCCATCCACCGGGAACGCTGCATGCGC
Source organism: Desulfatitalea sp. UBA4791 (assembly GCA_002402905.1). GTDB lineage: Bacteria > Desulfobacterota > Desulfobacteria > Desulfobacterales > Desulfosarcinaceae > Desulfatitalea. Next base: position 2,561 of record DHGT01000055.1, on the reverse strand, counting down.
GACTGGCCGAAAGCGCGCCGCTGCCCGCCGCCCCCGAGCGGATCGCCGTGGGCATCCCGGCCGACACCTTGCGTCAGCGCCCCGATGTAAGGGCCGTCGAGCGCAAACTGGCGGCGGAAACGGCCCGTGTGGGCGTGGCCGAAGCCGCGCGCTATCCAGCCTTCAAAATCTCGGGATCCGTCGGCGTCGAGGCGCTGGAACTCAGCGCGCTGGGCAATCGAGGCGCTGCCACGACCTCGCTCCTGGCCGGCATCACCGCCCCGGTCTTCAATGCCGGGCGTCTACGCAATCAGGTGGAAATCCAGGACGCCGTGCGCGAGCAGGCGCTGGTGGCGTATGAACAAGCGGTGCTGACCGCCTTGCAGGATGTGGAAAACGCTTTGGTGGCCATTACCCGCAATGATGAACGCACCCGGGCGCTGTCATCCGCCGTTGCGTCCGCCGAAAATGCGGCCGAACTGGCGCGCCAGAACTACAGCGCCGGGCTGATCGATTTTCAGTCCGTACTCAACACCGAACGTACCGTGCTGTCTGTCTCGGACAGCCTCGCCAATACCCGCGCCGACGGCCTGCTGGCGTTGATTCGCCTGTACAAGGCACTGGGCGGCGGGTGGTCGTCGCCCGGCAATTCTCCCCAAGACGGCAAGGACATGAAATGACCGATTCCCATACTTCTCAAAACAGACCGAATCCCGACCTTCAGCAACTGGTCGACCGCCACGCCGCCGGGCGTTTCAAGCGCCTCTGGTTCGGGTTGGCTGCCGTCTTGATCCTGATTGCCGGCATCTTTCTTTTCTTCTTGCGTTCCGGAGAGCAATCGATCGAAACGCGCTACAGGAGCGAGCCGGCCGCCATCGGCACCCTGGTGGTCAAGGTGTCGGCCACCGGCAACCTGCAGCCGACCAATCAGGTGGATGTGGGCAGCGAGCTGTCGGGCATCATCGAGCAGGTCTTCGTGGACGTCAATGACCAGGTGGCGAAGGAGCAGATATTGGCCCGCCTGGATCTGTCCAAGCTGCAGGATGCGGTCGCCAAATCGCGGGCCAATCTGATCGCGGCCGAGGCGCAGGTGCTGCAGTCCGAGGCCACGGTGGTCGAAACAGACGCCGCCCTGGCGCGTTTCCGTCAGGTTTCGGCGCTGTCGGGCGGCAAGGTGCCGTCCAAGAGCGAGATGGACACCGCCGAAGCCAATCTCAAACGGGCCCAGGCCAATGCGGCCAGCGCCCGGGCGAGCGTGTCCCAGGCACGGGCCAATCTGCAATCGGACGAAACCAATCTCCAGAAGGCCAGCATCCGCTCGCCCATCAACGGCGTGGTCTTGTCCCGGGAAGTCGAACCGGGCCAGACCGTGGCCGCTTCGTTCCAGGCACCGGTGCTCTTCACCCTGGCCGAGGACCTGGCGAAGATGGAACTGCAGGTGGATGTGGACGAGGCCGACGTGGGGCAGGTTCAGACGGGCCAGCAGGCCGTCTTCACGGTCGATGCCTGGCCGGGGCGCAGGTTCCACGCGATCATCACCCGGGTCAGTTATGGCTTCCAGGAAAAGGACGGCGTGATCTCCTATCTCACCGTGCTGTCGGTGGACAACCAAGATCTCTCGCTGCGGCCCGGCATGACCGGCACCGCCGAAATCACCACCCTGACGCGCGAAAACGTCTTGCTGGTGCCCAACGCCGCATTGCGCTTCTCGCCGCCCGAAAGCGGGGCGAACGCGAAGAAAACGAGCCGTGGCGTGGTCGGCGCCCTGATGCCCAGACCGCCGCGGCAAACACCCAAGGCCCAGACCAATGCCGCCAATGGCACGCCCCGGGTCTGGGTCCTGCAGGAGAACCGACCCCTGGCGATCGAGGTTCAGACCGGCGCCACCAATGGCCGCCTGACCAAGATCACCGGCGGATCGCTCGAAGCCGGCATGCCGGTGATCACCGAGACGCTGGGGAGTTCGAAATGAGTGGGGGCCCGCTGATCCGGCTGTCCGGCATCACCAAGAGCTATGGCCGCGGTCCGGCCGCCTTCAAGGCGCTCGAAGGGATCGATCTGGCCATCGAGGCCGGCGAATTCGTCGCCATCATGGGGCCCAGCGGTTCTGGAAAATCCACGACCATGAACATTCTCGGCTGCCTCGACACCCCCACCAGCGGCAGTTATGAATTTCAGGGGGTGCACGTGGAAAGGCTGTCGCGCAACCAACGTGCCATTCTGCGGCGCTACTATCTTGGGTTCGTCTTCCAGGGGTTCAACCTGTTGTCGCGCACCACCGCGCTGGAGAATGTCGAACTCCCCTTGCTCTATCGCGGCGAGGACAAGAAGACTCGGCGCGAACTGGGCATGGCGGCGCTGGAGAAGGTCGGGCTCGACCAATGGTGGGACCATACCCCCGCCGAGCTATCGGGCGGACAGCAGCAGCGTGTGGCGATCGCCCGCGCCATCGTCACCAGCCCCGACGTGCTGCTCGCCGACGAGCCGACCGGCAACCTCGATTCCGAGCGCTCGGTGGAGATCATGGAGTTACTGACCGGGCTCAACCGGGACAGCGGCATCACCGTGCTGATGGTCACGCA